>CAWLAJ010000007.1:0-38598 GCA_963854795.1 Deltaproteobacteria bacterium UBA4427 | reverse complement strand
GAAGCCCTCCATCGAGAGCCATGCAACCTCGGTGCGTCGCCGCTCGACGTCGCAACGATCGAGATGTGGAACCGAAGGTCGGAGTTCGCATTCCTGATGCCCATCGAATTTGCGGGTGGCTTTCTCGGCGATGACGTTGCAGAGGGAGCGAGACAACGCGTTGAGAAGACCATGCGTCTCTTCGACAGAGAACTCGCCTCCCGACGCTTCATCGCGGGAGACAAGTTCTCGGTGGCAGACATCACAACCAAAGCCGCAATCGATTTCGGCGTCCGCTTCAACGAGATCATCGTTCCCGATGATGTGAAGAACTTCCGCCGATGGCACGAAGAGGCCGACTCGCGGCCGAGCGCAAACCCCTAGCTCCGAGCAGCAGGGCGGCTGCGGCCCCACGAGCGCTCGCCGGGGTCCACTGACAGCCGAGCGTGCCCAAGTTCACTAGCATTCTGGTATCGGGACCCTGCCGCATGGCGCTGACGGTCGGCGCCCGGTGTCGTAGCGAAAGCCCGATCCGTTCGGCGTCACTCGATTCTTGACTCGCAGGAGATCGTTCAATGAAAATCAAAGTCATCGCAAACGGGCCGATCGTCCTCGACACCGAGGATTCGGTCACGATCAGCCTCGCTGACTCGTCTGAAGAGAAGACGGGGCCCCTCTTCCTGTGTCGCTGTGGCCAGTCCTCGACAAAACCGTTCTGCGACGGAACACATAGGAAGGTCGGGTTCGAAGCAACGTCTGCTGAGCTTGCCACCCAATAGCGGGTTTCCGCCTACCGACTAGCGTCACCCGCAGTCAACCGCGTACGGCGAATCTGAATCGCTGGATATACGAGTGTCACAATGTCCGGATCGCGGAACCTGCTGTGTTGTTCGGTCCTGTTAGGGTCGCTGCTCAGCCTCGTGGCCTGCGACTTCGAGTCGTTGCAGGCCACCCCACCCGAGAAATGCGCAGAGTCCGGGTTGCAATGTCAACTGCCCGAAGGTCCGCTCGGAGTCTGCGAGCGCTACCGGTGCGGAGCCTCCGAGACACCACCCTGCTTCGTTTGCATTTCTCAGCACTAGATCTTGGCGCCGTGCGCGCATCACGGCAGAACGAGGGCTTGCATCCGGCAACAGACAGCTGGGCGTTCTTGAAGCGGGTAGAATTCTCCCGTCGGGACTCTGTGACGTCGCGCTGACGGTCGGCATTGTCTGTTGCAGCGGGCACCCGATCCACAAGCCGGAAACCGGAGAGCGATCCTCGAGCATGCGAATCGTTGACGTCTGGATGCAGCACCCGACACCGCGCTTTCTAGAGCAGCCGTTTTTCGAGTCGCTCCGACGCTGGTCGCGACAAGATTCGATTCCGGAGGTTCCGCTCTCCCACACCATCGACGCCATGGATCAGGCGAGTGTTGAACTCGGACTGACGGCGGCCCTTCTTGAAGCTGTCAGGTCTTCGGCAGCCCACGCCAGCGCATGCGAATGTCGATCTTCATGGCGCCCCAGATCGCCCCAAGGCCCTGCCAATCGTTGCCGACAAAGATCTCGGCATCCGGTGTCAGCGCGACGCGAAGGGGCTCTTCATACCACGAGAAGAGTTCTTCGGGCAGATCGTCGACATCGAACCATTTTAGTCTGGGCGTTTCGTGCGACGGCGATTCCGTCCCTCGAACGACCCGACAGAAGAACACATGCGCTGTGTGAGGTCGGAAGCCATCTCGAACCCAGACGCCAACAACTCGTTCTGGATCGATCTGCAACCCGGTTTCCTCGAACACCTCACGCGTGACGGCTTGTTCAGGGGATTCGTCTCTCTTGAGCGTTCCGCCGGGCAATTCCCAGCCGAAGAGATCACTTCGAATCGACAACAAGACCTGCTTTGGCGGCCCATCTCGAACGATGACCGCCTGAGCGATGACGAGTTGGCGCCTTTCGATGACGCGCGCCGACACGGTTCCCCACCAGGCGGTCCGCACGTAGTCCCACGAGCCACCCAGGAACCGGCCCATTCGGTCGCGCTCCCAGACGGGTTTGCCACCGCGACGCGGAGATTCCGGGCTGCGCGCCACCGGCGACATATTAGTCGATGATCTTGTTGAGCGGATTCTCGACGATACCTCGCGCACCGGCTTCATGGAGCCTGGGCAGCAGGTCGCGCACGAAGGACTCCTCGACAATCACGAAGACGTCCACCCAGGCAGGATCGGCCAGCGGTGAAATCGTCGGTCTCCCGGCATCCGGCAACAAGCCAAGAACGGCATCGACCTGGTCCTTCGCGACATTCATCGAAAGACCGACGCGCGTCGCTGCTGCGATCGCGCCCAGCAGCAGCATTCGAAGCCGCTCGATCTTGCCCCGTTTCCAAGGATCCTCGAGCGACCCCGGGTGGGCGATCAGCCTCGGCGTGCTTTCGAGAATCTGGTCGATCACACGAAGCTGATTCGCCCGCAAACTCGATCCGGTCTCGGTCACGTCGACGATTGCGTCCGCCAGAACCGGTGGTTTTACTTCCGTCGCGCCCCAGGAGAACTCGAGCTTGACCTCGACGCCGAGTCGTTCGAAATAGCGTTGGGTCAGACCCATCACCTCGGTGGCGATTCGTTTTCCGCCGAGATCCTTGGGCGTTCGAAAATCCGAATCATCCTTGACTGCAAGGATCCAGCGGACCGGCCCGTAGTTCGGCCAGGGCGCTCGCAAATCCGCAATCTCCTCCACCTCGGCGCCCGTTTCGAGCACCCAATCGTGTCCCGTGACCGCGCAGTCGAGCACACCCTGCCCCACATAACGCGCCATTTCCTGCGGCCTGATCAGAATGCACTCGATCTCCGGATCATCGATCGAGGGATAATAGGAGCGCCCGGAAATCCGCACGTCATATCCGGCTTTCGCGAAGAGCTGCACCGTCGTCTCTTGCAAACTGCCCTTTGGCAATCCGAGAACGAGCTTCGAACCGTCACTCATTTCTTGTAGACCTCGTCCGGGTCAAAAACCTGAGTTCCAACATCTTCGATCTTGCCTTCGTCGATGCGCCGGAAAAAACAGTTTTGCCTTCCGGTATGACAAGCCGCTCCGCCAACCTGGTCGACACGCAAAAGCAGAGCATCACCGTCGCAGTCGACATAGATGCCCTTGAGCTTCTGAACGTTTCCGCTCTCCTCGCCCTTGTGCCAATACTTCTTTCGGGAGCGGCTCCAGTACACCACTTCGCCGGTTTCGAGCGTCCGGCGCAGCGACTCTTCGTTCATGTAGGCGACCATCAGGATCTCACCGCTCGTGTCGTCCTGCGCGATCGCAGTCACGAGGCCATCGCCCTTCGCAAAATCGATGATGGAGGTTGGGTCTTCGCTTGCCATGCTGAATTCCAGAGTTGTTTCGGGTAGTTGGCCTGGGCGGACCGGGTCGGCGGCGTCCATCGCATCGACTGTCGCTCGGTCCGAACTGGGTGGACTTCCGCCAGCTCGAGCCGCCGAGAGGCGCTGAGCCTAACTGTCCCTCAGTGCGCCCGCCAGAAGGGTCTGAATCGACGTGAGTTCGAGCCATTTCTCCCCACGGGCGTAGCGGGTGTCCCGAGCATTCCGCTTGTCGGTCTGCACGACTTCGGACTTCAGGATCTGGCGCGAGACGAGCCAGGCAAGGGCATTGTCGAAGGTCGAGTCCGCCAATGCCTCCGGGCGGCGGACTTCGCCCAGCAGCGCAGCGCTTTCGAAGGCGAGATGAACTTCCCTGATCACACCGCTTCGCAACAGACCCTCGTCGGCTGCTTCCATCCACGGAAACAACACGCGCACCAGCGTCTCATAACATTCGACGACGCCACGCGTTTGTTCGGCCAACATCGACAGCGGTTCAACGCCTGCCGCTCTCGCCACCCAGCGGTCGTCGTCGCAGGCGATCCAGCCTTCACTCTCGAAATGCTCGAGCAACGCCTCGCCGCGCGAGAGATAGAGCTCCGTTGCGACATAATATTCGCGATAGAAGACGTCGACCCAGGCTCGCAACTCCTCATGCACCTCACTTCGCCGAAGGCCCCGAAGTGTGGCTCGTGCGAGGATGCTCGGAATCACGAGGAAATGGGCAATCGCATTGCGATAGATGTCGAGGGCTCGCCGACGATTGTCCGCGAAATGCAGGATCTCTCCGCGATGATCGAGCCGCGACTGGATCAGATCGCTGCGCTCGAGAAATCCGATCGACTCGCGCAATTCGCCGAGATCGCGCTCGAGCGCCGGCGTGATCCGAACCCCTTGAAGCTTGAGGATCCCGGCAATGTCCTGCATGCCTGTCACGAGACGCTCGCGGAGCATTCCCGATTGGCGGCCTCCCATCAGGACCACGGCGGCAACGGAAGTCGCATTCGCGATCGTGGCCCAGCCGATTCGCTCGACCAGCGTATGCCCGAGATCCGCCACGAACTCGCGCTTGCGCTTTTCGAGATCCCGGACGATTTCCGGAGAGTCGATTCGTCCGCGCTGGAGCGCCTCGAAGGACTCGCGCTGGCTGCCGAGCGCAGACGCCAGCGAGACCGGCTCCCCGAAACTAACGTGGACTGAGCCGAACTTCTTCTGCAGATACTTTCGCGCTCGCAGAAGTCCGAGAACGCTCTCCTTCGACTTCTCGCCTCCATCGAGCTCCTCGATCATGCCCGACTCCTCGACCAATCGCTCATAGCTGATGGCAATCGGAACGAAGAAGAGATCGTTGCGTCTGTTTTCGAGAAACGCATCGACATCCCAGCCCAGCATGCCCAGCCTCGGCGCAAGCGTCTTTCCGGTACGCGAGCGACCGCCTTCGATGAAGAACTCCTGGGTGAAGCCTTCGCGCACGAGATATCCGACATAGGCCCGAAAGACTTCCTTGTAGAGCGGGTCATCGAAGGATTTCCGCAGATAGAACGCGCCGACCTTTCGGAAGAGAAAACCGAAGGGTCCGAAGGCCATGTTGTCGCGCGCTGCGATGTGGGGTGGCATCAGATAGTTCTGATAGAAGAGCCAGGAGAGAATCAGGAAATCGAAATAGGAGCGGTGGCTCGGAATCAACACGATTGGATGTCGCTTCGCGTCTTCGGCGATCTCTGCGAGGCGATGGACTTCGATGGAAGAAAAGAGCCGCTTGAATATTCCGCCCACCGCAGCCGCGATGATCGCCATCCAGTTCGAACCCATGTTCGCGGAAATCTCGCGAAAGATCTTCTCGACCTCGCGCTCCGCTCTCTCGGGCGAACCATTCTTGGCACTTGCTCGCACTTTCATGGCGGAGCGAACGCCGGCGTCATCGAGGACCTCGCGAAGAACGCGCCACGGGGCCTTGAGCGTCGGCCCTTCGACGCCTCGTTCTTCACGGAACAGATAGATCAAGATGGCACGGCGGATCTTCCGGGCGACGCGCTGCCAACTCTCCTCGGATGAGCTGCGCACGAAAGCACCGACATTGATTTCTTCGCCCACCTTTACCGACAGACTTCGATAGGTGAGAAGGAATCGAGACACCTTGGCAAAATCCGAGGGTCGAGCAAGAGAGCCATAGTCGACGTTCAAGAAACGATTCTCGGTGCGGGGTCCCTTTCGCCAGAAGATTGCCAGCGGCACGACGAAGACTTCGTGCCCATCATCCCCATCTTGAACGGCGCGAACGACTTCTCCGATCAGATCGAGTTCGTCGCTTCGCTTACCGCTCTTGCGACGACGAAGAAGAGTCTTGAGTCGCTGAGTTCGCAGAAAGAGAAAGAGACTTCGACCGGACTGAACGTTGGCGGTGACGGCTTCGCGATCTTCGCTGTGCTCGACTTCGCGAGGTCGGCCGCGTCGCAACTGCAACATGATTGACAAGACCGAGCGAAACGGCTGGTAGTAGTAGAAGTGGATGGCGTTCGCGAAGCTCGAGAGTCGCAATCGATGTCGAAGAAAGAGTGTGTTGAAGAGGAAGTAGTCGAGGCGGCTCGAGTAGCGCATCACGTAGACGATGCTGCCTCTCGCTTCGAGCGCCTTCAGACGCGCGACGACGACTTCATCGAGCGAAAAATGTTGAAAAAAGCGCCTGGCAAAGAAGCGGAAGAAGACGTTGAAGCGCTCGGCCATCGCCGAGGCGGCCGGCAGGTTCCGGCCGGCACTGTCGCTGCGTTCTAGCGAGTCGGACATGGCGCCAAGGATACCAGAGCCGCGGAGCGGCGAGCAACGACCGAGCCGGAGAGCGCACAGAGTGTGCGCATCTCCGACTCTTCAATCGAAACCCCTAGAAGCGGATCTACTCCGGAAGAAGAATTTCACCCGCCGTCATGCCGTCGGCGATCTCCTGCGCCGTCCACAGGCCACCGTCCTCTTCCTTCGTGATGCCGGTCGCTGTAACGACCTTCATCTCCGCCACCCGTCCGCCACCCGCGAGGAAGGTCTTACCCGTCATATCCTTTGACAGATCACTCGCGAGATAGACCATCAGCGGTGAAACGAGCTTGGGATCGTATTTGTCCGCCGCTGCGTCGCTATCAAAGCCTGGGAGATCTTCGGTCAGCCGCGTATGCGCAACGGGTGCGAGGATGTGACACCGGATCCCATACTTCTTGCCCTCGAGCGCAAGACAACGGGTGAAGCCAGCGATGCCAGCCTTGGCCGCTCCGTAATTGCATTGTCCGAAGTTGCCGTTCAAGCCACTGGTCGAAGACGTGTTGATGATCACGCCACCCTGCCCGCGTTCCTTCATGTGGACGAAGATCGGACGCGTCGCGCAATAAGTGCCTTTCAGATGGACAGCGATGACGGGATCCCAGAGATCCTCGGTCGTGTTGGCAAAACTCTTGTCGCGGAGAATGCCCGCATTGTTGATCAAGATGTCGACCTGACCGAACGCATCGAGGGCGGTCTTCAGAATATTCTCGCCCCCCTCGACAGTCGCGACATTGTCGTAGCTGGGCGCCGCTTCACCGCCCGCGGCCTTGATCTGCTCGACGACCAGGTCGGCCATCGCTGCACCCGAACCCGAACCGTCGCGCGCGCCGCCGAGATCATTGATGACCACCGCGGCACCTTCCGCGGCCAGCGCCAACGCATGTTCGCGACCCAATCCGCCGCCGGCACCCGTGACGACAGCAATCTTTCCATCTAGCAAGCCCATGACTTCTCCTTGATTCAATACTTGATTCGATCATTCAGTCGCGAACTTCGAGTCCGCGCGAAGAGCTCATCTCGAAAACCCCTTCGCTCGCAAGCGAGGGGTCACGCACGTTAGCGGAGCGGTTCCCGCGTCCCAAGGGCAGCTGAGCGCCTCGATTTGGGGTCTCAGGTGGCCGATCAGTAGAAGAGTACGGTTCGCAGTTCCGCGAACACCTCGAACCCGAGTTCGCGATAGAGCGCCGACGCGCGCTGGTTTCCGTCAACGACCGCGAGCTGGATATGAGACGCTCCGGTCGCAAACGCCTCGCGCACGATCGCGTCCATTCCGCGCCGGGCGAAGCCGCGCCGTCGTGCCTCAGGCCAGGTATACACGCCCTGAATCAGCCATCCGTCGGATCGACGCACATCTGCGTAGGCCACGAAAACAGTGCGCCCTTCATCGGACACGATCCGCGCTCGTGACAAGCGACTCTCGACCCAACGACGGAACCCGGTCGCATCGCCGTCCGCGGGGTCGGGGCGATCTTCCTCCCAGAGACTTGCGCGCGCGGCGTAGACCAGTTCGTCTAGATCTTCACGACGCGCCGGGCGCGCCATGCCGGGCAACTCCGGCGAGGCTGCAACCATGTGTTCCGGCCGAAGGCGGAACGCGACTTCAACACGATCGATGCTGGCTTCGCGACCGGCTTCCTGCAGCGCCTTCCAGACCGGTTCCACCAATCGACGCTCGCTCTTCAGCAACCCCGACGGCACACGCGTCAGCTCGGGAAGTAGTCGATCGAGTACCCGGTCCGACATGCCCCAGGAAACCGCAACGTACGGTCTGAGCAGCACGACGCCGATCAGCCGATCCTCGTCGAAGGCGCCATAAAGAAGTGGCTGCGCTTCACCCGATCCATCCAAGCAGCCGAGCTTCGCCGCAAAGTCGATCAGAACGAGATTTTCACTCTGGAACGCGCGCAAGAATTCGAGAGACTCCGCTCGATCGCGGTCGTGCAAGAATCGTGTGCAGATGCTGTCGTCCATCGCCATGGTCCTGGTGCCGGTGGTTCGGGTCGTTGTCGATTCGGTGGTGGTTCGCGTCACGCGCTCGTTCAAGCCTGGCCATCCAGAACGACCAGGACATCTCCTTCTTCGACCGATTGCCCCTCCTGCACGCGAATTTCGGAAACGCGCCCGGCTTCCGGCGCTTCGACCGGAATCTCCATCTTCATCGATTCGACAATCAGCAGGACGTCTTCTTCTTCGACCTGCGCACCCACAGAAGTCTCGATCTTCCACACATTGCCCATGATCTGCGACTCGACATCGATGCCCAAACGCGGCCTCCTTCTCCTGTGAATCAGCCCGTGAACTCGAGATCCGGGGCTGGCCTTCGATTCGCTAAGCATGCCGACCCCCATTCGATGCGGCAAGCTCGGGAATGGCTAGCGAATTCGGATCATGCCAGGGTCGCGCGGCGCGGATGTGGGATTCACCGTGCCCGCGAAGGCGACCCGCTGCTACCCTCCGCGGCCCTCGGAGGATCTCGTGCTCGAGACAGTGACCCAGGGCTTCAAGAACGCGACGGAAAAGCTACGCGGCGTTCGAGAGCTCAACGAAGACAGCATTGAAGATGCGCTGCGCGACGTTCGCATGTCGCTGCTCGAGGCCGACGTCGACCTCAAGGTGACGCGATCGTTTCTCGAGCGCGTGAAAGAACGGAGCCTCGGCGAGAAGATCGAAACCCGAGTGAAGGATCGCTCGGGCCGCAAGATCCGAGTCACACCCGGCCAACATTTCATCAAGATCTGTGAAGAAGAATTGACGGACCTGATGGGTCCCGTCGACAGCTCACTCGGCACGAGCGCGGGCCTGGTCTCCGTGCTGCTCGCCGGGCTTCAGGGCGTCGGCAAGACGACCATCGCCGCGAAACTCGCGCTCCATCTCCAGAAGCAAGGCAAGAAATGTCTGCTCGTCGCCGCGGATATCTATCGCCCGGCCGCCATTGACCAATTGATGACGCTGGGCGCCTCGATCGACGTGCCGGTTCACCGCGGCGAAGAAGGGGAACTCCCGCCGTCGATCTGTGCAGCCGCCTTCGCCCGCGCCAAGACCGAAGGCTTCACCGCCATCATCTACGACACTGCCGGTCGCCTGGCCGTCGACGATGAGCTGATGAATGAGCTCGAAGAGATCGTGCGCGGGGTGGCGCCGGCGAACAAGCTGCTCGTATGCGATGCGCTGATGGGCCGGGACGCGGTCAACGTCGCGGCCGCTTTCACGCAGCGAATCGAACTCGATGGCGTGGTCCTGACCAAGCTCGATGGTGACGCCCGTGGCGGCGCGGCGCTGGCGGTGAAAGCGGTCACTGGCGTTCCGATCAAATTCCTTGGCACCGGAGAAACCGTCGATCGTCTCGAAGAATTCCGGCCCGAGGGACTGGCCTCGCGCATCCTCGGCATGGGCGACATCGTCGGCCTGGTCAAGGACTTCGAAGAGGTCGTCGACGAGAAGGAAGCGGAAGCCGACGCCGAGCGAATCCTGAAAGGCCGCTTCGGTCTCGATGATCTGCTCAAGCAGATGCGCATGATCCAGAAGCTCGGCCCGCTCAAGGATGTCTTCGCAAAGATGCCCATGTTCGGTCAGGTTGCGGACAAGGTCGACGAGGGCGAACTCGGCAAGGTCGAGTCGATGATCCAGTCGATGACCCAGGACGAGCGGGCGAATCCGAAGCTGATCGACAAGAGTCGCGCGACGCGGATCGCGAAAGGTTGCGGTCGAACGGTTTCGGATATCGAAGGACTCGTTGGCCGCTTCATGCAGATGCGAAAGATGATGGGCGCGATGGGCAAGCAGGGCGGGATGCTCTCGGCCCTCGGCGGGGGCGGCCAGGGACTCGCCGCCGGCGCACCTGGAATGATGCCGCCGGTGGGAATGGACCCGATGGCGATGTTCGGTGACCGTGCCAGCAGCGGGGCGACCAAGAAGCGCCAGGATCCGAAGGCGCGCAAGAACAAGCGAAAACAACAGCGCAATGCGCGAAAAAAGAAGAGAAAGAAGTAAGCTGCGGGTCCGGCGGGAACCGTCCCGGGTGGTCTGGCAACCAATTGGACCAGCCAGGAACTCGGGATCCGCCGGGAAAATGTGAATCCCTCCCCCCATTGACCTCCAGTCGGGCACCCGCTGGGGTTGAACAGGCTCTTTTCCGCTCCGATTCTGCCGGCAATCTGCCGATCGGTGAGGGGGAGAGGGAGTGTATGAAGAATCTGCTGCAGATCCTATTGATCGTTCTGATGACTGCGTCGGCTGCCAGCGCAGCTCCGCGAGACTTTCCGCGCCCGGAAGCGCTCGGGCGGGACGTCGCCTTTTGGAAACGCATCTACAGTGAGGTCGGGACCAACGCCGGCCTCCTCCACGACTCGAGAAATCTCGCGATCGTCTACGAAGTCATCACCATCCCGACCGGGCTCTCGAGTCGCTCGCGCGAGCGGCATACCGAGAAGCGCCGGAAGGTCTATCGCCAGATCCTGCTCAAGCTCGCGAAAGGAAAGCGCAGCGGTCTATCGCGGGAAGAAAAGCGAGTGCTCGCGCTCTTCGGCAGCGACGTCACGAATTCCCAGCTCCGGAAATCCTCCGGGCGACTTCGATTCCAACTGGGTCAGGCGAACAAATTCAGGGCCGGCATCATTCGCTCGGGTGCGTACAAACCCTATATCCTCGAGATTCTTCGCGACCTGAAGCTGCCGCTTGAAATCGCAAACCTTCCCCACGTTGAATCCTCCTATACGCCGACCGTCTATTCACGGGTCGGCGCCGCCGGCCTCTGGCAATTCACGCGCTCGACGGGTCGGCGTTTCATGCAGGTCGATCACATCGTCGATGAACGACTCGATCCGTATCGCGCTTCCGCCGCCGCAGCGAAATTGCTCGAACAGAATTATCGTGTGACCGGAAGCTGGCCGCTGGCCATCACGGCCTACAACCACGGCGCTTCCGGCATGCGCCGAGCCGCTCGCAAACTCGGCACGAAGGACATCACGAAGATCGTTCGCGAGTATCGTTCGCGTACCTTCGGATTCGCGTCGCGAAATTTCTACGTCGAGTTCCTGGCCGCGAATGCCGTTGCTTCCAACCCGGATTTCTATTTCGGCCCCCTCGTACTCGATCGCCCGATCACCTACGAAAGGATCGCCCTGCCCTTCTTCGGCAAACCGAAGGAGATCGCCAGCGCGATCGGCGTCGATCTCGAAACTCTCAAGGAAGCCAACCCGAGCCTTCGACCCACCGTCTGGCGCGAAGCCAAATACATCCCGAAAGGCTTCGAACTCCAGGTTGCGCGTTCGAGTCTGCCGAGACCGCTTCGAGACGGCATTGCGGCCGTACCCAAGGCTCAACGCCACGCACGCCAGACACGAGACACGAAATACACGGTCCGTCGCGGCGACACCCTATCGACGATCGCCAGGCGACATCACGTTCGCATGAGTGAACTCGTCGCCTTGAACGGTCTGCGAAGCCGCAACCGGATTCGCATTGGGCAGCAGCTGCGCCTGCCCTCGGACGTGACACCCGCAACGCAGAAGGCCGCATACAAACCGAGCTCAGCGCGAACGAAGTCGAGTTCCCGGACCCGGGCCACGCCGCCCAAGAGTGGCTTCTACAAAGTCCGCCGCGGCGACAACCTCACGCTGATCGCGCAGAAGTTCGGGCTGACGCTCTCCGAGCTGGTCGGCATGAATAGTTTGAAGAGCCGGAATCGAATCACGGTCGGTCAGCGCATTCGCGTGAGCGCGGCCGAGATCGCATCGGCCCCAGCGAAATTGGGCGTCGGATCCCATCCGGACGCAAGCGCCGCTCTTTCACCGTCGCGAACCACCGACCCGGCACCCAGTTCCTCGGACCTCGCCTACTCCGACGGGCCCACCGAAGCCGACCTCGGCGGGTCGCCAGAGAGCGTGATCGACGGCGAAGAGAGTTCGGACGAGAGCGCGATCGAACCGGGCCCCGGCCTGCTCGCTGATCCATCCGACTATACGGTCGCAAACGACGGAACGATTCTCGTGCAGGCCAATGAAACGCTCGGCCACTACGCAGAATGGCTCGGTCTCAGGGCGAGTCGGCTGCGCAGCATCAATGATCTTCGTTATGGCGAACCCGTCGTCGTGCAGCAGCGACTACAGCTCGACTTTTCGAATCGTCGACCCGAAGACTTCGAGCGCGTTCGCGTCGAATACCATCGCGCCCTCCAGGAAGAATTCTTCGCGCAATGGGAGATCGAAGGGACCACGATCCACCGCGTCGGCGCCGGCGATTCGCTCTGGGTTCTGTCGACCCAGCGCTTCGATGTCCCGATCTGGCTGCTTCGCCAATACAACCCGGATATCGACCTGAATGGCCTGTCCGCCGGCACCAAGCTCACGATCCCGACGCTGCGCGAACGCAATCGAGAATCGAATGCTCATACTTCCGCTTCGAGCTAGGCGCACCAACGTCCGACCTCGACACGACATTGCTCGCTCGCGGCGGGGTTCGAGTCAGGCCTGAAAGATGGTTTCGTCGGGAAGGCGAATCGCCGTTAGCGGCCCGCCATAGACGGCGCCGGTATCGACTCCGATACTAAACGGACAATTCCAGCGAACGCCGAAATCTTCGTTCGGCGTATGTCCGTAGATCATCGTGGTCCCCAGATCGTGGGGCAGATCACCGGTCGTGCGATTCCAGAGCATGTCCTCTGGCCGTGACTTGCGTAGCGCATACGCCAGGTCACCCGAGCGCAGATGATCCTGACTGAGCCCGGCATGGACGAAGACGTAATCGCCCTCGACATGGCTGAGCGACAGTCCCAGCAGGAAGTTCTCGTGAGCCTTCGGCAGCTGAAAGCTAACGAGATCGGTCTCCTCACGTTCGAAATAGCCGTAGCCGGCCAGCGTTCGGTCACCCCCATTGAGCAGGAAGGCATCACCGCCGAAATAGTTGTCATCGGTCCAGCCAAGGAAATCGAGAAACATCGATTCGTGATTACCGAGCAGGAAGACGCATTCCTGGCGTTCGCGGAGCTCGATCAACCGGTCGATGACTCCGGACGAGTCGGGACCGCGGTCGATGTAGTCGCCCAGGAAGACCAGGCGATCACCGGGCTCGATCGGCAGCGATTCGAGCAGCTCGTCGAGCTTCTCGAGTTCCCCATGAATGTCGCCAATGGCGTAGAGCATATTCGTTGGATGTCGGAATGAGACCGACCCCTCCCTCGGGGAGACATCGTCCCTTCGACGCCCACTCTTGATGCCTTTAGACGTGGATGCAGGGGAATGGGTCTATCGCCGTACTGCGCAGGCGCTGGCCTCTAGGAACGAGAATCCGCTGTCGGCGAATCCTCCGAGGACGGCACGGGCGCTCGATTGGCAAGCTGGCCGCAGGCGGCATCGATATCGCGCCCGCGATCTCGTCGCAGCGTGACCCGGATCCCGGCCGCGTGGAGCTCCGCCGTAAAGCGATCGACGACATCTGGCGCGGGTGGCTCATACGGGGCATCCGGATGGGGATTCATCGGGATCACATTGACCTTCGACGCGATCCCCTCGAGCAGGCGCGGCAATCGCCGCGCATCGGCGACCGAATCATTTACGCCCGCCATCAGCGTGTACTCGAAGAAGACCGGCCGCCGGCGATTGATGCGGGGTTCCTCGCGAAGCGTCGCGAGCAGCATTTCGATCGGAAAGCGCTTGTTCAGCGGGACCAGGACATCGCGGACTTCGTTGGTCGTCGCATGCAGGCTGACGGCCAGATGGATCGGTGCGACCTCGAGCAGCGGAGCGATCTGCGGCAGCACCCCGGCCGTCGAAACCGTGACGCGGCGAGGCGCCATCGCGAAGGCCTTGGGATCGGTGAAGAGTCGAATCGCCTCGGAAACGGCAGGGAGATTCAGCAGCGGCTCTCCCATGCCCATGAACACGAGATTGCTGAGCTGCTGATCCTCTTCGAGAAACCGCCGCGCCAGCAGAACCTGATCCACGATTTCGGCGGTCGTCAAATTGCGCGTGAATCCGAGCGCGCCGGTCGCACAAAAACTACAGGTGAGCGGACAGCCGACCTGGGTCGACAAACACAACGTCACGCGCCGTTCTTCGGGAATCAAGACCGCTTCGATCTGCGCGCCGTCCAGCGCCCGCAGCAACAGCTTGATCGTTCCGTCGGTCGATCGCTGGGTCGCGACGATCTCGAGAGAAGACAACGCGAAGTCGGCGTCGATCGCCGCTCGGAGGTCGGCGGGGAGATTCGTCATCTCGCCCGTCGAGTCGACATCATTCTTGTAGAGCCACGCCGCGAGTTGATCACCGCGATAGGCGGGCCAACCGCGCTCGCGACAAATTTCACGCAGCGCGGGCAGCGCGTAGTCCTTCAGGTTCGGACGCTGCGCAGGCGAGCGACTCTGGCGATCCGGCGAGTGCGCGCTCATCGAGGATCTTCTCGGAGCGCTGCATCGTCGGGAGGCGCCGAGTTCGTCAGCGAACGGGTCGTGTAGGCGAAGAAATGGAGCGGCCGGCCGACGGCTCGCCATTGCTGCTCATAGCCGGTTGTGAACCGTCCGGGAACACTCACCAGATAGGGCCACGGCGCATAGTGATTGACCAGCGCGTGCTCGGCGGACAGCACTTGATCGATTCGATGCGCATAACGCACGTCATCCGTCGCCACGTAGAGCGCGCCGCCCTCATTGAGTGCGAGCGCCGCATCGAAGACCAGGTCGGGCTGAATCAGCCGTCGATGAGCGTGTCGGGCCTTGGGCCAGGGATCGGAGAAATTCACCCAGATCTCAGAGAGCTCCCCAGGCAAGAAGAGTTGCTTCAGCGCGACTTCGGCGCGTGCCTCGAGCAGCCGGACATTGTCGAGCTTCGCGCGCGCCACCTTCCGCGCCATCTTGAGTGTCCGCTTGAAGGAGATCTCGATGCCGACGAAGTCGACCTCGGGCGATCGTTCCGCCATCGCCAACAGGAACTCGCCGCGACCGAATCCGATTTCGAGAACTCGCTTTCGCCGACCTGCGCGCGTCTTCGCGAAGATCTCCTCCCAGCCGATCGCGGCGACATCGGCGAGTGAGAGGCGGGGGTCGACCCCGGGAATTTCGTATTTGAGGCTGCGGCTCATGGCGGCCGGGATCCTAACTTGGCCCGGGCGCCTCCGCCGCATATCGAATGCCAAGCTGATCGACGACGTAGGAAACGACCTGCTGGGCCGCAGATTCGAGATCCTGCACGTCCACGACCGGAACGCGACACATTTCGGCACGCTCGAGGAGATCCTCCTGGATGCGGAAGATCTCCTTGAAATTCTGCATGTAACGGTCCGAGGCACGGGCTCCCGGCCCTTCGGCGCGGGCCATCAGATGACCCTGAAGGGACTCTCGATCCTCGTCCGCAGCCAGCAAGAAGAAGACATGGGCGCGATCCTGCCATTCGGAAAGGTCGAAGAGCCCGGGCACCAGACTGACGCCGTCGATCGCCGTGTTCGTGCCTTCGGCGATCGCCCGCTCGATGACGGCACGAACGCCCACCGAAACGGTGCGCGACTGCTCGAGGAAGCCCTCGACGACTGGATCGAGCCCTTCGCTGACTTCACTGACCAGGCGCGAATGTGCTTCGAAAGACGAAACGTGAAGTGTGGGAACGAGGTCGTCGGAGACCATGATCCGCATGACGTCACGGATCGAGTCCGTCGACATCACACGCCCGATCGCCAGGCGACGAGCCACTTCGAGGGCCAGCGAGGATTTCCCGACTCCGCTCGTCCCGCCCAGCAACAAGATCAAGGGCCGATCGCCTTCGTTCTGAAAGACCCTCCATTGGTGGTATCGGCGCACACTCGCCATTCCGAATCGCCGCTCGAGAATCCCACTCGCCACCGATCGAATCGTGTCGCGCGTAACCTGGCGATCTCCTCGGATGCGGAGATCACGTTCGATCTCGACGACGACCTCGAAGGCCAATCGGGGATCGAGCCCTGCCGCGAGGAGCGATTTGCGCAGCCGATCCTGGCTAAACGGCCAACGACCATCCTTGCCGAGAACTTCGAGCTGGTCACCGAGAATCGGATTGCGACTCTCGAAGTCACCGAAGGCCGAGGTTCGAGAGAACTCGGCAACCAGTTCGCGAAGCTCCTTCTTCGTGACGAGCTCGCGCTCGCGGACCTGCCTCCAGACTTCCTGCGAAACCGCGTATGCGTCCTCGAAGGAATATCCCTGTTCGGTGAGCGAGTGAACGAGGATTCCGCGCATGAATGGGCGATGAACCCCTCGCACATCGACTCTCACGCGACCGTGCGTAGTGGACTGCTCGTCGACCTCGGCGGTTGGGGACGGTGATGCGGGCGGCGACCCAGCGGTGGCGAATCGCGACAGAGACCCGCGGGGAGTGGGATCCTGTTGGTTCTCGGCGTCCTGAAGGTGTTTGGATTCGTTCGACACAGCCTTCGACCTTAACAGCACTTGAGAGTTCTCGTCACGAGGGTTGACCGCAACATTTCCAAGGCTCACTCAGTCGGGTACATGACTGCGTTTTGAGTGCTTTAAAACCTCCATCGCGACAATTCTTGTCGCTTTTGGCTTGACTTGGAACGTCGCTCCTCATTTACTTATGAAAGTCCCCCGCGAAGGCACTGCTGCGACCTGGTCGGAGCAGACCATGATGCTTGAGGCGGCCCTTACGAAACTGGAATCGGGCCTCGGAGAACGTTTTGGAAAAGCGGTCGGAAGTCGGCGCTCGAACGCCCGTAAAAAGGCCCGCTGCCACAGTTTTTGACGCACAGGCGTCTGCTCGAGAACCACGGGCGTCGACCCGTCCAAACGCCTCCCCAAGGGCCAACCCCGATTCGCATTTCAAGACCCGCGAAGTCGTCGAGCTGCTCGATATATCGAGGAGACAGCTGCAGTACTGGGCCAAGACAGGCTTGATCGAGCCTTCGGCACGAACGCCTGGCGGTCACCATCGCTATTGCTTTGCGGATCTCGTCGCCCTGAAGGCGACCAAGCGGCTGATCGACGCCGGGGTTTCGGTTCAGAAAATTCGCCGCAGTGTTCGTGCACTGCAGGATCTCTTTCCACAGGTGGATCGCCCGCTCGGCGAGCTCGTGCTCGTGGCGACGGGAGAAGTCGTTCTGGTCTTTCAAGAGGACACCGTTTTCGAGGCCATCACCGGTCAGGAATGGGTCTTCGCAGTCGCCGACTTCGAGCGCGAAGTCGCCGCCTACCGATCGCGGGATCGACGCTCCTCGCGTGGGCGGAAACGGATGGCAGATGCGCCGCTGCACGAACCCTCGAACGAATCGATACCAGCCAAACCAAAACCGCGCGGTGCCAGACTGGCGGAAGAGGATTGGAGTCAGACCGGCTAGAGGGTTGGAGCCAAGTAGAGGAAGGCCTCGCGGAAATCCGCGAGGGTAGAGAGAAACAGATTTCACGCCCGCGCGCGTTGCGGAGTCCAGTTCCGGATTCGGCGATGGTGTAGCGGTCGGAACGCCTCGGGGGGGGACGTCATGCGTGTCATCGCAATCGTGAATCAAAAGGGTGGTTGTGGAAAGACGACCACCACCGTCAATCTCGCTGGAGCCCTGGCTGCCGATGGCAACCGGATCTTGATCATCGACATGGATCCGCAGGCCCATGCAACGCTCGCGATGGGCCTCGAGCCGGACGATCTCGAGATGAATCTCTACGAGGTGCTGGTCGAACCATCGGGCGCGGAACGACTCGACTCCGTCATCATCGACGTGAGCGAACAGATCGACATTGCGCCTTCGAGCATCGTGTTGTCGGCGCTCGAACAGAAGCTGGCCACGGAACGTCATGATGCCCGAACCGAGAGGCTGTCCGCGGCGCTCGACACGCTGCAGCCGCTCTACGACTACGTCCTGATCGACTGCCCGCCGAACGTCGGCCTGCTCACTTTCAATGCACTCCGCGCCGCGAGCGAGGTCATCATTCCACTCGAGACCAGTTTCTTCGCGATCGACGGCGTGCAGAAGCTGCTCGAAACGATCGGGTTGCTCTCGGATCGAATCGGCCACGACCTTGCCGTGCGCGTCCTTCCGACCCTCTACGACGGTCGAACGCGGTACGCGCGGCAAACTCTCGGCGATATCCGAGAGCTCTTCAAAGAACTCTGTTTCGATACGGTGATCCGGCTCAACGTGAAGCTCCGCGAGGCCGCACGCCAAGGCGTCCCGATCTCGATCTACGCCAAATCGGCCAACGGAGCCGTCGACTACGCCTCCGTCGCGATGGAGCTCGCGGCTTCGCCGCCGGCTGAATCACGCTTGGCCGGGGAGCCGCCATCGGGGATCGAAGAGGCAAGCGAGACCGGACCGCCGCGAGAGGTCGTCGTCCGCTTCAAGGATTCGGAAGCCGGGGACGTCCGCATAGCCGGGGACTTCAACGGTTGGGTCCCCGATCGCGGAGTGCGCTCGATGATCGCGTCCGAGGGCCAGACCCGGGTCTGGACGAAGATCTTGTCTCTCGAGCCTGGAACCTACCAATACCGATATGTCGTGGACGGAGAGTGGCGAGAAGATCCGTCGAACCCCCAATCCGAACCGGGTCCGACTGGCCAACTCAATTCGATTCTGCACGTCCGCTAACCCACCCAGCCCGTGGACGCTCAAGCGAGCTGACCAAGAACCATCGAGGGATCCCTTGCCGCGCGATCTAGCCGACGTGCTTCACTACTTCCTGCCGGAGATAGACCCCGACACCGAGAAAACGAGGTCGACGCCGACAACTGCCCCGCTCGAGGCCGCTGCCCCGCTCGAGGCCGCTGCCCCGCTCGAGGACACCACGCCTCTCGATCCGCCGACCCTCGAAGCGGCCGGGACGCCGGCGACTGAAGCCCGGCGCAGGAACACGACGAACCCCGCGACGGCTCTACCTTTGCCGATCCTCGGTCTGCCGATCGGTGAGCGGGATGTCGTTCGGTCGGCGCTGGCCTGGAATCTCGCGATCGAGACCTCGCGACTCGGCGCCTCGACGTTGATCGTCACGCCCTCTTCGGACCGGGGCTCTCCCCTCTGGCCGGAGCCCGGCCCGGGTCCGCTGGGCACCGAGCTCATCTTCTGCCCGGTGACGGATCTCGACAGTCTCTACCGCGTCGCCAGTGAACTCGCACAGACCCGAACGGACCAGTCACGGCGCGGCGGAGTGGTCTTCGTTCGAATTCCCCCTGCGTGGCTCACTCGCGATGCGGCGCTCGAGAATCCGATTCGCTGGTTGCTCCTGCTCACGTCATCCAATCGAAGAGATTTGAAGGAGGCCTACGATCTCGCAAGAAACGCCTTGGCAGCGAACCCAAACGCTGAGATAGGGGTCACCATCCACGGCGTGACGACGATCGCGGAAGCCAAGAACGCATTCGAGTATCTCTCCCGGATCAGCCTCGACGAACTCGGGCTCGTGCTGGCCAGTTATGGGCTCCTCGTAGACGATCTCCATGTCTATCGTGCCATCGCCGCGCAGCGCCCGATTGGCCTCGCACATCCCCAGGCCCCGGCGACTCGCGCACTCATGGACGTCGCTCGACTCCTCTACGAAGACGCCAGGAGCCGATTCCTTGGCTGAGTGGGGATGGGAAGGTCGCCCCGAGCGCGCCAGTCTACGCCGCGCCATTCGACATCAACTGCGCCGACTCGATCCAACGATTCGGGTCATCGCCGAAAGTTATCTCGCCCAGTCCACGCCAATCGATCTGCTGGCGGTCGGTGGAGAGGGAGAGATCATCAGCATTCGGATCGGCTCTAGCGACTTCGCGTCGGGGACCAGCCAGGCCTCGAGCACCCCCGTCCCTTGCGGCAGCTCGGACGCCGCGCTTCTGACGCAGTCGCTGGCCGACCTCAGCTGGCTGCGGCCACGTCTCGGTGATTTCCTGAAACTGGCGCCCGGACTGGGGATCGAGCCCTCCGCCGAGCCACGAGCAATGCTCTGTTGCGACCGATTCAGCGGCGAAACACGAGCCGCGGTCGAAAACTTCCCGTCTCGCCAGATAGAACTCCTGACGTATCACTGCCTGCGTCAGCGGGGCCAGCTGGCGGTCCTCTTCGAGTCATGGGTCGGGCTCGGAAACCAGGCGACCCATGCCTACGGCGACCCGAATCCGGGCTTCCAATCGCGCGGATCGCCGCGCGGGAGCCCGTTGGCCGGTGCACCGAGTCCCTCGAAATTCCGAACGGGATTGACGACGGCCGACCTCTGCAACGACCTCGAGGAAGAGAAAATCCTCGACTGAGTCTTCCCGTCGCAGCACAGAACGAACGTCGTCCGCCTGCCTGCGGGGAAGTGTGCAATCCAGCGACAATTCTCGTCACCGGTGACAATTTTTGACACCACGCCATGCATGGGGGCCACATCCCATCAGGGGGCTTCCATGGATCGGACTGGGCGATCCGGGAACAACTGGGCTGCAGGCCTGGAAGGATTCGGCTTTGGAAACCATCGAACAGAAAATGAAGGGCGAGGAATCGCCATCGCGCGGATCGCGGAGTGCGGACGGCTGCAGCGACGGCGCTCGAGATTTCACGCCGCCACGCTCGTCCCCACACGGTGCCCACGCGGCCCGAACCCAAACCGACGAAATGCTCGTCGCCCGCATCCGCGAAGGCGACCGGGCGGCTTTCGACGAGATCTATCGACGCTATTTCAAACGCGTCTATGGATTCCTCGACAAGCGAATGCGTAACCGCGCGGATACCGAGGAGACGACTCAAGAAGTCTTCATCAACATCTTTTCGTCGATCGATACTTTTCGTGGGGAGGCACCTTTCGCCGCCTGGGTCTTCGGTCTCACGCGGCGCACGCTCGCGGCGCGATTTCGTCGCAAGCAACATCCGACCGTGCCACTTTTCGAGGACGAGGACGAACAAGGCGTCCTCGGTATGGCGGCCGCGACTTCGAGCGAAGCCTCTCCGCTGGAAAACTACGAGCTCGTCGAACTCGCGGCCCAGCTCGAGAGATCACTCGAAAGCAATGTCACCCCGGAACAGCGGCAGCTCTTCGAACTCCACCACCTGCAATCGATGCCCATTGCGGAAATTGCTCGGACCCTCTCGAAATCGGAGGACTCGGTGAAGTCGAATCTCTACCGGACGCGAAAGGTTCTGCTGGCGCGCTAGAACGCTAAGGTCTGGTGGATGCCCGATTCCGCCGTCTACCGTCCGCATCGCGAAGATCCCGCTGTGGCCACGCTCCGTAGCGTGCCTGCGTCGAATTCCTGGAGCGGATTGTCTGTCGAACATTTCGAGCTGGTGTCCCGAGGCGACTTCGTGCCCGGCGTACTCTACCGACCGCTCTCCCCCGGCGATGCTTCGGAAAGCGGCTCTCCCCTTCTCCTACTTCAACATGCGGCCGCCGACGGCGCTGACGCCAGTTACCTGGCCTGTGCCGCCTCCTGGGTAGCCGCAGGCCTTGCCGTCGCCTGCGTCGACCTTCCCCTCCACGGCTCCCGCTCGAGCCCGAAGCTGAGCGCCCGACTGGTGAGCGAAATCGGCCGCGTCGCCCGCGGCGAAGAACTCGACCTCGACTCTCGCGCGCTCGTCGAAGAGTTCGCACGCCAGACGACCTCGGATCTGATTCGAACACTCGACGCCCTCTCGGCGATCGACGGCATCGACGAAAACCGCGTCGGTTTCATGGGCTTCGGTCTGGGCGCCATCGCCGGGAGCTACCTCCTCGCACACGATTCGCGGCCCCGCGCCGCCGTGCTCGCACTGGCGGGCGGCGGCCGCGGACCGACGGACCTCGATCCCGTGACCTACCTCGAGCGAGCGGCCGGAACGCTGCGGGAATCAGCGCTTGAATGCGAAGTCCTGGTCGTCGTCGCCGAGGACCATGAGCGCATCGCGGCGGAGGACGTCGATGCTCTCTTCCAGGCCGCCCCGAATCCAAAGGAGCTGCTGCGCTACGCGGGCGGCTCGCGCGAACTTCCGAAAGAGACGTTGGGAAAGATCGAAGAGTTCCTGCGCCGAACCCTGAGCTTCTAGCGGGGAACCGAAAGCCGTTCGCTCAGGAGAGTTCCGCGCGCTCGTCTCGCGCAGACCCGGCCTCGGGTGAGGCCAGCAGCGCGGTCCGCATGACGAGCAGGGTTCCCGCCGTCACGAGCGCCGGCATGACCACCAGATTCAGACCTGGCACGAGACAAGCGAAAAAGGCGACGCCGCCGAAGCCCGCCATCGTGGCCAGATGTTCGTGAATCCAGCGGCGGCGGCCGCGAAAGGAAATCCGTCGGCGGTCGAGTGCGAAGCCCGCGTAGTCGAGCGGAAGCAAGAGCACCGTGGCCGCGACGAGTAGAGGGCCGGTCACGAAGTGAGCGCCCGGCACGATCAACCCGACCAAGGTGAGCGATCCCCAGACCGCGATCAGAAAACCGAGACGCGATAGCTCGGCCGCGAAACTGCGAAGCGCTTCACGAACCACAACTCCGGCACTCTGTGCCGGCTCCGAATCTGCGGGTGCGCCAGACTCGATTGCCTCGACGCGAACCGAGAGTCGATCGAGAAAGGGCGCGCTCAAGAGATTGGCGACCAGCAGTGCGGTCAAGAGTGACAGAGCGAACGCCACGACCACACCAAACCAGCCAACGAGCCACAAGACGAGCCGTCCAGGACCCACCCAGATCCACGTCCACCAATCCGTCGCCTCCAGCGCGGGCAGCAGACTTGCGAATGCCTCGTGAATCATTTCGAGCCGCAACCAGAAGGTCGAAACGGCGATCGCGACCAGGGCCATCGCGAAGACAACGGGCACGACGGCCAGCGGCCATAGCCTTCGCTCGCGGCGAAGAAAGCTCATCCCTTCGCCGAGTAGACCCAATCCAGCGCCGAAGCTCTCGAGCGTATTCACGGCGCGATCAGCTCTGGACCGATTTCTCGTCGGAGAGCGACGCGATCCGCGCGAGCATCTCGTCTCGTCGGCGTTCCATCTCATCCTGCGTGTCGGCTTCGAGATTGAGTCGAAGGACCGCCTCTGTATTCGACGGTCGGACATTGAACCACCAACTCGGATAGCGAACGAGCAAGCCGTCGAGCCGCGACTTCTCCGGCGCGGAAGCATGCTCGCTCTCGATCTGATCGATCACGTAGTCTAGATCGGCAACCTCGCTGTTGATCTCGCCACTCGCCGCATAACACCGAAGCGGCGCAATCAAATCGCGAAGCGGCTGACCCTCGCGGCCGAGGACATCGAGCATCGCGATCAAGGCCGCAGTCCCGTCGTCGGCGATCAGGTTGTCCGAAAAACGAAAATAGAGATGACCCGACAACTCTCCTGCGAAAATCGCTCCCTCTTCGCGCATTTGCGCCTTCACGAAGGAATGCCCGACACGACAGATCTTCGCGACGCCTCCACATCGCTCGACTTCCTCAGCCACGACACGACTCGATCGGAGGTCGTAGAGAATCAATGCCCCCGGCTCTCGCGCCAACAGATGGCGAGCGATCAATGCCGTCGCGAGATCGGCCGAGATCGGTTCACCGGTGCCGTCGACGAAAACCGCACGATCCCCATCGCCGTCGAAGGCGACGCCGAAGTCGGCGCCCTCTCGACGTACGGCGTCGCAGACATCTGCGAGGTTTTCGAGCTTCAGCGGATCGGCCTCGTGGTTCGGAAAAGTGCCGTCCGGCTCGAAATAGAGGCGTACGACCTCGATGGGAAGCTTCGCGAGAATGGGCTCGAGACCGGCCGAGGCCATGCCGTTTCCACAGTCGATCACCACTTTGAGCGCCGGAAAATTCTCCCCTACCGAAAGCGCGTGTTCGGTGTATCCCTCGCCGACATCGAAGCAGGTCGAACGACCCCGAGTCGGCGCCTTCTCAGCGTCTCGTCGCGAGGCAACGAGCTTTTCGATGTCCTTGAGTCCAGTCTCCTCGCCGACCGGGACAGCGTGCGCCCGGCAGATCTTGAACCCGTTGTATTGGCCGGGATTGTGAGAGGCCGTCACCATGATGCCGGCCGCCGCATCGAGACTCTCAACTCCGAAATAAAGCATCGGTGTCGCGGTCAGTCCCAACTCGATGACGTCGATGCCCTCGTCGAGGATGCCGTCGATCAGCGCGGCCGTCAGCTCGGGTGAATGAGTTCGCGCGTCCCGCCCGACAGCGATGGGGCCTTCGCCAATGAAACTCGCGCTGGCGCGACCGATCGCGTAGGCAGTCGTCGCGTCGAGTTCGTCGGGAACGACGCCGCGTATGTCATATGCTTTGAAAAGTGCCATGCCGGCTAGCTTAGCCTTCCTCGCTCCCTGCGGATGAGGTGAAAGGAACCTGCTGAAGTCCGTTCGACGCTCGCCCGCGAAGCGCTTGACCGAACAAGCTGCCGGCGCCACCATGCTCGCATGATCGCGCCACTGCTCGGCGCGCGGAGACTTCGATGTTCGGAATGGGACCGATGGAACTCGGAATCATCCTGGTGATCGTAGTCGTGCTCTTCGGCGCGCGGCGACTGCCCGAGATTGGTGCAGGCTTCGGAAAGGCAATCAAGAATTTCAAGGCCGGCATCAGCGGGGAAGACGAGATCGACGTGACCCCCGAAACCAAGGAAACGGTGGATCAGGGCGACAAGCCCGACTCTTGATCCACGGGCGCTTCGATTCTCGCGACGGCACCCGGATTGCTCATTTCGAGAAGCATGCGGCTCGCGCCCTCGGGTAGCTGATCTTCTAGCGCGATCGCTTCGAAGACCCGGGTCTCGCCCGGTGCGATCGGCGTAGCGCGAAATTCGAGCGAAGCCTGCTCTGCGGTCGCGACCAATTCTGCAGCGGACCCCTCTCGAAGAACGACCTCCGACATCGGTTGGCCCACACGAATGGGCTCTTCCATGAGACGCAGGCCGGCGCTGTCGAGAAGCGCCAGTTGCACGGTTCCCGGCCAGAGGGGATCGGCTCCGTCATTTCGAAGCTGCCCCTCGACGATCAACACGTACCCCGCACGACTGGTTTCGACCCAGACAGCATTCGTTGTCGTCGCAGTCAATCCACCCATGGACACGGCCTGAATCGTCTGCGCTCCGCGATTCCATTCCCGAGAAAGCCCGAAAAACAGAACAGCGCCGACCATGGCGATGGTGACAGCCCAGCCCAACCCGCGACCGACACTTGCGAACGCTCCGACCCATTTCGAAGCTGGGCCAACGTCATCCGCGTAGGCGAGGGTTTCGGAGTCGTCGTCGAATGAATCTTCGACTGAAGGCGGAGCCTTCGCGAGAGATCCCTCCGACGCCCCGGTTGATCGTTTGGAAACGGCAAGATCATCGCTCCCGACGAGATCCCAGCTCTCTGGATCTCCAAGGTCATCGCTTGTGCCCGGCGATGCGTAGACACCCGTGCTCGCGGCGGCGGAATCCTCGATCTGCATTTCCGACTCGATTTCACCTGCGAGATCGACCGGTGCAGCGTCGTCCTCTTCCATGAGCGAGGAAAAGTCATCGACCGAACCAAAGTCCGATTCGTCTCTTGCCGGGGCGGCATCCGTCGCGGAGTCCGAAATCTCGCTCGCGTCGAAGCCGCTTGAAGAGAAATCCTGTTCAGCACCCTCAATCTCGGTGCAAACCTCATCCTGCGTGTCGCCACCCACATCGAGGGAGGTTCCAAAGACTCGGCTACTACTGAGTTCATCCTCGTCTTCGAGATCGTCATCCCCTTCGACGCGAATTTCTTCCGAGAACTGCCATTCCTCCTCCTCGGGCTCACCCGAATCAATTGAGTCCAGGCTCGAGTCCGCCGTCGACTCGGACGGGGGCGGTTCCCCGAGCGCACTCGAAGAAAGGTCGGGAGAGGCGGCGGGCACCGCGGCAAGCGAATCGCCTGCGGCTTGCTCGGCAATCGAATCGATGGCTTCGGATTGACTGGCATTGGGATTGGGCAGGAAGAAGGCGTGCTTGCAGCGTGAGCAGCGAACCCGCGCCCCGGTGGCCGGAATCCGCGCCTCGTCGAGCTGAAAGCTCGTCGAACATTCCTCACAGGTAACAATCAAACCATGAACCCCCGGCGACGTCGCGACACCGCTCGAACGGACGTTTCGCTCGGGCACATCCGCAAAGGAAAAAACGCTTCACCATTGGGCCTATTCGGAAGATTCCGCACAGGGCTTGAGCCTTCGGTCGGCGCCGAGGGACCGATCAATTCGCTGCACCGCGATCGCACGAGGTCAGGGAGAGCTAGACTTGAAACAAGATGATGAAGGGAATTCACCACTCTTTTCGTTCGAAGCGGGAACGAGCACGCCGATGGCCGCTGCATTGCGAGCCCTGATCGATTTCCGCCTCGTCATCGTGACGGGCAAGGGGGGCACCGGGAAAACGGTGGTGGCCTGCGAACTTGCCGAAGCGGCTCGGCGCGCAGGCAAACGTGTGCTGCTGGCTGAAACCGGCGCAAGCGAATCGATCGCGCCGCTCTTCGAAGAATCACCGCGTCCGCTCGGCTATCCGGGGCGTGAAGTGCGACCCGGACTCCACGCCCTCCACATCGATCCCCACGCAGCGCTGGCCGATTACGCCAGACTCCAGATCGGGCTTGGCGCGATCACCGATCGGATCTTGCGCTTCGAGACCTTCCAACAGCTCCTCGAGGCCGCACCCGGATGGCGTGAGCTGATCACACTCGGAAAGATCTGGCATCTCGAACAGAAGACCGATGCCAAGGGTCATCCGCTCTACGACTTGTTAGTCGTTGACGCGCCGGCGACCGGCCACGGACTGACTTTCCTCGATGTGCCTCGCGTCGTTCAGCAGGCCGTACGAACCGGTCCCCTCTCCCGTCATGCGAGTTGGGTCGAAGCTCTCGTGCACGACCGCGAGCGAACTCTGCTCTTGCCCGTGACCCTGCCGGAGGATCTCCCGGTTCAAGAGACCCAGGAACTCGTGGAACGCGCACGCGGGGACATCGATATCGGCGTTGATCGGATCGTCGTCAATCGAATGCCGAAGGGCTTGGCGGGTGCTGCGTCCCGCTCGCTCGCGGCGATCCCGAACAACGTCGAACTGGAGTGCCTACCGACCATCGCTGAAATGCAGTCCATTCTTGAACATGCGTCGCGTCGAGATCGCCTCGCTTTTCAACAGCGCAGCCGCGTTTCGAAACTCTGCGGCCTGCCTGTCATCGACAACCCGATCTTTGCTGCGGGGTTCGGTGCGGAAACCGGCTGGACCGATCGCGTCGGGGCCCTGCTCTCCCCAGCGATCTGGCCGGACGCGGGTCTACGCGACCCGAAAGGTGCGAGGCAAAGATGAACTCGACGACTCTCGAGGCCGGTCTCCGCGAAGCTCGCGTTCTCGTTTGCGCCGGAACCGGCGGCGTGGGGAAGACGACAATCGCCGCCGCCTTGGCGATTCAGGCATCGTTGTTGGGCCGACGAACCCTCGTCTTGACGATCGACCCGGCCCGGCGCCTGGCGGACGCCCTCGGACTCGCTTCCCTCGGATCGCGACCGACCTCGGTGGATTTGTCCGCGATCAGCGAGCAGTTTGCCAGTTTCCCCAGCGCCAACCTCGACGCGATGATGCTCGACGCCAAACCGACCTTCGATCGCTTGATCACACGCCTCACCGCCAACGAAGAAGAGCGGCAGCGCATCCTCGACAATCGAATCTACGAGCATCTGTCCTCCGCGCTGGCCGGCAGCGCGGAATATGCTGCCATGGAGCAAGTCCATGAACTCGTGGCGTCGCGCCGCTACGACCTGATCGTGGTCGATACGCCGCCGGCCGATCATGCCCTCGACTTCCTGCGCGCACCGCGACGACTGCGCGAATTCCTCGAGAGTCGCTTCGTCCACGCGCTCGTTCGCCCGGCCGTATCCGCCAGTCGAATCGGCATGCGACTCTTCGGTCGCCCGCTCCAGCGCATGTTCGGCTTGCTCGAACGCATCGCTGGAAAGGGCTTCCTCGACGATCTCACTGAGTTTCTTCGCGCGATCGAGGGGCTCTCGAGCGGCTTCCAGGAACGAGCGACTCGCGTCGAGCAGCTTCTGCTGGGCGAAGAAACCGGATTCATCCTGATCTCTTCGCCAAGCAGCGGAAGCACGGCGAGTACACTCGACTTTCTCGCCGACCTCGATCGATTCCGCGTCCCGCTTCTCGCCGTCGTGGTCAATCGCTTGCGACCCTGGCCCGCCGAAGTGAATCCGGCGCAACTGCGATCTCGCTGTACGGCGGCCGCTCTCGAGCGCGACGAACAGCGCCTGGCACAGGACTGGCCGGCAAGACGAGAAGACACGATCGGGCGAGACGACTCGAATGTGAATGTCGACAACGAGAGCGCGGTAGAGGTTGAGGTCACTGCCGATCTCGACCCGAAGGACCTCACCGCCAACATCCTCGAATACGCAGAAATCTGTGCTGGAGAGCGGGAGTCCGTCGAGGTGCTCGCTGCGGTTGCCGCCCGCGCGAAGTTGCGCTGCCACACCGTCGTAGAACTTCCCGGCGACATTGATCGCCTCGAAGGGCTGCTCGAAATCGGATCGAACCTGAGATCCCAGCCGAATGGGCACACGCGGGAAGTGGCGCCATGAGCAACGACGTCGATGAGGCCTTGAAGCGAGCGCGAGCGCATTTTCGAAGCTCGATTCTGGAAGGACTCGAAGGCACGCGTGCACTGCTCCAAGCGACGGTCCATGCCAGCGGATTGACCGACGTTTCGAAGGACTCGATGGTCGGACAAGTGGAACGGCAACTCGAAGATCTGATTGCCGTACTGCGCGACAGCGCTGCCTTCACGATTCCGCGGGCACTCGCGGAGCCGCTCCAGACCGCCATCGATGCGGAGATCAATCGTTGGGAACAGCGCTCACGAACTGATCCGGACGCTCGATTGGTACTCCGGGCGTTTCTCGGAATGCGGGAGCTGCTTTGGGAGGTCGGGATGCGAAGCGACGGTGCGGGAGGCCCCCCCGAACCGCGAACAACAGCGAAAACCAGCCCGCGCGCTCACAAAGCGGCGCGTCCAGAGCGCAATCGGGTACAACGCTTCAAACTCGAAGACTGAGACCACTCCCCGCATTTCCCAGAGTTCGTCCGCGGCCTGCTAGACTTTTTCCATGGCGATTCTCATCAAACGCTACGCCAATCGAAAGCTCTACAACACTGACACGAGTCGCTATATCACCTTGAAGGGGATCGCGGCACTGCTGGACCTGGGCGACGAGGTTCGCGTCGTCGACAACGAGACAGGCGAAGACATCACACAGATCGCTCTATCCCAGATTCTGGTCGACAACAAGCGCGCGAACCAAGACCCCTCGGACACACTCCTCACCCAGATCCTCTCTCGCGGTGGGGACGCGCTCTACGGCGCAATTCGCAAGAGCGTCGATGAGGCAAGCGATGGCATTGGCGATTTCCAGGATCGCTTTCGTCAGCTCGTCGGTCAGGGGGATCCGAATTCGCGTAGCGGCTTTGGATTCGGATGGGACAAACGGGACAAGGGCGAAGCGGACCCGCGACGGGGACAACCGGAATCAAGCGGCGAAAGCGGCTCAGGAGAGGCGCTGCGGAGCGATCTCGAACGAATCGTGCGCGAATCGGTCCAGGATGTGATCCAGTCTCTCGATCTCCCACGTCGCAAGGACATCGAGGCGTTGAGCCGAAATTTCGATCGGGTCGCAACTGCTGTGGAACGCCTCGAACGCGCCTATTTGCCGGACGATGACGTTCCGACCCAGGCCGCCACGAAGAAATAGCGAATCATGGCTGCCAAGGTCGTTCAGGTCGTCTCGGACACCCGCTTTCAAGATCATCGCGGACCCGACGGGCATCCGGAACGCCCCGAACGGCTCACCGCGGTCAGCGAGATCATCGACCAATTCAGCGACCGGATCGAACTGGCCGCTCCACGTATCGCGTCGGCTGAGGAAATCCTGCTCGTACATGAAAAAAGGCTCTTCGACGCCCTGGAGTCGACGAGTGGTCAAGCACTCGGCCAAATCGACGCGGATACCTACTACTCGCCTTCCAGCTATGAGGTTGCTCGATTGGCGGTCGGAAGCTGTATCGATTTGGCAACCAAGGTGTTAGGCGGAGACATAGCAAGTGGATTGGCCGCCGTACGTCCGCCAGGGCATCATGCCGAGGCAGATCGCTCGATGGGCTTCTGCCTCTTCAATAACGTCGCGATTGCAACCCGAGCGCTGCAAGCCGAAGGAGGATCTCCCCGTATCCTGATCTTCGACTGGGACGTTCACCATGGAAACGGCACTCAACACATTTTCGAGTCCGATCCCGATGTGCTCTACGTTTCGACCCATCAATTCCCGTTCTACCCGGGAACGGGAGATTTCGGCGAAGCCGGACAGGGTCGTGGAGCGGGTACCACCCTCAATATTCCGATGCCCGCGGGCTGCGGCGATTCCGAATTCATCGGCGTCGTACAACGCCTGGTCGTGCCGGCGGCGATCGCCTTCGAACCCGATCTGATTCTCATATCCTGTGGATTCGACGCCCACATGGATGACCCTCTCGCGTCGATGGAAGTCAGCCAGGTGGGGTACCGCGCGATGTCTTCGATCATGCAAGACCTCGCCGAATCGCTCTGCGGTGGACGAATCGTGTATGTGCTCGAAGGCGGCTACTCGCTCGACGGAGTTCGCGAGGGCGCCCAGGCCGTTCTCGAAACCATGACGGCCCCTTCGCGAAGTCCGGCGAGCGTGGAGGTCGATCTCTCGTCCGGATCGATGTTGAAGGCCATCGTCGATCGCGTCTTCGAAGTCCACGGAAGTCGCATCAAAGGCCTCGGCGCCGCCTGAATCGTTCAATCTTCGAGCAGAGGCTCACCGATTCGGCCCCGCTCGGGCTCGAAGCGACGGGGATCAACGGACTCGATCCTTGAACTTCGTGAAATGTCTTCCGACGCCCCTCGAAGGCCATTGTCGAACCACGATCCTCGCTCCACTTTCGCCTTCAATGGCTTGATTCGGTGCGAATCGAGGATCTGCTTGCGCGCCGGGAAAAAAAGCGCGGCCGAGCGCAAGTTTTGCTTGCGCCTGTGGGAGGAAGTGGGTAAAAAGGGCATCTAGGTGGGAAATAGTGGGGAAGCAGATAGGTCTCCCATTTTCTTGAGGATTTCAGGCGTCAAAGGTCAAGGTGTGACCATCATTGTAGCCGACCAAACCAGCGAGGCATTTCTAAAACAATGTTTCGTGGCAGACATGACCACACGATCGACGCGAAGGGACGACTCAGCATTCCGCGGGTCTTCCGAGGCGAGTTGGTAGCAGGGGAGGAAAGTCCGCCGATGCTGGTCAATCAGAAAGACTTCCTCGCGCTCTACCCAGCCAAGGTCTGGGCCGTGCTCGAACAGAATCTGATTGAAAAATCCAGCCTCGATCCCGCCGCCCAGAATCTTCGTCGCTTCTATGCCGCCGGATCGGTCCCCTGCCCGGTCGACACGCAGGGGCGAGTTCTCGTGCCCACTTTCTTGCGCGAACACGCCAGCCTCGATGGCAAGGTCGTGGTTGCGGGCGTCTTGGAACATATCGAGATCTGGAACCCATCTCGATTCGCGGAGAATCTTTCCTCCACGATTCATGGGTTCGAGGACATACAGCGATCGGTGGATCAAAACAATCGGTCGTGACGTTTTTGGGGGGGACTGGAGAGTGTGAGCTCTCCAGGAGATTGTTGGGGTGTTCCCGGAACACAATGGGTTTTCGGCGCGGTTACTGGGGGGTACGTGCCGAAGATACGTGTCCCGGGGCGCCCCAACATCTTCTCCGACCCCTGTTAGGCGTTAGGCGATTCGATAGAAATCAACTCTAGCCACTCGCAAGAGAATAGCATTGACGGGAGGCGCCCCCCCTGTGGCGACCACGTTGTATCACGAACCCGTCCTTCTCACCGAAACACTCGCACAACTCAATCTCGAACCAGGCGCGGTCATCGTCGACGGAACGCTCGGCGGCGGCGGTCACGCCGCGGCGATCCTCGACCGAATCGCGCCGGACGGTCGACTGATCGGACTCGACCTCGACGGCGATGCGATTGCCGAAGCGAGTCGCCGACTCGAAAAGTTCGGCGATCGCGTCCGACTGGTTCAAGCTTCGTTTCGGCGACTCGACGACATCGCGGACGAGTTGGCTCCCACCGCAATCGACGGAATCGTGCTCGACCTCGGCGTCTCCTCTCATCAGCTCGACCGACCCGACCGGGGCTTTCGCTTCAGCCCGGGCGCCGAAAGCCCGCTCGACATGCGCTTGGATGGAGCGGGTGGACGGACCACGGCGGCCACGCTCCTGGCCAATCTCTCCGTCGAGGATCTCGAACGGGTGTTTTCTCAATACGGACAGCTGCCGGGGTCCCGCCGCCTCGCGCGCGCGATCGTGGCGGAGCGCGATCGCGCACCGCTCGAAACCGCCGCCGACCTCATCGACTTGATCAGCGGACTCGGCATCGGCCGCGGCCGCAAACACAATCCGGCCACGTTGGTCTTCCAAGCCCTTCGAATCGCCGTGAACGACGAAATGGGCGCGCTCGAAGAGGGTCTTCAAGCCGCGATTCGGGTGCTTCGCCCCGGTGGTCGACTGGCGGTCATCGCGTATCACAGCCTCGAAGATCGACTCGTAAAGCACACCTTCCGGGCCGCGGAACGGGGTTGTACCTGCCCACCGGAATGGCCCGCTTGCCGCTGTGGACTCCGACCGACGCTCGACATTCTCACTCGGCGCCCGATTTCCCCGAACGAAGACGAGATCAAGCGAAATCCGCGAGCCCGATCGGCGCGACTTCGCGCGGGCATGCGATTGGAGGCCGCGTGATCGCCTCGAATTGGCTGCTTCGCGCTAAAGAGCAAGTGAGTCTGCGGAATCTTCCCGAATTGCCCTCACCTCAGTCGTGGATCGGAGTCGACCTCGCTGGCGAAGACAGTTCGCGAAACGCGCGCAGACTTCTCCCGCTTCTCGTTCTCGCGCTGGTGACCGCCTTGAGTATCGCAGCACTGCGCATCGATCTGATCCGGATTCGTTATGCGATGGCGTCAGTCGTGGAACGGGAAACCGAGCTTCGCGAGGAACAGCGCAACCTGATCGTGCGCCGACGGCAATTGCGGGATCCCACGGAACTGGCCGTGCAGGCTCGCCTGCGCGGATTCCGGCCTGCGACACAGGTCATCATCCTTCGCGAACCGTTCGGCTCTTTTCCAGACCTCGATCGCAACGTCGCCGAACGAGAGATCGAAGAGCTGCCTGCGTTGGCCGCTGGCCCGCGCACGCGGCGCTTGCGAGGCGATTGGCAATGAGATCCCAAGCACTCGAAAGAGCATCGCAGCGCATCGTCTGGGTTCGCCTCGGCGGTCTCGCGCTCGTCTTGCTCCTTTCCGGGCGCGCAGCCCACTTGACCATCGCGAATACTCGCGCACGCGAGCTCTACAACGCTCAGATCCAAACCGAACAGAAGCTCGCGCCGGCACGAGGGACGATCTTCGATCGTGACGGGCGGGAACTCGCCATCTCGATCGAGGCGGCGTCGATCTACGCGCTTCCCCACTTGATCAAGGATCGCGAAGCCACCGCCGATGCCCTCGCGAAGGCACTCGAGATCGATCGCGATCATGTCACGCAACGCCTCTCCGCACACGATCGCTTCACCTACATCGCACGCTGGGTTGAACCCGCGCAGGCACAGCGCGTAGGCGACCTCGATCTAATCGGGGTCGGCATCGACCGCGAGCCGAGGCGCTCCTATCCGGCCGGTCGACTGGCCGCGCCTCTGATCGGCTTTGCCAATATCGACGGCCACGGCGTCCGCGCCATAGAACAGATGGAGAACGAATGGCTTCGTGGCCAGCCGCGACGAGTCCGCGTCGAGCGGGACGCGCGTGGACGTCCGCTGGCGCTGTCTTCGACGGACCCTCGCGAAGTGCAAGGCGGCGATATCGCGCTAGCGCTCGATGGTGCGATGCAGGCCTCCGCAGAAGCGGCTTTGCGCGACGCCGTTCTCAAACACGATGCGGTAGGGGGTGTCATTCTCACCCTCGATCCCAGGAATGGAGACATTCTCGCGCTCGCCGAGGCACCGGGCTTCGACCCGAACCGCTTTCGAAAACTCGACTACGAGCAGACCCGCGCGCGTTCGTTCAGCGACCTGGTCGAAGCGGGCTCGACCATGAAAGCATTTCTCGTGGCTTCCGCTCTCGATTCCGGCCTGATCGACGCCGAGGTCGAGTTCGATACGGGCGATGGCTCGATCTACGTGCGCGGAAAGACGATTCACGATCACGAAAGCTACGGTGTGCTTCGCGCCGCCGACATCCTGCGAGTTTCGAGCAATGTCGGCGCTGTCCAGATCGCACAACGGATGGGTCGGGAGGCGCAATATCGCGGGCTGCTGCGATTCGGCTTCGGTTCGAGTACGCGTTCCGGGTTTCCAACGGAATCGGTCGGACTCGTTCGAGATTGGGCCGATTGGCAGCCGGTGGATCAAGCGACGATCGCATTCGGACAGGGCATTTCGATCACGGCCATTCAGTTGGCCAGCGCCCTCGGCGCACTCGCCAACGACGGCGAACGGATGCAGCCTCGGATCGTCTTGGCTCGACGTCATTTCGACGAGGACTGGCAACCCACTGAAATCCGGTCGCACGGTCAGGCCGTCTCCCCAGATGCCGCGCGAAGAACCCTCGACATGCTGCGAACCGTGGTGAGTGCCGACGGAACCGGCCGACTCGCGGCACTCGCCGACGTCGCGGTGGCCGGTAAGACGGGCACCGCGCAGAAGCTCGATCTCGAAAGGGGACGCTATTCGCGCAGCCGGTACATCGCCTGGTTCATGGGCGTCGTCCCGGCGGACGATCCCGAGCTCGTCATCGTCGTCGCCATCGATGAGCCGGGCGGCTTTCTTCATAGCGGTGGCTACGTGGCCGCACCCGTCTTCGCCCGCGTCGCCGCCGATCAACTCGCGCGACGCGGCATCGTGACCGAACCGGCCCCGATCGCCAAGGCGATCCCGACCCTCCGGCTCGCCAGCCAAGCCGAGGAAGAGGACGTGGGTAGATCGGGCAGGACCGCCGAGTGGCGCGATGCCGGACATGAACTCAACCGCGGTTTTCGAAACGCATTCAGGCACGATGAGCCGCCTCTGGCGGCTGTCGCGGCCCCCCCGCCCCGTCCCGCCGCCGAAATGGCGGCGGGACCTCCTCCCTTTCAGACGCATGGGCCCGCATTCGTACCGGATTTCTCCGGACAAACAATGGCGCGCGCGCGCAGCGTCGCGGCCCGGGAATTGCTCGGCATCACGACGCGTGGAGCCATCGAGGGTCGAGTAGTGTCTCAACTCCCGGTCCCCGGCACTCTGCTCGAGGGCAAGGATCCAACGGTCCGGCTGCAATTCGCGGCTCTCCGAGAGGAGGGATGATGCGACTCTCTTCGCTACTCGACGCGCTCCCCAGGGAAAACGAAGCGATCGAATGGCGGCGAAAAAACGCCAGTGATGATCCGACCATTCGTGGAATCCGCTACGACTCACGGCTGGTCTCCCCCGGTGATCTCTTCGTGGCTCTGCGAGGCGTCAACTCGAACGGGCACGACTATCTCGAACGCGCGATCTCTCTTGGCGCGGCCGCATTGGTCGTCGAGGAAATGCCCGGGGCGGACGAAGAATTCGACCGACCCATCGTCCGTGTAAGAGACAGTCGTCGCGCCCTCGCCCCACTCGCCGCACGCTTTTTCGGAAACCCGGCGACCGAACTATCCCTGGTCGGCGTGACCGGAACGAATGGCAAGACGAGCACGACCTATCTCGTCGAGTCGATGCTCGCCCAGTCGGGCTGGCGAACGGGGTTGATCGGTACGGTCGAAATTCGTTACGCGGGCGAAAGAGAAGTCGCCGTCAATACGACTCCAGAGAGTCTCGACTTGCAGCGAACGCTTCGCGCAATGTGCACGGCGCAAGTCGACGCAGCGCTGATGGAAGTTTCCTCGCACGGACTCGAACTCGGTCGTGTCGATGGCTGCGCTTTCCGAGTCGCCGCCTTCACGAATTTGAGTCAGGATCATCTCGATTTTCACGGAAGCATGGACTCCTACCTCGCTTCGAAGGCGCGACTCTTTCAGGATCATCTGGCTCCCGGTGCTACGGCCGTGATCAACATCGACGACCCCGCCTCCGAGAAGATGATCGGATTTGCGCGTGACTCCGGCGCCGACATTCTTCGCGTCGGCCGCGGAGCCGATGCCCGTGCAGACCTCCGGCTCGTAAGCAGCGAGATCGAACTCAGCGAAACGCGCGCGCTGCTCGAAGACGCGACTGGGCAGGTGGAGGTGACTCTCCCGCTGATCGGTGATTTCAATCTCGAGAACCTACTCGTGTCGACCGGGATTGCGATGGCGCTGGGCATCGAATTTCCAGACATCGCCCGCGGCGTCGCCGCCTGCCCGCAGGTCCCCGGACGAATGGAACGCGTGCGCGGACCGCATCCGGTCGGTCCGATCGTACTCGTCGACTATGCCCATACGCCGGACGCCGTCGACAAACTCCTCGCCGCGGTCCGTCCACTCTGTCCGGGCCGACTGATCGCGGTCTTCGGCTGCGGCGGCGATCGTGATCGAGCGAAGCGTCCGCTGATGGCGGAAGCCGTGGCGCATCATGCCGACCTGGCCATCGCCACGAGTGACAACCCGCGGACGGAAGATCCTGAGGCGATTCTCGCCGACGTCGAAGCCGGACTGCGAACTCTCGAGCGCGTCGAACCCGATCAGCTTTTCAGCCACGCCGCATCCAGCGAAAAGCGAGCTTCGCTGGGTCGCTACAGCATGATGATCGATCGACGTGAGGCCATCGCACTGGCGATCGCGGAAGCCGCTCCGACGGACACCGTCGTTCTGGCCGGCAAGGGCCACGAGGATTACCAGATCATCGGTCGGGAGAAGTTTCCCTTCGACGACCGGGCCGAGGCTCGGCAAGCCCTCACCGCACGAGGCTCGCGATGAGTTTGGCCGCCAGCGCCCAGGATCTTTGCGAATGGACGCGTGGCAAGCTGATTCGCGGGCGTCGAGATCAGGCCTTCGATTCGACCGTGATCGATAGTCGCGAAGTGCGCTCGGGCAGTCTCTTTGTTGCGATCGTTGGCCCCAATCACGATGCCCATCGCTTCGTCGGCCAGGTCTTCGAGCTTGGAGCCGCCGGCGTCGTGATCATGCGCGACCCCTCGAGCGAAGTTTCCATCGATGTACCGAGCGAAAGCGATGGTTTCCTCATTCAAGTCGAGGACACGACTCTCGCGCTCGCGGACCTCGCGCGCGGCCATCGAAAGTCCTTCGAGGGACCGCTGATCGGGATCACCGGAAGCAACGGGAAGACCACCACGAAGGATCTATGTGCGGGAATTCTCGACGGCGTGGGACCGACGCTGGCGACGCGCGGCAATCTCAACAACAATTTCGGTGTTCCGCTCACGCTGCTGTCTCGCAGCGAATCCGCCGAGCACGCGGTCATCGAAATGGGCATGAATCATCGCGGCGAGATCGCGACGCTGACCGCCATCGCCGAACCATCGATCGGTGTGGTCACGAATATCGGCAGCGCGCACATCGAATTCCTGGGTAGCCGCGAAGCGATCGCCGAAGAAAAGGGTGACCTTCTCGCAGCGTTGCCTGCGACTGGAACGGCTGTTCTGGGTCGCGATGATCCGGTCGCCTTCGCACTCGCGAAGCGGACCGAGGCCACGATCATGAGCTTCGGGCGCGATCCCGCTGCCGATCTGCGGGCCAGCGGCATCGAAGCGCAAAGCGATGGGACCTTCACCTTTCGGATCGAAACACCCTTCGGTCTTGAAGAGATTCGCGTTCCAGGTCTCGCCGAAACGATCGTCGAGAACGCACTCGCGGCCGCCGGTGGGGCCCTGGCCGCTGGCGCTTCGCTTCAAGCTGTCGCGACCGGCCTCGAAAACCATCCCGGCGTACCCGGTCGCATGCAACCCCGTGCCATCGCAAATGACGTGCTCTTGATCGACGACTCCTACAACGCCAATCCGCAATCGATGAGAAGTGCACTCGAGACGCTGGCTCGACTCGAGACCAGTGGACATCGTCTCGCCGTGCTCGGAGAAATGGGCGAGCTCGGCGACGAAAGAGAGAACGCCCATCGCGAGGCGGGTCGGCTGGCAGGCTCGTTGAAAATCGACGCTCTCTATCTGATCGGCCCGAGCGCTGAAACCGTTGCCGCGGGCGCGCTCGAATCCGCGCTCGCGGAAGATCGAATTTACATTGCGACTGATCGGGAATCACTACTTCGAAAACTGCGTGAAGACATCACCAAGGGTGACCGGGTTCTGATCAAGGGATCCCGCGCCGCGCGGCTGGAAACCATCATCGAAGGCCTCGAGAAAGGGAGCCCCCAATGATCTACCACTGGCTCTACCCGCTCGCAGACACCTTCGGCGCGCTCAATGTCGTTCGGTACATCACCTTCCGGACGGCGGCCGCGACCCTCACCGCGCTCTTCATTTCCTTCATCGTTGGCCCCTGGTTGATTCGCCGCCTCGCCAAGCTCCGAGTCGGACAACCGATTCGCGAAATCGGTCCCG
>CAWLAJ010000006.1:0-38683 GCA_963854795.1 Deltaproteobacteria bacterium UBA4427 | reverse complement strand
TGATCTCCCCCACGACGATGAGGTCGGCCTCGTCGAGGAGCATCTGCAACGGTACCGAGGCGAAGCTCGCGTACGCCTTATCGCCCGGGATCAGCAGCAACCCGAGCACCGCCGCCAAGAACGAAAGCCACAGAGCGCTGATCGGGCGGCGAAGCCTAGACACCGCCTCCGCGACAACGCGCCAGATTCCACCGGAGGCTGGCGCATGGCACGAGTTGTCGCGCGCGTCGTCAAAAGCCTGACTGGTCCGGCCGTCGCCCTGCTTCGCCTCGGTGGCGCAGGCCTCGCGAACGCCATCACCGCCTCCGGCGGCCTGCGGGCCCAGGGCTCCGACGCGGTGTTGGCCATCTTCGACGGAAACGACTTCGAAATCTTCCGCCTCGACGGGAGCGACAACAGCTTCATCCAGCTCACCGACAACGACTTCGACGACCTGGCTCCCCGTGATTCCGGCAGTCTGATCGTGTGGTCCGGCTTCGACGGCAACGACTTCGAGATTCTGAGCTACGACGGCACCACCACCGTTCAGCTCACGGACAACGGCTCCGATGATCGGTTCCCTCAATCCTTCGGCTTCAGCACGGTCGGCGTGGTTGCGGCCGCGAGTCCGCGCGCGAGTATACGGCGAGACGCGATCTCGGGCAGCTCCCGTTGGGCGTACGTGGAGGCTGGGAATGTGCATCGCTCGAAAGACGCTGATGAACTCTCTCGTCGCCCTTCTCGCTCTCTAAGGGCGGCGACGACCATGGAGGGCAAGACCCAGCAGGCCCAGCGCGGACAGGACGAACGTCGAAGGCTCCGGGATCACATAGAGCGCTCTGATCCCGGCGATGTCGTCGGCAGCCAGTGTCCGCCTGACCGTCTCTGACGAGATGGATGGAAACATCACCGCGCTCGGATCCGTCGAGTGCCCCAGACCCAGCGAATGACCGAACTCGTGGAGCACGACGCTGGCGAAATCGAACCCACCCGATCCCGGGCCACAGCCCGGTCCGCCGAGGGCGTAGTCGCACCACAGCTCACTGCTGTCGAAGTGCGCATCGCCCCCGATGGTCGGCGTACCCGGGAAGACGATGCCGGTTCCTGGCTGGAAGGCGTGAGCGAGGACTCCGCCCGGACCGCCGAACGAGAGGGCGCCGATCCGGATGTCACCGAACAGCGTGTTCCCGGGTCCCGGTTCCGGTGTGTTGAACACCGCACCGAGGTCGACCACCGTTCCCAGGTTGGTGAAGCCCCCAAGGCTCCCGAGCGACCACGTATCCAGCATCAAGCTGTAGACGGCAAGCTCGGTTCCAGCGCCTGTGCCGGCGATCAGCGTGCCTGCCGGGCCACCGACGGTCGGTGTACCCGCCGCAGTGTGCGGATCGAACGCGTCGGAGAGCGTTCCAACGGGCATCACGCTCCAGGTCGCACCGCCGGGCGCCATGGGTCCGGCCGGTGGTGCGAACGGATTGAAGCTCGCCGTGTCCGGTCCTGGATCCCAATGGGTGGGAGATCCACCCAGGTAGGTGAAATCCGCGGAGGCAGGCGATCCGGCCGCGACCATCGTCGCCCGCACAGGGCCTGCCGCAACCAGGACGGCTTGTAGAGCCGCCAGCGCGCCGACCGCCAAAAGCAAGCTACGGCGTGCCTTGCGCACGCCGATTCCCCTTGTCCTCGGCGCGTCTCGCGGTCGCCACGTGGAATCCCGTGGAGACTGCCAGCACACACCTCCCCACCGGGGTAACCAGTTCGTAGCTAAAAAGCCGCATCGCTTTAGCATGACAATCCCCCTTCCCAGGGTTTTCTGTGTGCGCAAGACTACTTGGAAGTATTCCGATGGACATGTCAATCCGAATATCGCGGATAGGCAAAAGAGGTCCTCCCTACGCAGGGGAACGTCTGCGCACGATCTGCCGAACTCCGCTAAGTGAAGAGTTTCTTAATTAAATGAAGACATTCCTTAATCTTCTTAACGCAATTCGGTGAAGGCAATATGAAGCTCGTGAAGGGAAAGCTTCCGCGGGCCGCCCGACGGCCTAGCCCAACCCCAACCCAGCTTCCATTCAAGAGAACACCCGCTACTGGAACTTGAACCCAAGTCCCCAAGCCCGCTCACTTTCAGTGCAAGAGCCGCCGGGCGGGCGGAGCGGATAGGCAAAATAACCAGCGTTTTCTGCACCACCGATACTAGGGAGATTGTCGATGTAGTTCTTCGCCATCAGCACCTTGATGCCATGCATGAACTTCTCAGACGACCTCGAGTCGCGCGAGAGCACCACCCCTTCCTTAACAAAGTGGATCTCGACCTCAAGCTCGTCCAGCGTCACCCAGTCCTTGAGATTTCGATAAAGCCGGTCGGTCTTTTCAACCAGCAGGACCGAACAGATGGGGACGCCTTGAGTTGGGTGACCTGACCTTGTTCCAGAAAAATGGACACCTTCTTAGTTATGCGGCGCAGGCCCTCGTGGCCTGATCCATTTCCTCGAACGCTACGGGACTCACGTTCCCGATCGTTGAATGTCTTCGGATGCGATTGTAGAAAATCTCGATGTACTCGACGATCGCATCTTTTGCGTCTCGCTGTGTCAGCCAGGGCCGACGATAGATCAACTCATTCTTGAAGGTCCCGAAGAAGCTCTCCGCGACCGCGTTGTCCCAACAGTTGCCGCGCCTGCTCATGCTGCACTCGATGCCGCGAGCATCGAGCGCCTCTCGGTAGTGATTGCTCGCATATTGAACTCCGCGGTCCGAGTGGTGGATCAACCCTTTGACGTTTGCCCTGTGCCCGAGCGCCATGGAAAGCGCATCGAGACAAAGACTCGTTTGTAGATGATCAGCCATGGCCCAACCGACGATTCTTCGCGAGTACAGATCCATCACGACCGCCAAGTAGAGCCAGCCCTCCGCCGTCCAAACGTACGTAATGTCCGTCGTCCATTTCTCGTTCGGACCCGACGCGTCGAAGTTTCGAGCAAGCACGTTCTCCGCGATCGGATGCTCATGATCGGAGTTCGTCGTCACCCGGAACTTGCGTGGAGAGACGCCCTGGAGTCCGAGGTCGCGCATGAGTCGAGCGACGCGCCTTCTCCCAACCTCGAGACCCTGATCGACGAGCTCGCGCAAGACGCGAGGGCTGCCGTAAGTTCCACGACCTGTCCTGAAGGCTTCGGCAACCTTGGGGCGAAGCCTTTCGTCGCCAAGGTCACGTCGTGAAGGCTTTCGATTTCGCCAGGCGTAGTACCCGCTTGGTGAGACCTTCAGCACACGACAAAGGATTCGCATCGGATAGGACGTCTTCTCCACGTCGATGAACGCGAACCTCATCGATTTTCCTTGGCGAAGAAGACCGTCTTGGGCTCAACCAGTCAACGCAACACATTCGTTGAAGCGTTCTGCGGGTGACGCAAAGCCGAGTGTCTTGCGCGGACGCTGGTTTAGTTGCAATGCCACGCTATTCAAGTCGGCCTGGGAGAACGGTGATAGGTCCGTCTTCTTTGGGAAGTACTGTCGAAGCAGGCGATTCGTATTCTCGTTTGTTCCACGTTGCCAGGGGCTCTGCGGATCACAGAAGTACACTTCGAAGCCCGTTGCGATAGAGAAGTCCTTATGACGGGCCATTTCCGTTCCTCGGTCCCACGTCATCGACAACCGAAGCTCCGAAGGGAGTCGGCGAACTTGTTTGATGAGAGCGTTGACGACTGTCTTCGTATCTTTCCCATTGAGCTTGACCAACATGGTATATCGAGACTGGCGCTCGACCAGCGTGGCGATGTGCGTGTTGTTTGAACCCGAGATCAGATCTCCCTCCCAGTGTCCAGGGATCGCACGGTCTTCCACTTCTGCTGGTCGCTCGCTAATCGATATTGCGTCGATGATCTGTCCTCGAGGCTGGCCACGAGTCGTCGATTTCTTGGAGCGTCGCATCATCCTTCTGGTCCGAAGATGCGCCATGAGCTCCCTCTTGAGCGCCCCGCGCGCCTGGATGTAAAGCGTTCGATAAATCGTTTCGTGAGAGATCTGCATAGTGTCGTCATCACGATACTCCCGTTTTAACCATCCCGATATCTGCTCAGGCGACCAGTTTTTTCGCAGCTTGACTGCAACGGCACGTCGCAATCGAGATGCGACCTTCAGCCGACAAGGCTTCGGACGGCGTGCACGATTCCACGCTGCCTCGTCGGCGACATTCGCACGATACTTCTGCGGGCCTCCGTTGCGAGCGATCTCACGACTTACGGTCGAAGCCGCGCGTCCGATCGAATGAGCGATCGATCGAAGTGAACACCCAGCAGCAATGCCACGAGAGATCTCTTCGCGTTCTTGCCAATGCAATGCCCGACTGGAGCGCTTGCGCGGTAGCGGGGCGATGCCTCCGTGAATACGAATCGAACCGTGAATCGACGCAGCCTGCTTGCCTAGCGCTCGGCCAATGTCACTGTGCGATTCTCCCAGTTTCCATCGCCTCCACATGTCCTCCTTCTGAGAAACGGAAAGTCCCGGTCGTCCCATCTGGGCCATTTACAACATCTCCTTCAGTTGGCAGTAATTTGATGATGTTGCATTCACCGATTGAATCTACCACTGTCATCGACAAGAAACTCAGGGACAGAGCTTCGGGCTATGTGGAATATCGACGTCGGGTCGTCAACAAGAAGACGAAAAAGCGACTGAAGGCGACAGTCGGAACGCTTCGTCTTGAGCTTGTGTCTGCAAAGCAGCTTCTAACGGTTGCGCGCGTAGAAGGCGGAATCGGCAAAGACGTTGGTAATTTGACGTCTGGAATCGACAAGAAAAAGCTGGCGCTGAAGAAAACGAAGACGTCAGAATTTCAGTTCGACGAAATCGCAAAGATTCAGGAATTTTTCGATGCTGACAGAGCAGAGCTTGACGCTCGGCTGAACGCAACGGAGCAAGCTTTCGCATTCAACAAAAGAGCAACGAATCGTCACATTCTTCAGCTGGAAAGGTTGCGATTCTTTGTCGCATTGGCGTTCGCAAGCGGTGGTCGTGTAAACGAACTTCGACAGGTTCGTGTCGGAGACATCAGCAAGGAATTCAAGTCACTCAGGATTCGCAAGAGCAAGACGACAAAAGCTTCAAATCGACACGCATATTTGGACAATGAGTTGTGGGATGTTCGCGATGCATACAAGCGATACGTCAAAGCGTGCAAGACAGCAGGTCGCGAACTGGATACGGCTCAGGGCAAGGAAATTTTCCCCAGCGTCAACTCAGCAGACTCTGGAATGAAAACTGTCGGTCAGTCGTTCTTGCGATTCTTGCGAAAACACAAGATGTATTACGACAAGGTTCACGGCAAAAGAAGTCGAAGTCTTCTCGCGGTTCGCTCGACGTGGATAACTCATCAAATTAATAAGGGAGTGGATGCTTATCTTGTCGCTCAGAGCGCTGGAACTTCACTCGCGATGATTGAGGCTACTTACTACAAGACGAACGAGAAGGCGTTGGTCAGCGCATTTGAAAAGGTTGGAAATGCGGGAACGACGAAACGGCACTTGACGGTAGTGAAAAAGCGCATGAAAATTTCTTAGAGACGGTTTAAGCTCTAACACTTAGTTCTTCTCGGGGGGGGGAGATGAGGGTGATACTCGAGATTAGGGGTGTCGCTCTTTTTTTATGGGCGCGGTTCAGAAATAGCAGCATGAAGGGAACACACACACGATGAAGACATCACTTCTGGATAGGACACGAAAAGCGCTTGGCGCGATGGCGGTCGGGGTTCTGCTTCTGGTCACGTCGGGGTCGATGGCATCGGCTCAGGGAGATAACAATGAATTAATCAAGATGTTTCGTGAATCGGCGGAACGCGGAGAGGCTTGGGCTCAGAACAACTTGGGGGTGATGTACGACAACGGTGAAGGCGTCGCAGAAGACGATGCGGAAGCTGTGAAGTGGTATCGGAAGGCTGCGGAGCAAGGGGATGCGGCTGCTCAGAACAACTTGGGGGTGATGTACGACAACGGTGAAGGCGTCGCAGAAGACGATGCAAAAGCGGTGAAGTGGTATCGAAAGGCTGCGGAGCAAGGGGATGCGAAGGCTCAGAGCAACTTGGGGGTGAAGTGTCGGGACGGTCAAGGCGCCGCTCAGAATTATGTTCTCGCGCACATGTGGCTGGATCTTGCTCGCGCACAGGGAAATGAAAGTGCGCGTAAGTATATGGAATCACTCGTCACGAAGATGACGAAAGAACAAATCGCAGAGGCTCAACGGCTGGCGAGTGAGTGGCAGGCGAAGCATGAGGGGGTCGGGCAATGAAGACATCGTTGATGCTCATCATCGGCTTTTCGCTTTGTCTCTGCTGCTGATAGAACGCCGTGAGGTCTTCTCTGGGCTGCGAATAACATCGACAGCCGATGGATTGCAGACTCGCATCACACACGGCATCTCTATTAAATCTGCGCTTTTGAATCTCGGCTCGTAGATGATGCAATGCACGCAGAAACAACAACAAAGAAGCAGCCGGTGTGTTAGTGAAAGACGGCTCGTCTTCTTCCCTTAACCCCCAGCCCGACCAGTCCGAACCCGAGGAGGAGTGCGGTGTTGGGTTCGGGGACTGATTCGATGATGTAGGAGTCGATTTGAGGAGCGATAGCTTGATTATCGTTCCAGCCTTCCAACGTACCTCCGATGTAGTAGTGGAGGTAATCTTCGGGCGCGGGGGGACCGTCTCCATCTTGTGGTTCACCTGTTTCCCACGCCGTGTAGCTCCACGGTTCGCCCGTCACCCAAGTCCATCCCCCAGAAGGCTCGGAAGAGTGAGCAGGAGACTGGGTGATGAAGATGAAGCGAGTTTTTGCTGTGGGTGTGATGTTGGTCGCGGCTTTGGTGGCGACTTCATCCTCGGCTCAGGATGTTGAATCGATTCACAAGCTGGCTGAGCAAGGAGATGCGGAGGCTCAGACGATTTTGGGGGCTATGTACTTCAGCGGTGTAGGAATCCCTGAGGACGGTGTTGAAGCTGTGAAGTGGTTTCGGAAGGCTGAATCTCTCGATGGCGCTTTCTAGTGGGGGCGTAGCGCCACGAGCGACCTGCCGTTTCGGGAATCACGTAGATTGCAAATTGCATAAGATCGGTCTACCAATATGACCTTAGTGTGTCCGGTCTTCTTAACAGCAAGGAAATATCAACATGATGAATAAGTGCATCGTATTAGCGTTCGTCTGTCTTGCCAGCTGTTCTCTTGCTGTGTCCGCGTCTGCACGCGATGGCTTTTATATAGAGGGAAACGTCGGACCATCCATTCTTGAGGACTCGGATATTTCTGGTGGTGGGCTTTCTGGCGAGGCTGAATTTGATACCGGCTATGTTATTGGCGGCGCGGTTGGGTACCGACTGGCTGACGGATTTCGCGTCGAAGGAAGTGTTAGTTATCGAGAATCCGATGTGGATGCGGTTACGTCCGGTGGTGTGGAGTTGAACGGTGCAGGCGATGCCAATCTCACTGCAATCATGGCGAACGCCTATTATGATTTCGATTTGGGAATTCCGGTCAAGCCCTACCTTGGCGTCGGCATTGGCGTTGGCATTATTGAAGTGAACAGTGATGATTCTGCGAACGTGCTCAAGGTCGACGATGACTCAGCAGAATTCGCCTGGAACATCATGTTGGGAGCGGGTTACGCTGTGACTGAGGACGTCGATCTTAGTTTCGGCTACCGCTACCTAGGGACCACCGACCCGGAGTTCGACGCCACTCTTTTAGGCGTTAATGGCACCCTGGACGCTGAGATCACGGTTCACGAAGTTCTCTTCGGGCTTCGGTACAACTTCTGAGCAGTCGATATTCATTGACGATGCGTTGGGTATTGTGTTGGCTAGGAGTTGAACCCCGAAAACGGTCGATCGACGACATCCGTGTTCCGGGTGGCGCAGGCTAGAGGGGACATCTGCAGACTGAGATCCCTTCGCTGTCCCGTGGACCTCACTAATTCAATGTTTTGAAGCTCCTTCCAACATCGGGCTGATCTTCGCTAGATCGATCCTTCCGCATCGATGTTTTCCTTCACCGCATGCCGAATTACGCTCAATCGAGATCAAAGTCAGTATCGTCTGCAATCAATTCATAGAAATGTCCATTGCCACCAGACGCGACGGTCCACTGGATTGGAACCGCTGAGGCAAGCGAACTCGAACTGAATGCGATGAATCCCACGAGAAGAGCGATTTTCCTCATGACACCTTCCTTTGAACAGCGATTCCGATCAATCCGAACCCGAGGAGGAGTGCGGTGTTGGGTTCGGGGACTGTGCTCACAACGTATCCCGAGATTAAGGGACCGTTGCTGGAATGATTACTCAAGTCGTTCCAGTGCCACGCATCAGACCGCCAGTCCAGAGCGACCCAGTCTAAGCCGACTCCATTCAAGTCATTGGGCTCGCCAGCCCACCAATCGGTGTAGACGAATGGAGAACCGTTCGTCCACTCCCAGGATCCAACGGCGACTGGTTGGTAGCCACCCAACCAATAGTGCTCGCGCTGAAAAGGAGAAGTAGGGAGAAGTGAGACGATGAAATCCTGTTCCTCCTGAGAAGTAACGGAAGCTAGATCCCACCCCGAACCTAGAAGTAGGGCGTTTGCGTGTGCCTCGCCCCAAAACATTCCTGGCGCTGATATGACTTCGTAGAAGTGCCCATTTCCCCCCGAAGCAACAGTCCATTCGATGGGAACCGCTGAAGCCCCCGAACCTCCACTGAACACGACTAGCAACACCAGACAAGCCGACCTGCAACATTGCCATTCTTGACCAAAGCGGGACAGAAGGGAAGCGAAACTGCACCAGGTGGAGCGAGGAGCCTTTGGAGGGGTGTTTTCTACTGGGGTAGAAAAATGGTGTTCTGGAGTTCTGGTCGCTTTCTCACGTGTGAGAAACAGACACTCGAACGAGAACTAGATGCGGGAAGCTGGTCTTCTCTTGGATGCGCTGAATCCAATCAATCCCAATCCGAGGAGGAGTGCGGTGGAAGGTTCAGGAATCGACGAAAGGACGATGTTGTCGACGGCGTGAATAAGAGAACCTCTACTGACAAGTCTCACCTGGAGCTGCGTGATATCGGTCAGATCGATTGGGCTGATGGTGGTGAATGTACTCGAATTAGGCGTGTAGAGATGGCAGCCCCCGGTCGGCGCTCCCTGAATCTCCATCCTGTACCCCCCTCCGGCGCAAGCAGAAGTTCCAGCCGCAACCGGCGACGAACCGGCGGCGAGGTTTGCGATATCGAGCGACACCAATGAAAAAGGGGTGCCGTCGATCCTCTGGATGATCATTTGCGTGCCGAAGACATTCTCGGGAGTGGCATCAAGAAAAACGTTTTGGTTCGCTCCTCCCACATTCTGAATCGCCAAATTGTACGTGTGGTTTGGATAGTTATCCGTCGTGATCATGTAGCCGTTCTCTGTGAACGGTGCGATATCGCCAGTCGGCAGTGCGTCGAAAGTTAAAGTGAAAGTGGTTGCCCAAGCCCCCGAACTCCATCCGAACACGACAAGCAACACCAAAAGTGTGACCTTCCGCATCATCATCATCAACATCGTCACGACACCCTCCCATCACCAGAGTGAGAGGCTCCTCGTCGTCTTCTTGTCTTCATCCCCAGCCCGACCAATCCGAATCCGAGGAGGAGTGCGGTGTTGGGTTCGGGGATTGGATTCGAATTCCACTCAATGAGATAGCTGCCGGACCCAAAGTCCGGGTGATCATTCCAGCTGACGTTGGTTGGATCGGATGAGAACCATACTGTCAGAAAGTCCTCAGGTGACCCGTGCCCGGAATTTTGTGGCTCTCCTGGTGCCCAATGGGTATAGCTCCATGGCTCGCCAGTCACCCATTCCCAACCGCCGCCAGGTTCCGAATAAGTCGGGGAACTGTGGTTCTGAAATCCGCCGAGCCATACGCATTTGCATCCCGGTTCGGAGCCGACTGCGATGTCGATCGAAATAAATCGATTTTCAGCTTCCGAGGTGATCGTCGCCAGATATCCACCTCGCGCTACTGCTCTTGCCTGCTGATCTGCCCATGTAGACGGTGGAACAACAGCCGCGCCTGCAATCAATTCATAGAAATGTCCATTGCCACCAGACCCAACAGTCCATTCGATGGGAACGGCTGAAGCCCCCGAGCTCCATCCAGAGAACACCATCCCCAAAACCAACCGAACGAAAAACTTCCGCATGACAAAGCCACCTCCACACAGGGAAGTGATCAATTGCGCAATTACGTGGCAGCAAAAGTGCAAGAAAGGGGTGGTGGGGCGCCACGCCACGACGAGAGCGTTTGTGTCTAAAAAAAAGTGAATGCAGATTGGCTAGGGGTTCATTGTGGGTGCAATTTCGGAGGGTGGCAGCAGGAGTTGCGATGTTCTTTTTTTGAGGATGTCGAGGATATTCGGGACAAATGGCTCTCTGGAGGGGGACTTCTTTACTGGGGTAGAAAAATGGTCTTCTGGCGTTCTGGTCGGTTTCTCACCTGTGAGAAATGGACGGCAGGTCTCGTTCCGATTCGGCGGATCATGAAGCCCCAGAGCATTGAATTCATTTTCGTTTGTCCAGATCTCCCGGGAACTCGCCCTTGCAGACGTTTTTGAGAATCAGATGGAGTCGCCTTCTGTCTCTGAAGATAATCTGGTAAACGCGTCTCCGGTCGAGTTCGTCATCCATGTCCACCTTCAGTTCGCGCGGTGAATTTCCTGGTCGATATGCAAGGGACAAGAAGAAGTCATCGGAATCGCAGGGGTCGTCTTCTAGCGCAGACTGAGATCGAATCGACAATGCAGTAAACAAGGCTTTATTGATACAGGTATCTGTATATCAAGACTTTGGAGTCACGCTCTTAGTCTCTAGGGATTGGCGTGACTCTTTTCGTTTGTACTAGATGCTTTGCTCTTCGATGTATTTGCTCAAGGCAAATCGGATCACATCAAGACGGGATGTATTTTTGATGCGGGCAATGGTCTTGAGCGTGATGAACATCTCTGACGGGGCAGTTAGTCGAATCTGTTCATCACAGGCAAAAGGTTGAAGTGTTTTTAGGTAGGTGTCGGAAACTTCGATCATCATAGGTTTGGCTCTCTTTTGTTATTGGGGGTTGGTGTGAATATTTAGCGATGAAGACTTGTTTTATCGGGTTTGTTTTGATCTGTCTCATTTGCTTTTCTTTTGTTGTTGTCGAGGGCAACGTGTTGGAACATTACGACTTGGACGCGGGAAGCTGGATTGAAGTAGCTAGCTTTTATGCGTATGGGTAAGTCTAAGTATGGGTCTGTCTCGGAATCTTGATTTATAAATTGTTTGAACGACTTCATTTTATAGACTCTCATATTCATTTTCATATTTATACAGTTCGACAACTTCGGTGTTGCTGGGATCTAGAAACAACGAATAGCAAGCTGCTCGAAATTGGGTGTGCTTCAGCGTTTCTGTAAAAATGCTACGAAAAGGTTCTAACATTGCGCTCATCTGCTGGGACAACTCGAATTCTGTATCGGCAAGCATTTGGGATCGCTGGTGAAACTCTTTTAACAATCGGTTCGCTTTATGCTCTTCGGCTTCGGAAAAGGCGGCTTTGGATTTCTTCTTGGTTGATTTTGATGCTGGCATTTATAGGATCTCACTTTCTTCTAGTGTCATTGATTGAGACACATTGATTAGGGGATTTGGTAAGGGTCATTATTTGATCGACTGGTCTAGAACTTTGAGTAGAGACTTCAGAACGGTGGAAAAGGATCTGGCTTGGTTGTCGATTGATTTGGATAAGTTTTCGATGTTCTTTTTCAGTTCTTGGAGGGCTCGTTTGTCGGGGGTCATCGGCTGTCTCTCTCTTTCGGTGATGTTCTGTTCATGCTTCGCATTCACAGGCTCGTGCTTCGCACTCGCTAAATGAATGTTTGTATTCAATGTGATTTCGTTAGGTATTTATAAGACTGCGGCAACGTCGAGTTTTGGATGCAACTGTCCCGTCAAAGGAACAGCTGGCATGCGAATTCTGCGTCTAACGCGTCATTTCGGGAACAAGTAGTGAAGAGGAACCATTCAACGTTCTGAATGGGCAGCGTGGGAACTTCGTGACGCTTTACCCTCTGCTTCAAAGGTCTGTGGGTTTCTACAGGATTCTTGGCATCACTACCTACCGCGACGAATCCTGACTCATGGCGCTTTCGTCCATGTCCTATCGGTGCGTGTGCCCCTTCGTTGTTTCTTCTCAAGCGTTTGTGACCCTGGGACTCGCTAATCGTTTTTAGAGAGGCGGAAGCCGATTCTCTTTGCCTCTTTGGAAACTTCCTTTTGCACTCGCATCCTGAACTCTCTTCAGGAATCACCCTCATCAGGCTTTGGCTCTTGAATGCACAGCGGATACTGCTGATGGCTGAAATATGGTGCCTTCGTATTTACGCTCATATCTATTTAGACGTGGCGACTCGACTTTTTGGAAGCAAATTCAGAAAAGATGTCGAATTCTGGTCACGGCAAATCATCTGATTCGTCGTGACAGTTGAGACGGTCTGAGGCGGCGTCTAAGAGCATTGCGACTAGACGCAGACAGACTTCAGGTTCAGTTATATGTAGGCGGAGAGGGCAGTTTCGGAGGCTGCTTTTTCGCAGCGCGAGGACGAATTCTGGTCACGGCGAATCAGACGACTCTCAGCGTCTTTTTTCGACATTTCTGTGGCACTTGTTTTGACGGGAAAATGGATTCTGTAACTCATTGAAAATAAACAGCTATTCAGTATTATATTTACGATGCAGCTAGCGTTGGTAGCCGAGCGCTCGGAGCTGGTCTCGAATCTTGGGATCGAGCGTCTCTCCGCCATTTCCGGTGGCTCCTTCAACTGGTTGGTTCTCCTGCATCGCGCGAATTCCGAGTCGATACATCCGTGCGACCAGCAGCGGCTTTTCCTTGACGATGTTTTCTCGACTCATTGGATCCGCCTCGAGGTCGAAGAGTTGAGTTCCCAAGATCGAACGACTGTTGAACAAGAGCTGATGACCGTCGAGTACGATTGAACGCATTGGAATCATCTCCGGATCTGGCCACCACGCGAATGCGGCGCGCTCGTAGTCGTCTCGCGAATCGGTGGCGTCCAACCAATCGCCATACGACGCGACTTCAACGAGACTTCGCCCTTGCGCCTCGGCGAGGGGCTCCGCGCCGACCAGTGCGAGCAGTGTTGGCAAGACATCGATGAGCTCTGCTTGATCGTCGACTCGGAACGGTCCGTCGATTCCGCGTGGAGGTCGAATGATCAGTGGAACGCGAAGGTTGGGCTGAAAGAAGAGTTGCCAATGGAGAACGCTTCCATGTTCTCCAAATTCTTCGCCGTGATCCGATGTCAAGACAACGAGCGTGTCCTCGAGTCGTCCACTTGAACGCAAGTGATCGAGGAGCCGCCCGATTTGCGCGTCGGCATATCGAATACCCTCGTCATAACTGTCGACAAGATGCTGCATGTCTTCGGGTTCGACCGTCTGTTGCGCGAAGAAGATCTCATCCATTCGCTCGGCCGTAGGAATCAGGTCACCCGCATAGGGCTCGTCGTGGAACATTCCGTCATAGGGAGGTGGCGAGAGATAGGGAGCGTGAATGTCATAGCTATGTAGAAATAGAAAGAAGGGATCGTCTCCGTTAGCGTCGAGCCAGGCCAGCGCACGCGGCAAGATCTCTTCGAGCCCTCCACCCTCATCGTCATAAATTTCGAAGCCACGGTCGAAGCCGAACTCGGAACTCAGATAGCCGCCGTCGACGAATCCGGCGGTCTGCAGACCGGCTTTTCGAAGCCTCTCCGCCAGCGTCTCGAGACTCGGGGCCATCGTGTCTCCGTCACCGGTAAATCCATGTTGCCCGGGATAGCGTGAAGTCATCATGGACATCTGCGATGGAGGCGTATTCGGCGCCGAAGCCAGCGCGCGTTCGAAGACGAATGCGCGGCGCGCGAATTCGTCGATCCTGGGACTGGTGTCTCGCGAATAGCCGTAGACGCCGAGATGATCCGTGCGCAGGGTATCGAGCGAGATGAGGATGATCTTTCGAATACTGCGATCGGGCGCCGAAGGAGATTCCGGACAACCGGTCAAGCTGATCGCAAGACTGAATGCGGAAATCACTCTGAGGAATCCGAGCAAGATGACACTTCGACGCAGCGGATCCCCTTGTGTGCAAGGGCAGACATTCATGATGGGTCGAAGGCTAGCCGTTTGGCCGCTCGGGATCACATTTAAAATGACTCCGAACGATTCGATATCGGTCAACCCGCTTTCTCACTGACTCCTTCGACATTCGACTCGACCGGTCTGCGAGCAGAATCCGACCTAGACTCTTTCCATGGCGAAAGCGCGCAAGCCACTCGAAAAACTTCGCAAGATCGTGTCAGCTTGGCCGGAAATCGACGAGCGCCTCTCACACGGATCGCCGACGTTCTGGGGTGGGGAAAAGACCTTCGTGACCTTCGTCGACAATCATCACGGTGACGGTCGCGTCGCGTTTTGGATCAAGTCCGACGCAGATACCCAGGAAGGTCTTGTCGAGGCGAATCCAGACGTCTTCTTCGTTCCGCCCTACGTGGGCGTAAGTGGCTGGTTGGGCGTCCGCGTGGATCGGGACGTGGAATGGGATCTCGTGACCGGACTGCTGCTGGATGGATACCGAGCCGTCGCGCCGAAGCGCGCCCTCAAGATTCTGGATGGCGACGCCTAGCCACAGACGCGAAGAACACAATCAGCCCAGATGCTCGACGGCATCGATAAAGACGGTAACGATCTACCGCGTCGCCTATCGCCGGCTCGAGACGCGGGCGATATGAAGGATGCCCCAGCCTTCGGAGTCCGTGCAGAGCACGGCGAGTTGTTCGAGCGCGAGCGTTTCGGCCTGGGTTGCCGAACGTGCGCGAAGAGTCAGGATGCGCGTTCGCGGCCCGCCGATCTGCTTCATGCGTACTCGAAAATAGGGCAGCTTTTCTTCGGGTTCCGGCTTCGGCGGCGGTTGGATTTCGCGGGAGCGCGGAAGATCCGATTCCGCCCACTCGGCGACGCGATCGCGGGGTTGCGACTGCGCAATGGGAACGGGCTCTCTCGCGATGGGTTGGGGATCGAGCTGATCGAGCAGCGCTCGAAAGGTGCGCGACGGTTCCGAGACGACACAACCGAGTCGCTTGAATCGTGAGGACGCTCCGGCGCTCGCTGCGGAGCGATCGTTCCAGACGATGGCAGAGACTGCGACAGGCTTGTCGATCTCATTGGATTTGATCAAGAGACGAATCGGATCGCCCTGTTCGAAAGCAAGATCCGTCACGAGAGCCAGTCCACCTTCGGAGATCGTCACGATTCGAGCTCGAGCCCGCCGACGCTTGGATTGAAAGATCTCGCAGGGCATCCTGCAGCTCGCCCGCCTTCGTCTCGTGATTCGCCCCACGCGTAGCCTCCCTCGCCGCTTGGCAATCATGCCATCAAGGGAGATATCGACCCGCTAGGGGAAACAGGCTGTGCGCGTGAACACGCTCGTTGCAAATCACGATAAACACACTCTGGGAAGGCGAACCCGGCGAGTCATTTGCCGACGAGCTGCGTGTCATCGAGTGAGCGGCTGATTCAGTCGGCTGAAAAGTTGAAGCCCTCGTAGTCCGCCGCGGCAACTTCGTTGCACTTCTCGACGTAGGGCGGGAAGCCGATGTGGGGCATGAACACGCGCGGCTTGCCGGGAACGTTCGCGCCCAGATACCAGGAATTACAGGTCGGGTAGAGCGTCTCGTCCGCGATTTCATTGACGTGACCCACCCATGCCTGCTCGGCCGACGTGGACGCTTCGATCGTCCTGTGGCCCTGCTTCTCCATGTAATCGAAGCAATCCGAGATCCAGTTCACATGCTGCTCGATCGAAGTCACCATATTCGTCAATACCGACGGACTACCGGGCCCCGTGATCGTGAACAGGTTCGGAAACCCATTCGTTCCGAGCCCGAGGTAGGTGAGCGGACCGGCGCTCCATTTTTCGAGCAGCGTCTGCCCTCGCCGACCCCGAATGTCGATCGAATGAAGGGCACCCGTCATCGCATCGAACCCCGTCGCCAAAATCAAACAATCAAATTCGTACTCGCGACCTCCGGTCACCAGACCAGACTTCGTGATTTTTTCAATGGGAGCCTGGCTGAGATCGACGAGCTGGACGTTGTCTCGATTGAAGGTCTTGTAATACCCCGTATCGACGCAGGGTCGTTTACAACCGATCACGTGATGGGGACTGAGGAGTTCAGCCGTGTCGGAATCGTCGACGATGCCGCGAATCTTCTCGCGCACGAAGTTCGAAATTTCATCGTTCGCCTTCTGATCCATCAAGATGTCCTCGAAGACGGCCAGGAACCCGAGCCCGCCCATCTTCCATCGGTCTTCGTAGGCCTGGCGACGCTCTTCCTTCGTCGAATCGAAAGTGAGTCCGCCCGGCTCTCCCCAATTGATTCCGAAGGCGGCGGCGCGCTCGCGATTCAGAGCGCGAATCGCCTGATAATCCTTCTTGACGGCGGAACTCGTCTCTTCGGCGAGCGGACCATTGTGAGCGGGGATCGAGAAATTGGCCGTTCGCTGAAAGACCGTGAGTCGTTCGGCTGTTTCGGCGATGATCGGGATCGCCTGTATGGCGGAGGAGCCCGTACCGATGATGCCGACACGCTTGCCGATAAATTCGACGCCTTCGTGCGGCCAGCGACTCGTATGGTGGGTCTCGCCAGAAAAGGAATCGAGACCCGGTATGTCCGGCATATTCGTCGACGACAAACATCCGGTCGCCATGACGCAGAACGCGGCGTTCCAGGTTTCCCCGTCATCGGTCTCGACGCGCCATCGCCCGCCGGTCTCCACGTAATGGGCAAATAGAACCTTCGTGTTCAGCTGGACGTCTCTGCGCAGTTCGAACCGGTCGGCGACGTGATTGATGTAGCGCAGGATTTCGGGCTGGGGCGCATAACGCTGACTCCAATCCCAGTCCTGCTCGAGATCTTCGGAGAATCCGTACGAGTACTCCATGCTCTCGATATCACAGCGAGCGCCAGGATATTGATTCCAGAACCATGTTCCGCCGACACCGCTGCCGGCTTCGAATGCACGTACGGAGCGTCCCGCCTGGCGCATCTTGTGAACCATGTAGAGGCCGGCGAATCCAGCGCCAACCACGATCACATCGAGGTCTCGTGTCATCACGATTGGATAGCAGGAATCGGCGTGGCTAGAAGCCATTCGCTCGGCGCCCGTCGCGATCTACAGGGAAGACGGAAATCAGAGACCGGAGACTAGAAAGACGACCTGCGATCTCGATTCGCGCTCGGAATCGGGACTCGCGCGACGCCCTGTTCGCGGAAGCGGGATCCCGCGAATGTGAGCAACCCCAGCCCGAGCAGGATTTCCACATTGGGCTCCGGGACGGGCACGTAGGAAAAGTCATCGATCAAGGCGCGGTCGTTGCCCGTCGAACGAACGGTGAAAAATTGAATGACGGCGGCTTCAGTCGCTCCGAAATAGCCGCGGCGCGCGAACCCGGTCAATGCCGGACTCTGACTGAGGATGGTGTAGGTCCCGAGAAGATTGTCGCTCGCGTCGTAGGTTTCGACCGTCCAGTCGTTGTCGAGGGCTTTCAACACGAACCCGAACGCCGAGACGCCACCCCCTGTGAAGATGACGTCGAAATCGTCGTTCGCCTGACCGGTGTTGTTCATCGTGTCGAGACAATTGCCGGTCGTTCCGAACGAGGCGCAAAAGACGTCGTCGATATGCAACTCTCGACTGACCGGAGTCACCGTAAAGCCATCGGATCCGATCAGGAAGGTCTGGGAGGTGAAATAGGTGTCCGCGGCTTCGCTATTGAAGTCCTGTCCTGTATGAGCGCACCGGACAGGGCGGGGTCGCCCGCAGTCGTGATCAAGGTTCCGAACGCGTTCGGGGCAAGGAAGAAGGAAACCGCCAGGGCCGCAACGCAGAGGGCGCGACTGAATCGCTGTTTCGCAAACCGGTGCATCATCGAAGCCGACCCTCGGGCAGTCGCCCCACCCCATGGAGCATCCACCCCAGATCACTCGGCTTCGTCACGCGAAATGTTGAGCTATATCACAATCCTCGATCAATCTTGCGGTCTGATTGCGGATGGCCTTCCGCCGGCTCTCGCGCCAAGCTCCAGGCTGCACGCGCGCTGCACGCGAACTAACAAGTATGCGCGAGAGGCTCTACGAAGCGTCAGGCGAGCGTCCCACCATCGACTCGAATCTCTTCGCCGTTGATGTGAATCCCGTCCTCGCTGGCCAGCATCGCGATCGTTGCCGCGACGACCTCCGGTCCGCGCGGTGGCCCGATCGACATCGCCCGCATCACCAGCTGCGGATCCGAATCCTCCGGGAGTAGGCCGCTGCCCATCATCGCCGTCTTGATCGACCCCGGATTGACCGCGTTACAGCGCACTCCCTTCTTCCCGAACTCGACGGCCAGCGTTCGCGTCAGTGCACTCACTCCGCCCTTGCTCGTTCCGTAGGCAGCGCCGTAGGGCATCCCGGCAAGCGCCGAAGTCGATGACGTGTTCACGATGCTTCCCTTCGACTCGAGCAAATGAGGAAGGGCGGCCTGCGAGAGCATGAACGTTCCGACGAGGTTCACCTCGAGAACTCGGCGAAATTGATCGGCCGTGATCTTCTCGAAATGATCGAGCAAGAGGATCCCGGCGATATTGCAGAGCGTGTCGAGACGGCCGAATCGTGCGATGCAAGCCTCGACATTGGAACGAATCTCTTCTTCGTTCGTCACGTCACATTGGGCAGAGGCGACCTCTGCCCCTTCGGCTTCACACAGCTTCACCGTTTCCTCGAGACCCTCGGCGGCGACATCGACGAGGTAGAGCGAAGCCCCTTCGCTCGCGAATCGAATCGCCGTCGCTCGCCCGATTCCCGCCGCCGCGCCCGTCATGAACGCCACTTTTCCGTCGAACCGATTCATCGCTATCTCCTCCTCGAGGTCAGCCATTCCCAGCGTGACCGAACGAGGGTAGCCGGACCGCTGCGCTCAACGACCCCGCCGTGGTTTCCGGAATCCGGGACATCGAGTCGGGTCGCCGCACAGCCGGCAATACCCCAGGCTCACCTCGGGGAATCAGCAGGCATCTCCTAACTATCTGTTTATTATTATTTTTTTTGATTCCCGGCGTCGGGCAACGAACTCGGCGACCGAGTGGCGAAGCGCTGATTTTTCTTTGCGCTTTTTGACACGAACTCACCATTTCTCTGTGCCCAAGCGCGCCTATGCGCCTGGCAGCCCGTTGGCGAACGGATCGCGGAGGATGTTGATGCTGCCCCTCAAATCTTGTTTCGGATCTTGGATTCGACGGCCAAAATCGCCAAGGCGACGCTGGCTGCTGGTCGCCATCGTGACCGCGCTGCTCGCGCTACCGACTCTGGCGTCTGCCACGATCGTCAGCACGACGGCGACGTCCTATCTAGGGGAGGCGAATTCACGACGGCCACTGTGACGATCGACGACGAGAGTCAGCTCGGAGATCTCGTCATTACCCTCAGTCTGGATGAGGGGACGCTGATCGGAGACCTTGGTCCTGTCCCATGTATCAGAGGACCTGACGGTCGATCTGCTGGCGGACCCGATCTTCGCGATGCGATTCAATCACGTCGGCGAAAGGCCAACTCCGCGAGTAGCCCCTCTTCGAGCGAGACTTCGTTCAGGTAATCCCGGTAGCTGCTGCCGGTCGCCTTCACGGATTCGGGAACGACGCCGTTCACAACGACCCAATCCGCGTCCGTTGGATGGCTGACCCGAGACCAATCTTCCCTCGATTGCTTGTGAAAGAAATAGCCCGACACGAGCAGGTCGCGGGGATCTGGCACGAACCGCGTGACACGAATCTCGTCGAAGCGATCGAGATCGAGCGCATGGTTGTTGACCGAAGCGACGCCGAGTCCGCTGCAATCGCGATAGAAATCGTCCAGACGACTAGCGAAATGCCGATAGCCACCGGCGAGCCCGAAGGGCGCCGAGGCCATTCGCTTGAGCACCCGACCGAAATAGACCGTTAGACATTTGTGATAGGAGCAGTGCACGCGGCGCAAGCCGCGATCGGCCTCTCACTCCGCTCGCCGCTTGCCATTTCTCGTGCCTTGCTCCGAAACGCTGGTTTCGTCCACACAGTTCATCGCGACGTCATCGACCGCCACGAGACTCGCTGCGAAGCGCTGTTGCCAGATTTCCGCGCCGACCGATCACGAGACTCTCCGCGCCCAGGAAACGTCCAAGCAAGCGAAGTTCACCGGCCGCCGCCGCCGCCACGTCCGCCACGTTCACGCCCTCTTCCACATGGGCCGCGAAGACTCTCAGTACACCCTTTTCGCGATCCGTCTTGAGATCGAAACGCGCGACGAGCCTGTCACCCATGAGAAGCGGCAATACGTAGTATCCGTATTGCCGCTTTTTCTGCGGGACATAGATCTCGATGCGATAGTCGAAGTCGAAAAGAGCGGCGATTCGCTTTCGATTCCAGACGACAGGGTCGAAGGGCGAGAGCAGGGCCGTTGCATCGATTCGCCGCGGTAGTTTCGAATCGGGGTGCCGGTACGCCGGCTTCGCCCAGCCCTCGACGGAATTCCGCTCGAGTTTCCCATCCTCGACCAGAATTTCGAGCCGCGCCTTCGCTGGCCGTACCGGGAGCCGGAAATAGTCAACGAGACAATCCGCAGTGGCGATTCCATGGGCGCGCGCGGATCGCAGAAGCAATTCATCGAGCGACGCTTCGAAGCTCGGCGTTGGGAGCGCGCGTATCTCGGGCGGCACGATCCGCTCGAGTAGATCGAACTGCTTGACGAATCTCCGATCCCGTCGGACGCCGAGCACCCCGATGCGAAAGAGCCAATCGAGCGCGACGGAGCCGATCGAGCGACTGCCCCACCAATCGCCGGATCGACGTCGCGGATCTTCGAGATCTTTGGCCGCGAGCGGACCGCGCGCCTTCACCTGTCCAAGAACCGACTCGATGTAGTCGGGATCCTTTTGCGCCAATGTGTAGAGGCGTCCCCAGGTCTCCCCCTCCCGCGCACTCTGCTTCGACCAGCGCAGCCACGGTTCCATCTCGACCGGCAACAACGACGCCTCATGACTCCAGGCCTCGAACCATTCATCCGAGTCGTAGGCGATCTCATCCAGCAGCGCGGCCCGATAGGGACCGAGGCGTGAAAAAAGGGGCAGGTATTGTGTACGAACGACGACGGGGACGGAATCGAGCTGGAGCAGATGAAGGCGCCGCATGACATCTCGCAAATGACGTCGGTCTACGCGTCCGCGCGGTCTCGGCTTTGAAAAACCTTGAGCCGCGAGCGAGATCCTGCGGGCCTGGCTGATCGAAATCTGGGGAGTCATCGGTCGAGCCAGATTAGCAGGCGGGGCTTCGACCGCGGCGCGAGTCACGCCCGGTCGTCCACACGAATAGCCCGATGCGAGCGCGATACGAGCGCCTTCCGATAGCGTTCGCTCTCAATCAAGGGGACCTTCTTCGCGTGGCACAATCCTCGAGCATTGTCGGAATCTGGATCCGCCTGGTCGCCGTTCTCGTCGTGGCGGCGTTCGGCCTGATCGCCTTCACCGGGTGGGCCCTCGAAGCTGGCGGCGTTGCAATCGTCGAAACCGAAAGGCCAGACGGCACGACCCGCTCGACCCATGTCTGGTTCGTTGAACCAGCGGGCGGCAGTCGCCAACAGCTATGGATCGAGGCCGGCACGCCGGAAAATGGTTGGTACCTGGACATTCTCGCGCGCCCGACCCTGTCGCTCGAGAGCGACCCTGCCAGCGATCTTTCGGGGGTCTACCTCGCAGAGCCCATACCGGGTCGAACGGCCCATGAAGAGATCCGCAGGATGCTACGCGAGAAGTATGGCATCAGGAATTGGTGGATCGCGACGCTCTTCGACACGTCGCGATCGATCGCGGTCCGACTGATTCCGCTCCCCGCGAACCAGGAGCTGAACTCGACTTCCCGCTGAGTTCACGCGAAGGGCGGCACCGTCGCTGCTCGTTAGATCGCAGCCTCGCCCTGCTCGCCCGTGCGAATTCGAACGACGTCCGTGACCGGCGCGACGAAGATCTTTCCATCGCCGATCTTGCCGGTATTCGCGGCTTGGCAGATCGCTTCGATCACGCTCTCGACCGCATCATCGCGAACGATGATCTCGAGTTTCAGTTTGGGCAGCATGTCGACGACGTATTCGGTGCCACGATAGAGCTCGGTATGACCCTTCTGACGACCGAAGCCCTTCACTTCGGTCACGGTCAAGCCCGCGACCCCGTCTCGATTCAGGGCGTCTCGAACATCGTCGAGTTTGAAGGGTTTGATGATCGCTTCGATGAGCTTCATCGTCTGCCTCGCTGACGGGGCTTCTCGAAGAAGCCCCGTCTTTCAATCATCGGCTCTACTAGCCGACGTACGCACTCTCACTATGCTGCGACAGGTCGAGTCCGGAATGTTCATCTTCTTCGGAGACGGACAGATCGCCGAAGATCATCTTGAGAACCCAGAGAATCACAATGGTCAGCACCGGCACGAGGATCGCGACGTAGGCGATGCTCGTTGCTTGAATGCCGATCTGCGCCATGCGCGATACGCCCTCGGGCAGGTTGCCGCCCACGATGAAGATCGCGGTCGCCAGCGCGCCCCAGGCCCCACCGACGCCATGCACTCCGAAGACATCGAGCGAATCGTCATAACCCAGAGCAGGCTTCAACAAGGTCACGGCGAGATAACAAAACACTGCGGCACCGAATCCAACCGCGATCGAACCCATTGGCGAGACGGCCGCACAGGCGGGCGTAATCGCAACCAGACCGCAGACCGCTGCGGTCGCCGCTCCGAGAACGGTGGGCTTGCCGCGATGCTTCCACTCGATGAAGACCCAGCTGAGAACCGCCGTCGCGGTCGCTGTATTCGTATTGAGGAAGGCGAGTCCAGCAACGCCGTCCGCAGCGAGCTCGCTGCCGGCATTGAACCCGAACCATCCAACCCACAAGAGTGATGCACCGATCACCGTGAGAGGGACGCTATGCGGGGGCATCGACTCCTTTCCGAAGCTGCGCCGCTTGCCCAGGAAGATCGCTGCGGCCAGCGCCGAGAAGCCACTCGACATATGGACGACTAAACCGCCGGCAAAGTCCATCGCGCCGAACTCCGCGAGCCAACCACCACCCCAGACCTGATGGGCGAGGGGACAATAGACGACGAGTACCCAGATTCCGATGAAGGCGACATAAGGACCGAAGCGCATTCGTTCGGCGAACGCGCCTAGCATCAGAGCTGGCGTGATGATCGCGAACATGCCCTGGAACATCACGAAGACATATTCCGGAATGGTGCCAGAAAGTGTGTCGGGCCCGATCCCGGCCAAACCGAGCTTGCTGAAGTCTCCGACGATCGAATTTCCCTCGCCGAAAGCCAGCGTATAGCCGACGACGATCCAAAGGACGCCGATCAGTCCCGCCGAGATGAAACATTGCATCAGAATCGAGAGCACATTCTTCGAACGAACGAGACCCCCGTAGAAGAGTGCCAACCCGGGCAGCGTCATCAACAAGACGAGCGCCGTGCTGGTCATCATCCACGCCGTATCACCGGCGGACAAGGTCGGCTCATCCTGCCCGAAGGCCGACCCGGCCACGAAGAAAACGATCGCGGCCACAATCGGACCGATCAATCCAGAATTGAACATCTTGCACTTCCTCCTGCTACACGATCGTTGAATTTGGATGGAGCGGCACGATAACCGGCCTGCCCAGACATGACACGGAAATAGCAAGGCGTGTGCCATGTCCGACTCACCCATGAACGCGTTGGTAGTCGCGACCGACGACATTTCTATCAAGCCACTGCCCCTATTCTGGGCAGCCCTGATGAAAAAATGCGCAGCGCCCAGGGATCTAGCGAAGACTCTCTGCGAGGTGAATTCCGACCGGGCCTGGCCAAGGAGTGTTTAGTCAGGCTTCCGCGGCGAGCGAGCCAAGGGCCTCGAGCGCTGCCGAAAACGCCTCGGGAGCGCGGCTGCCGCGGTTCTTCTCGAGCGCGACTTGCCACCACGCCGGCGGTGGGCGATCGGGATCCGCGTCGACCCGCTCATCGAAGAGCATCGGGCGTGCCGACTCGGCAAAGGAACTCGCGTAGTCGACCGGTCGCATGTCGCAGGCGCATTGCGCCACCAAGGGGTCCGTTCCCGCGACGTAATTCATCGAAGTCCTGGCGATGAAGCGATCGAATCCCTCGATCCCCTCGAAGGCGATCTCGTCATCGGGGCGCGAACCGACTCCGCGCAGACCCTCACCCGCAAGCAGCAGCGCCGCCCCGATGAAGTCGGGCCGAGAACCCGCGAGCAACAAAGCCACATAGGCGCCGATTCCCGCGCCCACGACGGCACAGGGTTCGCCAATCCTTTCGAGAGCGAGATCGGCGTCCGCCAGAAAGTATTCGGGATGATAGGCGCCACCTCGCGGATGACCCGATCTGCCATGGCCTGTGAAATCAAGCGCGTAGACCGAGCCGCCGGACCAGGACAGCACGTCGGCCGGCCATTTTTTGCCGTTCGAGCCCAGCTCGTGTAGAAGCAGGAGTGAGGGCCCCTTTGCGGATCGCAGCGTATGAAGCTCGATCGGCACGCGTCCATGAAGAAGCTGCATCAGCGATCCAGAAAGTCGAGCATCAGTCCGGCGGCGGCGACCGGTTGTTGCATATGAATGAAATGTCCCGCCCCCTCGACGGTGGCTCGGCTGAGGTGTTCGACATTCTCGAGCCGGCCGTCAAGCAGCTCTTCCGGGAGCGGCCCCCAGGTATCGGGAAGCGAACCGATCATCGCGAGCAGCGGCGCCTGCAAGCGTCGCCAGCCGGGGGCAATCCATTCCGGCTTGAAGGGACCGAATCCACCGCCAGCGATATGGGGATCACTCTTCCATCGCCAGCCATCTTCGTCCTCGCGCGCACCATGAAAGACGAAGTAGCTGAGCCACGGATCTTCGAGCAGCGGGTTCTGTTCTCGCCGTCGCCTAACAAGATCGTCGAGGCTCTCGTACGGACGCCAACTCTCGCGCGCAGAAGCCGTACGCCGACGATCGAGGTAGATCGCACAGCGTTCCGCGATCGTCAGGGCATTCAGGTCTGGTCCACCGGGTCTCTGGAAGAACCCCTCGTCAGGGGGCCCGAACCCATCCATGTTGACGACCTGACGAACTCGCTCTGGTGCCATTGCGGCCGCTTCCATGATCTGGCCGCCACCCTTGCTGTGTCCAACGAGATGAGCGGGCCGATCGATCGAGCGCAGGACGTTGACGACATCGAGCACGTCCATGCCCCACACATAACTGTCGCACCAGTCGGAATCGCCGTGTCCGCGCGCGTCGATCGCGATGAGGCAATAGTGTTCGGCCAGGTGCGGCGCCAACAGATCGAAACCGCGACTGTGGTCGAACATTCCGTGAGCGAGAACGACGGGCGGAGCCTTGGGGTCACCCCATTCATGAAGGCACAACTTCGCACCATTCGACTCGATCGTTCGAGAGCGCTCGGGCGCGACAGCATCGGGATGGGTCTTCTCGCTCATGGGACGCGCGAGCATACCGGTAGAAGGTTCGATGTCACGCCGAGAACGCGCCCCCGGGAGGAGGCAAGACGTCCCACAAAGGCAGCTGACCCTGCGCATTGGCTCTGCAGAGGGCCGCGCTGCCCGCGCGCCTCTGGTAGAGTTGGAACCGCGCCCAGAACCAGGAGCCCCCGTGGCCAATGACAAGATCAACGAGGATCCCCGACTCGACCCACGCCTGAAGACGATCCTCGGAACGTTCCCGAATCGTGAAGTCAAAGACGTTGCCAACCGTGAAGAACTGCTCGAACAGGCGAATACGGCGGAAGCCAAAGCGATGGTCGCCGCACTCAACGGTTTCATGGAGATGTGCGACAACGAAACCTTCGCGCCCTCGGCGGGACTCACCATCAGCACGCGAGAGTTCACGTCCGATCCGGATGGCAACACGATCAAGATCCAGCTGATCCAGAAGGACTCGCCGACCCCGCTTCCCTGCGTCTACTACATCCACGGCGGCGGTATGCAGGCGCTCTCTTGTTTCAACGGAAACTACCGCGCCTTCGGCAAGATCATTGCGGCCCAGGGCGTGAACGTCGCCATGGTCGACTTTCGCAATTCGATCTCGCCAAGCTCGGCCGAAGAGGTCGCCCCCTACCCGGCGGGCCTGAACGACTGTATCTCGGGACTAAAATGGGTGATCGCCAACGCCGCGGATCTCAACACCGATCCCGCCAAGATTGTCGTCGCCGGCGAAAGCGGCGGCGGGAACCTGACACTGGCACTCGGCATGCGCCTGCAGCGTGAAGGGGATGTCGGATTGATCAAGGGGCTCTACGCGCTCTGTCCCTACATCGCGGGAAGCTGGCCTCAAGAACGCTATCCGTCCTCCGAAGAGAACAACGGCATTCTCCTCGACTTGCATAACAACACGGGTGCGATGTCTTACGGAATCGAAGAGTTCGAGAAGGGCAATCCACTCGCGTGGCCGGGCTTTGCCAAGGGCGAAGACGTTCGCGGTCTTCCACCGACGGTGATCAGTGTGAACGAATGTGATCCACTGCGTGACGAAGGGATCGAGTTCTTTCGACTCTTGTTGCGCGAAGGGGTCGAGGCGCGCTGTCGCCAGGTCATGGGAACCATGCACGGGACAGAGGCGTTCCCGATCGCGTGTCCCGAAATCAGTCGAGACACGGCGCGGGACCTGGCGGGATTCTGCCAACGACCCGGTCGCTAGAGCCAAAAGCTGGAGAAGAGAAAATGAGTGTTGCGATGGAATCCGATCCGGATCGACTGATCTATACCGCCGAAGAATTGCTCACGAGCGGCGCCTATCAAGAGCCGTTGATCGCCAACGAAGTCCGCTGCCATGGTGGCTTCCTCGAAGACGGACAGTATCGCTCTCCGCGCACACTCCATCGCGATCCCGCCATCACTGCATGGAAGGGCCAACTAACGGAGCAAGGTCATTCGCTGGTCGAAATCGCGAGTGAACTCACACCGCCCCAGTATCCGAATGTCGCTCAGGCGAAACTCCTGCTTCGAAACGGTGTGCGCGAACCGATCGTTCGAGCCCTGACGATCATTTCGATCGTCGAAGGTTTTGGCGCCATCATTCGCGACGTACGTGTTCCGAAACTCGAGGAACTCTTCAAGGGAGGTGTCGAGGGGACGGCGCTCGCCCATCTTCGCAACGGGCTCTTCGAAGCCCATGCTCGCGACGAGTCCGGTTACCGAGACGAAGGTGGCCACAAACAGATGTGGGAAGCCGCGCGCGACGAAGCGCTCGAGAATCCAAAGATCCCCGGCGACGTCTTGATGGGCATCATGGGTCGACGCGGCCAGCGGGAGAAGACCGGACCGATCTTCCCCGAAATCGATCCCAAACTCGAACGCATGCTCGCCTTCATGTCCCAGGTCATGGTCGTCGAGATCTTCGCCGAGGGAACCTTCGCGTGGGGAATCGATGTGCTGTCGGACCCGGAAATCTCGGCCAAACCGAAGGTTGCCGGCGACATGGTTCGGCATATCCAGCAGGACGAGTCGCCCCATGTCGAGTACCTCCGGACGGCACTGTCCGAAGTTCGCGCGCGGACGATCCGAACCGTCGACGACAAGGAGATCTCGGGCCAGATCGTCGTCGACGAATTCCTTCATCGCGTCCTCCACTCCATGACGCGCCAGCGTCAGACCGATCAGCGTGCGGATCTGCGAGAAAACCTGATCGAGGCCATGAAGGTCGCCAGGAACCCCAAGGCGCTGCTCGAAGAATTCGATTCACTCGACGAGGATTGGAGTCCGCCGGCTTCGACCGGATTCGTCGGCACGCGCAGCCCCGCCGCCGCATGAACCTCGCGACGCGGGCAAGGCGAACGGTAAAGGTCAGCTGGTCCGCTGGCATCATCTGGGCGTCCTACAAGATTCCCAGTGTTGCGCGACAGCTCACGGGTCAGCCGAAACTAACGAACGACGAGCTGAGCGGGCGCCACGAGAAGACCGCTCGCCGCATTCTCGATCTCGCCCTCGACATGCGCGGCGTCATGATCAAGATGTGTCAGGCGATGGCTACGCGGTCCGATGTCTTCCCGCCCGAATTCATCACCCATCTGGAGCAGTGCCACGACGCCGTCCCGGCCAAGTCTTTCGATGTCATCCGGACGGTCGTCGAACGTGAATTCGGCAAGAGCATGGACGACGTCTTCTCCGAATTCGATGAAGCACCGATCGCATCCGCGTCTCTCGCCCAGGTCCATCGCGCGAGACTACAAGACGGCCGAGAAGTTGCTGTCAAGGTTCAATACCCCGACATCGAGGATATCATCCGAACCGACCTCGCGAACATGGAGCGGATTTGTCGCATCTACGAGTTCTTCGATCGCCAACCCCTCGAATTGCTGCCGCTCTTGACAGAACTAACAAGCCACATCGGCTTTGAACTCGACTTCGTCCGCGAAGCCAGTTTCGGAGCCCGCGTTCGCGACCTCTTCGCCTCCGACGATCGCGTCCTGATCCCCGAGAGCTACCCCGAGTACACGACTCAAAGGGTCATGGTCATGGAACTCGTCAGCGGCATCAAGATCACCGACGTCGAGAACATCAAGGCGGCCGGCCTCGACCCGCGTGACGTCGTCCAGGACCTCATGCACGTCTATGTCCGGATGATCCTGGCCGCCGGGTTCTTCCAGGCCGATCCCCACCCGGGCAACCTCTTCGTCACCCCGGACGGCAAGATCGTCGTGCTCGACTTCGGCCTCTCGAAGGAACTTCCCGAAGGTTTCGGCCTGGGACTCTTCGAGCTCATGTTCTCGCTCATGACCTTCAATGAGCAATCCATGCTCCGCGCCTTCGACGAATTGGGCTTCCGCTCGAAGACCGGAGACAACTCGACCTTTTTGTTGATCGCCCGCCGCATGGTCAGCCGCAGCGACAGCGGCACTTTCGAAGGCGAGTTCACCGAAGAGATGACCGACGAACTCTTCAATGCCATCCGCGAGGATCCGATCGCCGAAGTCCCGAGCGACTTCGTTCTCGTGTCCCGTGTATTCGCGCTCCTGTCGGGCATCGCGCACACGCTGGGCAGCCGCGCGAACGTGCTGGCGGCCATGGGCGGCGGCTGAGCACAGCGATCCGCGTCGACAGATCGCTTTCATCCCATCGAAGAGCCTGAACGCACCCTCCCCGATCGCGCCCATCGGGTAGGGGTTGCTCCAATACGGCCTATTCCAGTTTGCCCCGAGGGCGCATCGACCTTTGACGCGAATCCTCCCCGGGGTGTGATATTAGGCATTTAGGCATCAAGTCGGACGTTCTTCAAGGATTCGGATGGCTTCTCCCGTAGCGCTTCGTATGGCGTCTTACCGCCGTAGGCTCGCGCGTGTCGAATCCCCGGGGGCTGCCCTAGGGGTTTGCGCCCTCCGAGCCGTGACTCCGGTGACACGAATGTGCGGAGGCGCTGCGTTCACCGTGCCATATCGATCTCATTGCCGATTCCCCTCGAATTGTCTTGACCTGGAACAATTCTCGTGCCTAATGATCTTAGTAAGTGTGCGATTAAGCGTATATGAAGAGGTGGCTCGCAATGCGAATTTCTCTCCTACTCCTCACGACGGGTCTGGTATTGGGCACGCCTTCGGTGGCGATCGCCTCCGACGATGGGCGGGCACTCGACCCTCGAATTACCCAATATCAAGTTGAGAACGCGCTCTCTCTCATCGAGCTCCGAAGAGAAGGTCAGCGTGTCTTTTCGACTCCCTTCAACCGTGCAGACGGTTTTGGCGACGGCCCCATCAACCCGCTCGACAAGGTTTCACCCGGTGGTCGCCCGACCTTCCGAAATCATGGCAGTCTGCTCCGGATGAACGGGATCGACAGTCAGACCTGTCTCGAGTGCCATAACTACCGAACGACGGATACCATTCCCTTCGAGTTCGCCGTCGGCGGTGTCGGTGCCATGGGTCAGGCCGCCTTCCCGGGCATCATCGATCCCGATCTCGATGACTCCGACAACAATGGTTACGCCGAGGTTCAGGGTCGCGTCATCAACCCGCCGTTCTCCTTTGGTTCGGGCGGCGTCGAGCTCGTCGGCAAGGAGATGACCCAGGACCTGCAGGCGCAGAAGGCGCTGGCAGAAGCCTTTCCGAATGCCTCGGTGGATCTCGAATCCAAGGGTGTGAGCTTCGGCTCGATCTCCCATGATGGCGTCGGCTTCAACTTCTCCCAGGTCGAGGGCATCGGCCCGGATCTCGTCGTTCGGCCCTTCGGCCGCACGGGCTGCTGCGCCACGGTGCGCGAGTTCGATACGGGCGCCATGCAGTTCCATCACGGCATCCAGCCCGTCGAGGTCGTGGGCGCTGGCGTCGATGCGGATGGCGACGGCGTCGCGGACGAGCTCCTCGCAGGCGAGCTGTCGGCGATGCACATCTTCCAGGCTTCGCTGGAGCGACCTCGCCAGAAGAAACGCTCCCGGCAGACGTACCAGGAGCGGGCCGGGTCCGATGTGTTCGATGACATCGGTTGTGCCGATTGCCACGTTCGGAAGTTCGTGACTAATAGCAAGCACCTGACCCTCAGCCTGCCCGAGGTGATGGAGGACCCCAGCGCCAACGTGTACTTCTCGATCAACCTGACGCGCTCGGCGCCGGGCTTCAGGCGTTCCGGCTCGGGCGTCGTCGTTCCGCTCTTCGCGGACCTGAAGCTCCACGACATGGGCCCGGACCTGACCGAGGAGACCGGCAATTCGCTCTTCCAAACCGCGCGGCTCTGGGGAATCGCCGACACGGCTCCGTACCTGCACGATGGACGCGCGCTCACGCTAGGCGAAGCCATCAGCGGGCACGGGGGCGAAGCGCAGGCGAACGCCGATGCATTCGATGCGCTCAGCGCGGCAGATCACGACGCGCTGATCGCGTTCCTCAAGACCCTCAGGACGCCGCGGTCTCCTAACAAGAGGCTCTAAGTGAAGACCTGAGAGTAGACTCGATCTGAGTCGCACGACCACGGCGCCGGAGCGAGGCCCAGGCCACGTCCGGCGCTCTGCGTTCCGGCCCCTCGCACCTGTTGCTCAGTGACAGCTCGTGCGAGATTGAGTACAGATCTCGTTCGACTACTGGAGAACCGCTGTGAGTCTTCGATCGCTGATGCTCGCCGCCGTAATGCTCGTCGTCGGCATCGGCATCGGCCTCTACCTGCGAGGCGATCCACCGCCGCAGCCGGACCGAGTGAGGACGGCAGCGGCCGCAGCGCCGTCGGGCACGGCGACGAACGGCGAATCGAGGCCGGAGGGTGTGCTCCTGCGCGAGAGTCCCCGGCGCTCGGACTCTCCGGTTCCCGCGAGCCCCTCGCGCGACCCGGCGGGGCGAGAGGATCGACGCTTTGCCGAGTCATCCTTCGAAGCCCGAGAGGAGCGGATCGATCGCGACGACTCGTTCGGCCCGAACGAACCCGGGCTGCCCTTTCCACAGGAGGTCGACAGCGACGGCGCCGCCGAAGACTACGAGCGGTACCGCGACGGCCCCGTTGCGCGCTCGAAGCCCGGCGACGCAGGGACGGACGCTGGCCCACAGACCGAACAAGAGAGCGCGCTCACGGAGCGCGAACGCGCGCTCGAAGCCCAGGGGTGCTTTCCGCCGTTCTCACCCTGTCGGATGGATACGGACTGCTGTGGATTTTCCGTCTGCCGATCCAGGCCGGGAACGATCAGCGGCCACTTCGAGTGCACGCCCCGGTAGTCGCGGGCTCGATGCGACTGGAGGCCTTTGCGGTGAGGCCTTCCGTTATCCCCGAACCCTCCACCGCCGTCCTGATGGGCCTCGGTCTTGCTGGGTTGGCGTCGCGCCGTAGATAGCGACCCCGCTTCGTCCAGGTCGCGGACGTGATGCCGCCAGAATCCGTTCACTCAAGCGGCAAATCAGCCCGAATCGCAGGCTGTGGCGACACAACGGCTACCAATCGATGGGTTAGACTTCCGGACTGCGAACTGGCGGCAGCCTGAGTAAGTTATTGACCCTGTTAAAGAAAAACATGGCGCGCCCGGTACGACTCGAACGTACGACCCTCGGCTCCGCAAGCCGATGCTCTATCCAACTGAGCTACGGGCGCGCAGGAAATCTGCGCGTGGGGTCCGACTAGCGGCTCGGACCCTTCGCATCAGAGGCAATTCAGTCGACTTCATGTATTCGCCGACTGACGGCTGCCTTCCGATGCTTGAACCTGGCGGAGAGAGTGGGATTCGAACCCACGGTAGGTTGCCCTACACACGCTTTCCAAGCGTGCGCCTTCGACCGCTCGGCCATCTCTCCAGAAATCGAAGCAGCCCGGCGAAAGCATCTGATGCTCTCTGCGGGCTGCCGGCGGTAGGCTACCGCGAGTTGGGATCCAGCGATACCCGAGATCAGCGCCTTGTCCGAGATCAGATCGGCAAGCCGCCGTCTTCTGGGCCAGCCGGCCAGTCGACCGGAAAATCGACGCCCCGGTGACCTCTCCTGAGATCGCAGCTGAGTTCAACTCACTGTATTTGTGGATCTTCCCGAGTTCCCCGCTCCGTCCCACGATTTCTCGCCCCAGGGCCCGGATTCCGACAAGCCCAGGCCTGCGGCCATTCCTTCCAACGTGTAGGCGATGGTCGGTCGAACCCGGCGCAGTCATACCGAGACGAATCGTCGCGCGAACTCTATACCGGGCGGTCGCCAATGACGGTCAGTCGGTCCATGACACGGGGAGCCGGCCAGTAATCGCTGATGGCCAGATGCTGTGTCGATCGGTTGTCCCAGAAGGCAACGCTGTTGGCTGCCCATTTGAATCGAACCTGGTACTCGGCGACCTCGATCTCGCGGTAAAGGAGTTCGAGGAGGGTTTCGCTTTCGTCGCGATCCATGCCCTCGATGTGCGACGTGAAGATACGATTCACGTAGAGGCATCGGCGTTTGGTCACCGGATGCGTCCGGACGATCGGATGCCGGCCGGGTGGGAATTCGATCCGCTTTTTCTCTCGTTCCTCTTCACTGAGTGCGAGCCCGAACGTGTGGACGAAGTCATGGATCGCATGGCGGTCATCGATCTCTGCTTTGAGTTCCGCCGGCAGTCCTTCATAGACGGCCTCGACGTCGGCCCACAGAGTATCCCCACCGACTTCCGGGACTTCGTGGGCGCGCAGCACCGAACCCAGCGAGGGTTCCTGGCGCCAACTGACGTCCGTATGCCAATTGTTTTCGACGCCGACGGTTTCTTCGTTTTTCGCGAAGCGGATCACATTTGGGGTTTCGCCCCCTGGCAAGAACGGATGGATTTCGAGCTCGCCGAAACTTGCGGCGAAGGCTGCGTGCTCCTCGCTCGTAATGTCCTGGTCACGAAAGAACAGGACCTTGAATTCGACGAGTGCCGTCCGGAGATCGTCCAACAAGGTCGGGGACATCGGCTTCGCGAGGTCCACGCCACGAATCTCGGCACCGAGACAGGGACTAAGGAGCGTCGCTTCGAACTGATCGAAGCGGAGCGCGTCGAGTCGCTCTCGCTGATTCGCGATATGTCGACGAGGTCCATAATGAATTCGTTGTCTGAGCTGTACCACGATGTCGCACTCCCGGATGCTGGGTCGCGAGGCGCGACCGAATCTGAATCCTACAGCCCCAGCTGAGTCGTCGCTCACACGCGGACACAGGTCTTCGAATCCAGACTGAAGTGCCGCTCAGTCCTTGCGCACGGGCTGCCGGATTTCAGCGGCGACAGCGGTCTCGAGCCGAGTCATCGGTTGGTGCGCACCTATTCTCGAACAAGCCGCCGAGGGAAAGATCATCCGTCCGAGCGCACGCTACACAGGCCCTCTGCCACCAGAACTCGTACCCGCGATGGACGCTCGCTAGCCATCGTCCACATCCTGCCAGCGATCAATTTCGGGTCGGTAGACGAAAACCCGGCGGGGGTGCTGCCGACGCGGCATCAACTTATGATCCGCCCATGTCGAACGCCGCCTTTGCAACCTCGGGCATCCAGAAGAGTCAATACGCGACGCTCCCGGAGACCTTCTTCGCTCGCGTCGCGCCGACGCCGGTGGCCGCCCCATCCTTGATTCAACTCAATCGCGACCTTGCTCGCGAGCTGTCCCTGTCGGTGGATTGGCTCGAGAGCGAGGATGGAGTGTCCCTGCTCGCAGGCAACGCGGGACTGGCGGAAGTGGATCCGATCGCGATGGCCTATGCCGGCCACCAGTTCGGCAACTGGGTTCCCAGTCTCGGCGACGGACGGGCCATTCAGATCGGTGAAGCGGTGGATTCCGCGAGCGCACGTTGGGGGCTTCAACTGAAAGGGGCCGGACCGACGCCGTTCTCTCGTCGCGGCGACGGGCGCGCCGCGTTCGGGCCCGTGCTCCGGGAATACGTCCTGAGCGAGGCGATGATTGCGCTCGGCATTCCCACGACGCGAGCGCTCGCCTTCGTGGCCACCGGCGAGTCCGTCCGCCGCGAGCGCGCCGAGCCCGGCGCGATTCTGACGCGGGTCGCCCGGGGCTTCGTTCGGGTCGGGACCTTCGAATATTTCGCGGCGCGCGGGATGGCGGACGAGATCCGCGCGCTCTCAGATTTCGTCATCGCGCAGCGCTATCCCGAGTGTGCCGATGCCACGAATCCCTACGCCGCACTACTCGATCGGGTTGTCGAGGTGCAGGCGGAGCTGATCGCCCGTTGGATGTGCGTGGGCTTCATCCACGGCGTGATGAACACCGACAACATGTCGATCTTCGGAGAAACCATCGACTACGGCCCCTGCGCCTTTCTCGACGACTACCAGCCCGACAAGGTGTTCAGCTCGATCGATGCCCATGGACGCTACGCGTACGATCAACAGCCGGGCATCGGCCTCTGGAACCTGACGCGCTTTGCCGAAACGCTCGTTCCGCTCTTAGCAGACGAGCAAGAGCCTGCGATCGACCTCGCCAAGGAAAGCCTCGGGCGATACACCGCTCTCTTTCAACAGCATTACCAAGAGGGTCTGCTCCGGAAAGTCGGTCTAGCGGAGCGAAACGAAGCGAATCTCGCGATTGCCTTCGACTTTCTCGACGTGATGGCCGCGGGTCGCGCCGACTTCACCCTGACGTTCCGAGCTCTGTCATCGCTTTCGCCGGGGGATCAGGACGCCGAGCGCACAGCGAGGTCCTTGTTCGATGCGCCGGAGGCCTTCGAGGCCTGGGCCGAGCGCTGGCGGGTCCGGTTGGTCGACGAGAACATTCCGGATCTGGAGCGGATGGCGAAGATGAAGCGCGTGAATCCGCAGTTCATTCCGAGAAACCACCGGATCCAACAGGCCATCGATGCCTGGGTCGATGATCAGGACCGACAACCCTTCGACGATCTCCTGTCGGTCACGGCTCGTCCTTTCGAGGAAGCAACCGACCTCGCCGACCTCGCCGACTATGCAAAGCCGCCACAGCCCGACGAAGTCGTACACCAGACATTCTGTGGAACCTGATCGAGCGCGCGGGCGTCGCGCGCGGACGTCATGAAGAGCTGATGTTGATCACCCGGCGCTGGGTAAACTCCTCGAGCCCTGCGCGGCCCAGCTCCGTCCCAACGCCGGACTGCTTGGCGCCGCTGAAGGGGATGCCAGGGTCGAGCTCTCCGTGTTTGTTGACCCAGACCGTTCCCGCGTCTAGGCGAACGGCCAGATCTCGCGCCGCCTCGGCATCCGACGACCAGACGCTGCCCCCGAGCCCCTCGGCGGTACGATTGATTCGTGCGAGCGCTTCTTCCGGATCCCTGAACTTGATGATCGGTAGAGCGGGACCGAATTGCTCTTCGTCGACCAGGCGCGCGCCCTCCGCGATATCCCTCACGATGGTCGGTTCGATGAAGTAGCCGGGGCGATCGGGTGCGCGCCCGCCCGCGATGATCGTGCCCTTGTCGGCGGCGTCCGCGATGATTGCCTTTACCTTGTCATACTGCGCCTTGTTTTGAAGCGGACCGAGATCGATGCCTGCCTCGGTGCCGTCTCCGATCTTTTTCGACTTCGCGATCGCAGCGAGTTCATCACACAGGGCGTCGTAGATATCTTCGTGCGCGTACACACGCTTCATCGCGATGCAGACCTGTCCATTGTTCGGAAAGGCTGCCGCAAAAATCTTCGGAGCGATCTCCTTCGGATCCACGTCACCCAGAATGAGACCCGCGTCGTTGCCACCCATCTCGAGCGTAATTCGTTTCAAAGTCTCGGCCGCGCCTGCCATCACCTTGGCGCCGGTCGCAGAGCTGCCCGTGAAGGAAATCTTTCGGATCTTCGGATGGCCCGAGATCTTCGAACCGAGATCATTCGCATCGGCAATCACATTCAGCACGCCGGGAGGCAACGCGTCCTTGACCAACTCCGCGAGTCGTAGGGTCGACAGCGGCGTCGTCGGAGCCGGTTTCACCACCAGCGTGTTGCCAGCCATCAAAGCAGGACCGAGCTTGAAACCAAGAAGAATCAACGGGAAGTTCCAGGGGACGATGGCGGCAACGACGCCGAGTGGAGACCGGTGAATTTCCACGCGACGCACATCGCTGTCCTCGAGGATCTCGACCGGCAGGTCCATGGCCGCAAAATGACGGGTGAACATCGCAAAGCCGTGTGCTTCGCCGATGGCTTCCGCGAGAGGCTTGCCCTGCTCGCTCGTCAGAATCGATCCCAACTCCTCCGCGTTGGCGGTCACGATGTCGGCCACCTGCTCGATGGCGCGTCGGCGCTCCTCGATGGAGGTCGCCGACCAATTCGCAAGCGCGCCGTTCGCTGCCTCGACCGCCTCGTCGAGTTGGGACTCGGAAGCTCGAGAACAGCTTCCTGCCAGCGATTCGGTCGCCGGGTTGATGACATCGAGGGTTCCGACTCCCGGGACCATCTTTCCATTGATCAAGAGTTCGAAGGAAGGCATAACAAGTCTCCGTGTGTGGGGCAGATCAAGAAGGCTTCGGCACCCCTTTCCCGAACTGCCGCCGCTTCGAAGCTCAGTCTACCAACCGTCGGGAGCTTCCGCCGGCACCGCAAGTCGGCTGCCGGGATCGCATTTCAGCTTGATTCCACTTTGACCGAGACCAGACGAGCACCTCCTTCGGCTTTTGCGCGATACAACGCAGCGTCCGCGGTTTCCAACAAGCGCGCGGTTTCCAAGGCGGGACTGGCTACCGACATGTTTGCGATACCAGCGCTCGCGGTGATTCCTATTTCGCGATCTCCGGCCTTCAGACGCATTTCCCCGATCGCGTCGAGAATACGCTCCACAGCAGACACAGCTCCCTCTTCATCGACGCCGCGGAGAAGCATCACGAACTCGTCTCCCCCAAATCGATATGCGAGTTCGTATCTGCGCCGGGAACACTGCATGGCCTTGCCCGTCCGCTTCAACACCCCATCGCCAATCCCATGTCCGAATTCGTCATTGATCGATTTGAAGTGATCCAGATCGAACATCACAACGGCGAAGTTCTCTGCATGCCGTTCGTGCTCTGACCGATATCGCTCCAACGTCTCCTCAAAGACGCGGCGATTCGGCAGGCCCGTCAGTCCATCGATGCGCGCTTCTCTCTTGAGTAGATCAACGAGTCGCTTCGTTCGAATCGCCGCTCGGACGCGTGCCTGCAGAACGACGGCGTTGAAGGGTTTGGTCACAAAATCGGTTCCGCCGCTGTCGAGTGCACGCACGATTTGGTGTTCCTCGCTCTCCACCGTCAAGAAGAGAACCTGACTGTCTCGAGTATCTTCGTCGCTCTTCAATTCTCGGCACCACGCATAGCCGTCCATGCGCGGCATGTCGATGTCCAAGAGGACAACGTCCGGTAAATGCTCCTTGGCCATTCGCAAGCCGACGAGTGGGGATTCCGCGTGCAGAATCTTCTCGACAACGCCCTCGAGATGAAAGTCGATGAGTGGGTGAATCTTCGGATCGTCGTCCACCACGAGCAGGGTTTCCTTGCGCGGTTCCGAATCCTTCTTGGGTACAATCGAACTCACGATTAGGAACCTCGAAGCGCTTTCAGATGACGCACCAAATCGTCCACCAAATCTGCCATGTCTGCGACGGCCGTTCCTGCGCGAAGCAGATCCTGACACCGCTCAGCCAGTTTGCCGAGGTCCGGGTAGCCGTAGCTCCGCGCCGTTCCTTTGATCTGATGAACGCTTCTCAAGAGTCCCTCTTGATTGCCGTCGGCAAAGCAGTTCTCAATCTGCTCGATCATTGCCGGAACGTCGTCCAGATAGGCCTGCAACAGCGGCGCGAACCGCGGATTGTCGGCCATCGTGGACCTGAACTCGCCCGCGAGTGTCGGCTCGGCCGTGGAGGCGCCGTGCATTTCGACATGTCGCGCGACTACGGCGACGAGCTGATCCGGAATGATCGGCTTGGTGACAAACTCGATGCAACCCGCATCGAGACTGCGTTGCCGATCTTGCGTCGTGGCATAGGCCGTAATCGCGATGACGGACGCCGTGACTCCCCGGCGTTTTAGCCTTCGAGTCGCCTCCAGCCCATCCATTACTGGCATCTGTACGTCCATGAGGATGACGTGATAGGGGGCGCCCGCCTCCGTGGCTGCCACTGCTCGCGCGACGCCGGCTTCTCCGTCGTCTGCGATGTCTACGTGGGCGCCTGCCTCTTCCAGAA
>CAWLAJ010000005.1:0-39270 GCA_963854795.1 Deltaproteobacteria bacterium UBA4427 | reverse complement strand
CCATCACCGCTGCGTGCGTTGCGAGACCTTGCTGTAGCTCGCGATAGCTGCGGCCCCGCGCCTTCCCAGCGGCGCGTCTCGACACCTGGGCTTCCCACGAGAGTCTTGGGTCAGGCTCCTAGCTGGGAAACGAAACGATCGATTCCTCCAGATTCTTGCCGTCGAAGAGGTCGTTGAGATCGTCGGCCAAAGCTCGACATTCGTCCATGACGCGTCGCCAGCGCCGGATCCGTTGCTCGGTCTTCATTTCGAGGAAGTCGTTTCGGTCCGGCACACGGCCGCCGGGGAGTCCTTTCAAGAACTCTTCGCTCGGCGCGATCATGACGACGTTTGAAAGCGCCTTCGCGGTGGGCCTTCTCCATGAAAGTGGCTTGTCGAACCAGCCCGGTGTAATTCGGTCGAAGAAATGTGGAAAGAGTACGAGTGAGTCCTCTTCTCCAGGCGGCGAGGGCGTCGGCACGTCTGCCCGGGATCGTTTGCGCCGGAAGCTGAAATCGAAGTGGTAGTCGATGATGCCGCCATCGAACAGAGTCCCAGGGATCTCGCAAACGGATCGTACGCCGGCCATGACCATGGGAATCGAGCCACTCGCGAGCAGTGCGTGTTGGAGGTTGGTGCTAGAGAGCTTCGTAGTCTGGGTGTCGAAATCGCTGAACTCGATGGATGGAGATTCGGTGTGAAAGAGGACCCTCGCGAAGGATCGTTGGAGTAGTCGGCGTGACAACAGGTTCAAGCTGGCGGCGGCGCCGAGTTGGAGCTGGAAGGGCAGACCGCGATCATGGCCGCGGTCGTTTCGCAATCGCGAGGCGATGACGTGGCTTTGAACGAGCTTGTTGTCGACGATCTCAGCGGATCCGAGATCACCCAGAAAGTGGCCGAGGATGCGATCGCTCTCCCTCGATACCTCTTCCATCGAAGGCCTTCCACCGTCGTAGGCCTGTTCTACATACCCCTCGGCAAATCTCGACAGTGCCGCATGCGGCTCGGCCTGCGCGAAGCAGGCATGGCGAAACGAACCGATCGACGACCCGAGCGTGGCGATCGGACGGGATCTCCCGCGGATCATTCGATCGATCAAGACGTCGTCGAGGGGACGCAGGACCAGCCATTTCGGCCCGCCCGAGGCGCCGACGAGCGTATCGAAGAGTTCGCTGCGAAAGCCTTCCGTCCGGAGTCGCTCGGTAGCATGCGCGCCGGCGCGGACGACGAGGTTCTTGGGTCGCATGAGTTTCGCGCGTTCCGACCTACATGTTCGTGTAGTCGGGGCCCTCTCCGCCCTGCGGCGTGGTCCATGTGATGATCTGGTACGGATCGGCCACGTCACAGGTCTTGCAGTGGACACAATTCTCGTAATGAATGAAGAGTTCCTTTTCTCCCGGCTTTCCGGATACGTCGACCATTTCGTAGACGGCGGCGGGACAGAACTTCTCACACGGATTTCCGTAGTCGCGCAGACAGGCCGTCGAACAGATATCGGTATCGGCGACCTTCAAATGGGGTTGTTGGTCGGCTTCGTGCTGGGCCCCAGAGAAACCGACGAGATGCTCCTTCGAGAAGGTGAGTACGCCGTCTGGCTCGAAGGGCTCGGGATGGCGTCGCTCCTTCGGCAATTCCCAGATCTTCTTCATGGCGGAATGCGACGGCTCGGTCTGTATGAACGGGATCAGTCCGCGGCCCTTCGTGATCATCATGACGGGAATGTTGAGCAGCATCGCAAAGAGCGGACTGATCTCCATTGAACCAGTGAAGTTCCGACCTTCGACGTGTTCTTCGTAGGCCCAGCTGTCTTTGAAGCGTTCCGCGTAATTGCCGAGCGTCTTCGAGCTGAAATCGTCGACTTTGAATGCGTCGACAAGGGTCTCTGCCGCCATCATTCCCGTTTTGATAGCCATGTGGATACCCGCGAGCTTCATGATGTTGAGCATCGAGGCGGAGTCGCCAACCAACATCGCTCCGTTCGTGTACATCTTCGGTTGCGCGTGCAGGCCGCCGGTCGGAACGCATTTGGCGCCGTATCGAATCAACTCTGCCCCGTCGAGCAGGTCGCGCATGAATGGTGAGTCACGCTTGAATTCTTGTGCGGCGCGATGAGGGTCGTTATTCGGGTCCTCGCTTCCGAGCGGCGTGATGAAGCCGAACGAGACCAGATTATCCTTCATGTCGTAGAGCCACATACCGTTCAGTGCTCCGAAAAAATCTGGGAACATTGATCCGTGTATGACACGGCCGGGCTGATGCTTCTCTGGCTTGATCCGCCAAATTTCTTTGATTCCCGTCTCGAAGGTTTGCGGGTTCTTACCATGCATTTCGAAGCGATTGACAAGCTGCTTGGTCATCGAGCCCTGCACGCCTTCGCCTAACACTGTGCACTTCGCAAAAATGTCCATTCCCTGCTGGAAGTTCGCCTTTGGCTGCCCATTCTTGTCGACGCCCATGTCGCCTGTGCGCACGCCCACGACTCGATCGCCTTCAGTCAGGATCTCAGCTCCCGCAAACCCCGGATAGATCTCGACGCCGAGCGCTTCGCATTTCTCGGCGAGCCACTTCACGACATCCGAAAGAGAGACGACGTGGTAGCCGCGCTTCTTGAACTGTGGCGGTGTGATCGGAGGCTTGATCGTGCCCTTGCGGGTGAAGAGCCAGAAATAGTCCTTCTTGACGATGTACTCCGTGGGGAAGCCCTGCTCGATGAAGTCGGGCATCAATTCCTGGATCGCCTTGGGATTCATCACCCCGCCCGAGAGTTGGTGATCACCGACGCCGGCTGCCTTCTCGATCACCAGGACGGTCGGGGTCTCGATCGGGGTCTCGCCGGACTTCTCGCAGGCCTCGTTGTGGGCCTCCACCTGCTTCATCAGGTGGTACGCCGAGGCCAGGGTTGCTGGGCCAGCTCCCACGTAGAGGACGTCGACCTCCATGCTCTCGCGTTCGGGCTCGGTCATCGGTGATTTTCCTTTCTAGAGGCTGGACTTGCCGGCATTCTTCAGTCCGTCCGAATTTAGAAGAACGCAGCTGCGTGAACAACCAAATCGTGCCGCTCGGGAGCAGCGAAGGGTTGCATCGCGACTTGCACCCCAAGGGGTTCGGCCAATTTCAGCGATTGTTTCATGGTCCTTCCAGGGGGAAGCGGCTCGAGAATCGGTTCCATTGGCCGGCCCAATCCACTTCTCTATTCTCGACCGGTCCGCATGAATCCGTTCGGGCACCGCCAATCCGCGACCTGGTCGCTGCGTTTCAAGGATCCGAAATGAGCTCGCCGAAGCGCAGCGCAACAGAACCTACATCGCCATCCCATGACATTGCCGAGATCGGGAATTTCCTGCAGTTGTTGCGCGAGTACCTGACCGCTCACGCCGAATTGGGTGCGATCTTCGCGCAGTACACGGATGACAAGATTCCCTTCGCTGCGATTCGGGTGCTGGTCGGTGATGACGACCGCTCCGTGCTGTATCGCCTGAAGGAAAAGAGCCACGCGCTGTTTCGCTCGCACGGCATCGCGACGAAGGCGGTTCGGCGCGAGGCGCTCTTCGATCTGGCCGTCGGGTCGCTCTTCCACGAGACGATGAAGCTTCGCGAAACGCTCTATCAGCGAGAAGTCTATGCGCCGCGGGTAGCCTCGCTGCGAGAGGCCGCGGACGACGAATCCGATGCGCTTTTTGTCGAGTTCGACCGGATCCTCGACAAGAGTGTGTCGCGACTGGGCGAGGTCGTTTCTGAAGTTCGTGCGCTGCTCGCCCAGACACGGGATCAGCTTCGGAGGCTGCTCGTCGAGCGTTTCCAGGACCGGGTCGTCACCCGCTGCCTACTCAGTCGACGCGAGCAGGTCGATGCGACCTTTCCGGAGGGCTTCCTCGGTCTGCTCGAGGCGATACATGGCGATTCCATCACTGGGCTGATCGAAGGTGCGCGGGCCCTGCTCGACAGCGCGTACTTCATCGAGGCACAGGTTGCACTGGAAGAGGCCGGCCAGGGTCCCTCTGCGCCGCGCGCTGATCTCGAACAATTGGGACTCTATGCCAAAGGAATGCAGGCCTTCCTCAATGGCGATTATGACACCAGTCTTGGGGAGCTCGAGACGTGGGTCGATCTCGGAGCGAATGAACCGGATTATGCCGCGCTCGCGGCGGCCGCGATCGGTCGGCTCGCCCATCTGGTCGAAGGGACCGAGGGTGGAGCGGCGATCGCCTCGCGCGCCGAGGAACTTCACGCTCGGCTGGAATCGATCTAGGCCGATTCCTTCGTGCGACCGCGAACTCGCATGATCAAGAATGTGCCGAAGACGACGAGCGCGACACCGATCCACTGCGCTTCCGAGAGATCCAGGGCGACCCGCGGATTGAGGCGCCAGTGTTCGATGATCGTTCTTCCGAGCCCATTCAGGATCAGGTATTCGCCCATCAAGGACGGGCTCTTCTTTCGTCGTCGCCAGAGGATCGCCGCCACGAGAAAGAGCCAGACCGACTCGTATATCTGGGTCGGGTGAACCGGGTAGTCGACGGGTGGCAGTCCATTCGGAAAGGCCATGCCCCAGGGCAGGTCGGTTGCGCGGCCGTAGTCGTCACCGACCAACAAGCACCCGATCCGGCCGATGGCCTGGCCAATCGCAAGAGAGATTGCACAGGCATTCGCGAACGGTTCAGGAGTGATCTTGTAGAAGCGACAGCCCGCGTATCCGCCCAAGGCGCCGCCGATCAGCCCGCCATAAAAGACCATTCCCGCGCGAGAAAAGAGCGACGCCCAGAATTCGGTTTCGCCGCGCAAGGAGAAGTCGGTCGCATAATAGAGTTTCGCGCCTAGCACTCCGCCGATCATGATCCAGATCAACATGTTCGCGGCGTCTTCGGGATCTAGCCCCTCTTCCGACATTCTTGGAATTGCGATCCAATATCCGGTCAGAAAGGCGACGGCCATGGCCGCGCCGAAGCTGCTGATCGGCCAATCGAGAAATGGAATCGTGAAGAGTTCCGGATACATCGTATTCCCCCGCCGGCGCAGGGTACGCAAAGACCGTGGGCTAGCAAAGACGGGGGTGCGCGCTATTCGGAAGGAAGCCAGACGACGAAGCGGGCGCCCGTGCCCAACTCGCTCTCGACCCAGACGCGACCCGAATCCGTCTCCACGATCTTCTTCACGATCGCCAGACCGAGGCCACTACTCTTGTGTTTGTTGCCAGGACGGCTCGCGGTTTCGAAGGCACCAAAGATTCGCTGATGATCTTCCGGGCCGATTCCAGGTCCATTGTCGCGGACCGAGATCTGCCATCCAGCCGCCTCCGAAGTGATCTCGACTTCGATTCGGGCAGCCGACTTGCGATCCATGTGATGAATCGCATTTCCAATCAAATTCGAAAAAAGCTGATAGAGACGGGTGCGATCGAAGAGAACCGTGGGCGTCTCGTCTGGCAGGATCAAGTCGATGTTCTTCTCATCGAGTTGCAGTTTCAGTTCCGAATGTAGTTGTTCGAGAATCGGTTTCGGGTTGATGCGAACACGGCACTGAGACGTCGCACCGATTCGGCGGAACTCGAGCATGTCATGAAGGAGTTGGTCGATATGGCGGGCGGCCTGATCGATCCGATTGATGAAGTGAAGTCCTGTTCGATCGAGAACTTCTTGGTAATCGTCGCGAAGTAGTTGGCTAAAACCGAGCAGCGAAACAAGTGGCGATCGCAGATCGTGAGAAACTCCGCGTACGCAGGCTTCGAGCTCGCTGTTCTTCCTTTCCAGAGCTTCGCGTGGTTCGTCACGATCGGCGAAGCAGATGTAGAGTTGGTCGTTGGCGGAGTCCCGCATGCCAAAGGCGCTGACTTCGAGGCGCAGCGAGTCATTTTCATGAGAAAGGTCGAACCGCGCCCGCGAGACCTGGCCATTCTCGTTCATCTCTTCGATGAATTGCGCAGCCTTCGGTCTCGAGACCTCGAGATCTTCTGTGCGGATTGCGCGAAGCAGGGTGATGAGCGGTTTTCCGATGAGGTCGGTGGCTGGGCCGTTCAGGAAGCCGAGTTCGTCACTCAGCCAGATGACGCGTCGCTGGGAATCGATCGCCATGACGAGTGCATGGAGCTTCGCCAGACCGTTGAGCATTGACGTCGTCGTAAAGTCCGGTGGCTGAATCGCACGAACCGTACGTAGCGGATTGCGCGGATTGTCGGTCGCCGTGGTCGCCATATTTGGCTCGTGTCCGCCCAACTTCACCACCCGCTCTGGCTCGACTCGGATCCGGCAGAACCCGTAAACCTGTGCATTTTCGGCGATCCTAACAGGGACGGGCAAAAGAGTGAAGCAAAACCGACCGTGCGCTCGTTCGTTGTGTCGACCGTCGATGCTGCCCTCGGTATCCTCAAGCGCTTGCCGTGACATTCGAAGGATGCCGGCTGCTTCGGTCGGTTTCTGATGCTCCGTCATTTTCAAAGACAAAAGCGCGGGCCGCGTGAATTGGGGCACTTCAATGCGTCTTGAGGAATTCCCGTGAGCGGATCGATCGAACAGCGACCGCAAGCCGCGACGAAGCATGCTTCGCTTTCCATACGCTCGCGTCGTGCCGGAACGTGGTGTCTTTTCGTTCTGGCCGGCCTGCTCGTCATCGATCGTCCTCCCCTCGATTGGGGTCGCGAGATCACCCCCGCGACGGCGACGGAAGAGTCGAGCCAGATTCGGCCTGCCATCACCGCAGCGCTGGTGGCCCATCTTCGCGAGCGCAATTCCTCGCTCTCTTCCGAAGAGCAGCATCGAGTCATCGAGGCGGTACTCCGAAGCAGCCGGCGCTATGGGCTCGATCCCTTCCTGGTGACGGCCGTTCTGCTGGTCGAAAGCGACGCTCGTCCCTGGGCGATCAGCGGGAAGGGGGCGATCGGGCTGATGCAGGTCATGCCCTATATGGCCGAGAAATTGCCGTTGGCGGGAAACCTGGCGACGATCGAAAGCAACGTCGAGGCGGGATGCTTCATCCTGGCGGATAATATCAGCCGTCTCGGGGAGGCGAAGGGCATCTCGAGCTATTTCTGGGGTCGTCGGATTCGCGGCGTCGCGTATCTCGAGAAAGTTCAAGAGACGCGTGCGCGCGTGCGTGAAGCGAGCACATCATGATCGCTCGCGATGAAATCTGGCGGCATGAATCTCAGATCGAACTCTCCGACGGTGGAGAGCGCTATCGACGTTCGTGGCTGCCGCCCCAGGCAGAGCGCGTGATGGTTCTTGTTCACGGCTACGCAGAGCACACTGGCCGGTACGACGAGATGGCGATGTATTTTGCGGAGCGCGCTTTCGCCGTTCATGCATACGATCAAGCGGGTCATGGTCGAACGGCCGGTCCTCGCGGGCACGTGGATCGATTCGATCGGTTGATCGACGAGCTCGCCCGCTTTGTCGAATGTGTGAGCCTCGATCATCCGGGTCTGCCGATTTCCCTGGTCGGCCATAGCATGGGCGGACTCGTCGTCGCTGCGACGGCGGCCTTTCGAAAACCGGTGGTCGGACAAATCATCTTATCCGCAGCGCTCCTTCAGCTCGGTGGCGAGAATGTCGGGCTGCGTCAGACGCTTGGACTTGGTCTCGCGAGAGTGCTTTCCGTCGTCACACCGCGAGTCGCGCTGTCAACGGGCCTCGATACGCAGGGATTGTCCCGCGATCCCGACGTCATTCGGCGCTACGAGCAGGATCCGTACATCAAGGATCGTATGTCGGTCCGATTCGCCGCCGGAATGAATCAGACGGTCGATGCCGTACGATCCGCTGCTGGACGGATCGAACGACCAATTCTAGTACTCCACGGAGGCTCTGATCCGATTTGTCCGGTTGCGGGCAGTCGACACCTCTATGCCAGCCTAACAGAGGAAGTCGGGAAGAAAAGTGCGCTCGAAATCTACCCCGATCTGCGCCACGAGATTTTTCAGGAGCCTGATCGTCAGCAAGTCTGGCAGGACATGCTCCGATTCATCGATCCTTGATCACGGAAATTCACAATCGAAACGGAGAAAAATTGGCGGATGAACTAACACATCTCGACGAACAGGGTCGCGCTCGAATGGTCAATGTCGGAGCGAAGCCGATCAGCCACCGGATCTGTATCGCTCGGGGCGAGGTTCGGATGGCAAAGCCTACGCTCGAGCGAATCGTAGAAGGGCGTGTCGCCAAGGGAGACGTTCTGGCGACCGCTCGGATCGCGGGAATTCAAGCGGCGAAAAGAGCGGGGGATTGGATTCCACTCGCGCACCCGATGCCCATCGACGCCGTGACAGTCGAACTCGAACCGGCGGCAGATGGCCGGCGTCTGCTGATCGAGGCGCGGGTCGAGGCGCATTGGCGAACCGGGGTCGAGATGGAAGCGCTGGTTGCGGCGTCTGCCGCCGGGCTGACGGTCTACGATATGTGCAAGGCGGTCGATCGTGAGATGGTGGTCGACCGGATTCGACTGGTGGCAAAGAGCGGGGGGAAGAGCGGTGAGTTCATCCGCGATGATGAAGATCCCGTAAACCTGGGATCAGACGGAAATTCGGGACGCGGGCAAGCGTAGAGCGGCTAGCATCGACCGTGACCCGCGGGGTGTACGGGCCCGAGCGAATCGAAGCCGTTGGTGGTCGGCGAGGCAAGAGTGAACGGAACCGAAGATCGAGAAACGACACACGCTGAGAGCGAATCTCGGGAACCCCCGGCCGAAGACCGGGGTCTGTCCTCCGAGAGGCAGCGGATGACCTACGAAATTGTAGAACGAGGGCCGATTTCGGGTGGCACGAACGCATTGGTGAGAGAAAGGGTGGCGACCCGCGTCGTCATCGATGATCCAGACAAGGACCTCGTCGCTCGTTGGCAAAAGGGCGACGAAGCGGCGTTCGAAGAGTTGATCGTTCGCCACGAACGCCGCGTCTACCGACTTCTCTATCGCATGATGGGAAGCAAGGAAGATGCGGAAGACCTGACACAAGAGACGTTCTTGAGTCTTCACCGCTATGGCCACCGTTTTCGTGCCGAGGCACGCTTCTCGACATTCGTCTATCGCGTCGCCGCGAATGCCGCCCTGAATCGTCGTCGATCATTGGGGCGCGGGCGCGCTCGCGTCGAAAAACTCAAGCATCGGCAGGCCGCGGGAGACGATCTTCCCAGCTCACCACGCGATCCCGAAGATTCGACGCTCGGCGTCGAGTTGACGGGACATGTGCGTGAGGCCCTCGACCAGCTTTCGCCGTCACTGCGAATGCCGGTCATTCTCTATGACATCGAGGGGCTCGCCTATGGCGAGGTCGCGAAGATCCTGGGAATCGCCGAAGGAACAGTCAAGTCCAGAATTCATCGAGCACGGCGTGCTCTTCGAGAACAATTGAAGGAGCTGCTGGGGACAGCGGCAGCCGAGGGTATTTGAAGTGAACCACGCAGATATCAAGAAACACCTAGCCGACTACCTCGAAGGCGATCTCGCCCTCGAAGACCGTGCACTCGTCGATGCACATCTAGACGCTTGCGATCCATGTTCGAACGAAGTCGAAGAGATGTTACGAACGCTTCGCCTGCTGCGGACTCTGCCTGAGCCCGAAATTCCGCCGATGATCGCCGCGAATGTGATGCGTCGCATTCGGGCCGGTGAAAGTCGCCCGGGATTCTTCCAGCGTGTCGCGCGCGCGGTGGGTTCGGTTCTCGAACCGACATTCGTGTTGCCGGCGTCGGCCATCGCCGTGGCTGCGTTGGTCGTGACGGTCACACAGGGAACAGTCTTTCAAAGCGATCGCGACGGCCGTCGGAGTACGACGACGAATTCGGAGCGGTTGGTTGCGGCGCTGCCTTCGTTCGAATCTTCTTCCCGGTCTTCTACGAGACCGGAGTCGTTGGGGGTTTCGTCGGCGGAAGTTCGTGTTTCGAATCCCGCCTTCTCCAGCCGTTCTCAAATGGGACGTTCAGAGGCGTCGTCGGCGGTTCCCCGAAGAATTCGCATCCGCATCGATGGGTCGGGAGTGGCGCGATTGTCGATGTCGCGAGGTCCGGCGATGCGCCAGTCGATGGAGCCCTTGCGGCCCTCGCGCGACCCAGCCTTTCCGTCTGCGGTCCCCGAAGCCTGGGCGGCCGAGTTTTCACGTGTGATGTATGGGAATCCGGTTGGCGGCACACTGGTGTCGTCGGAGCGTCCTTCGATGACGTTGGATGGACTCGTTCGCTCGGTCGCGCAATCGCAACGAGTCTCTTCGGGGCGGTACCTGATGGATCTCGAGAGTCGCGGCGCCGATCCGCGCGATGCGTGGATCGGCCTTGGCTTCGAGAATCCGGTGGAATTCGCACAGTACATTGCCTCCCAGAATCTGGCGGAGCAGGAGCTCTGGACCGCACGGTTGACTGAGCGGGCCGAGCTGCGCGGCCTGATGGATGACCTCCTCGAGGCGCTTCGCGAGAGCGGTGACGAGACTGCGAAGTGGGTGGCCGATGACTTCGAGGCGGAAGCCAGTTCGCAGCGAACTCGCGAATCAAGTGGTGGCGAAGAAGCGACCACACGCTGACGGTTCGCGAATTGTTCGTCTCACGACCCACTCAGCCGATCCAACCATGTCGAGTCGGTGAATCGCTTGGCACGTCGCGTGGATCCTGGGATCCCGCTGGCTTCGATTTGCAGCGACACTAGGCTGCTCGCTTTAGCTTGCGGAGCCATCCCAGGATTTTCTTTGTCTCCTCGCGATCGACTCGACGATGTTAGGTACCCGGATACGCGCGTCCATGGGCGCGCGCCGGATCGCAGGCCGGTCGCAAGACTGGATCGACCCCGAGAGCGCTTGCACCAACGTGGAGCTGGCGCTCTCGCGGACGCCGAGCTGTTGGCCCTCGTCCTGCGGACCGGCGACCGACGTCGCGATGTCGGATCTCTCGCACGTGCGATTCTCGAGAGGTTTGGGGGACTGGCGGGATTGGCCGGGGCGTCGCCTGCATCCATCGAATCAACGCCGGGGCTCGGTCCTGCGAAATCTGCGAGCCTTCGTGCGGCGATCGAATTGGCGGGGCGCTTGATCGATCAACCCCTCGAGAGGGGTCAGCCGATCCGCAGCCCCGAAGATGTTCGTCGCCACTTTCGCATGCGTCTGCGAGATGCTCGGCGAGAGTCCTTTCATGTCCTGTTGCTGGACGGCCGTCATCGTCTGATCTCGACAGACGAGGTCTCGGTCGGGACGCTGACGGCAAGCCTTGTTCATCCACGGGAGGTCTTCCGCGAGGCGATACGCTGTGCGGCCGCGGCGCTGGTGCTCGTCCACAACCATCCCAGTGGTGACCCGAGCCCGAGTGCAGAAGACCGGTCGGTCACCGACCGGCTACAGGCTGCCGGCGAATTGATCGGAATTCGCGTCCTGGACCACGTGATCGTGGCGGGTCCTCGCTATTTCAGTTTTCGCGAAGCCGGGGAAGCGTTCGCTGAGGCGCCGCCCATCGCGCCATCCTGGGCGGCGACCAAGAGATCGTGCGCAGACTGAAGGAAGGTCCTGCACCCGAGGGGATCGAGCCTGCAGGGCGCACTATAAGGCTCGTCCGCAGTCTGGACGATGAGCGGATGATTCTCGCTTTGGATCCGGTCGGTAGGGATCGACCGGCAGAGTGCGGATCTCGCGTGCGGTCATGGAGACGATGTCGTGTCAACAATCAGTCTAGAGACGAATGGACCAGGCGCTGCGGCTCCGACCGAGGGTGAGGATCGGCGGCGAACGCCCCGCACCGACATCACCGTGCGCATCGACTACGCGACCGTCGACGAGATGTTCTCGGAGTTCACTCGAGACATCAATGAGGGTGGTCTCTTCATCGAAACAGAAAAGCCGCATCAACCCGGAACGGAAGTCTCGATGCAATTTTGGTTGCCGGGGAGCACCGCGGTGCTGCACACGATCGGGCGCGTCGTTCGCGTCTCGACCGGCGACGTCGACATGCCTCCGGGCATGGGCATCGAGTTCGACGAACTAACAGTGGATGATCGACTGGTGATCGATCGGATCGTGAGGGCGCTGCGCACCGAAGGTGGGTAGCCCGATCCTGCCGTTTTCCGCACTCTTCGAGGTTGGGGACGTCAACGACGGACTGTGACGAACGGTGGTGGCCGCGCGGCCGCAACGACCGCCTGCCCCAACGTGCTCTGCTACTCGATGAAACCGCTGAAGGGCACGGACTAGAAGGGAATGTTGTCGTCCTGGGGTGGACCCGGGTCGTTCCCGCCGCTGGGTGGACCGCTGGCGCTGCCGCCCCCCCCGCCGCCGCCGTCCGTTCGAGGGCCGATGAAGTTCACGGTATTCGCGTTGATCTCCGTCGTGTAACGCTTGTTCCCGTCTTTGTCTTCCCATTCGCGAGTCTGAATTCGACCCTCTACGTAGACGGTTCGGCCCTTCGACAGGTATTGATTGCACATCTCTGCCGTTCGGCCCCAGGCGACGATGCGGTGCCACTCGGTTCGTTCGACGCGTTCGCCGCTCTTGTCGGTCCAGGTTTCGCTGGTCGCGAGTGTGAAGTTGACGACCGACTGTCCGTTCGGTGTCTGTCGAAGTTCGGGGTCGCGGCCGAGATTTCCGACCAGAATGGCTTTGTTTACACCTGCCATGGTGGGGCTCCATTGGGACTCGTTGCGAGGAATTGATCTCTGGAGTGTCCCGCCGTGGTCGAAAGGCGTCAAGGGAGAACCGTTCGTCCCCGTTTGCGTGGTCCCGGGGTCACGGTATCCTGCAACGGTTCTCCTCTCCGGGGGGTGAGGGAATGCAGACGCACATCATTTCGAATACAGAGAATCGACTCATCGTTTCGGCGGCGCCTATGTCTCGTCGCGGCGGCCCCATGGGCCCTTCCGCAGAGGACGGGTCTGCCCGAGCGAGATCGGATGGCCGTCATGGCTAGGGCAGCTGCCAAGTCTCGCTCGCGACGCGGTCGGGCCTCCAGCACTCCGCGCGAGCAAATGGATGACGAACGCGACCCGGTCCTGATTGCCGTGGGGTCTGAAATCGTTGGTCTCGTCCTGATCGGCCTTTCCGGGGTCGCGACCCTCGCACTCGCCACCTACTCAGCCGAGGATCCCGTTGCGGAACTCGTCGAAGTCGCGAACGGCGCCGGACCGGTAGGCGCCACGCTCGCCGCGCTCCTGTTGCGCTCGCTCGGGGCGGGTGGCGTTGTCCTGGTCGCTGCTTGCGCCTTTCTCGGGGGTCGTCTCGTGATGAGCCTGGGCCTCCCCGGGCCCTTCTCGCGCTTCTGGATTGGCGCGGCCGCCCTCGTGCCCACGGCCGCCGTCCTCCCGTCGCTTCTCTTCAATATGGCCCCGGAGACCATTCCCTGGGTCGAGCCCGGCTGGCTCGGAGCGGAGGGGTCGCGATGGCTCACGTTGCTCTTCGGCAGTGCCGGAGCGTTGGTGTTGACCGTGATGTCGTTGCTCGTCGGCGTTCTGGCGCTGACCGGAATTTCGACGGGCGCGATGCTCGGCGCGATCGGTCGGGCGCTGGCCTGGATCGGCGAGCGGGCATTCTGGATCGGTGATTGGCTACTTGGGCAGGGTCGAGCGCTTGCCGCGCGGTCGCTTCTGTGGTCACGCGCCGGAGGCACACGGGCCGCGCGCGCATTGCTCCAGATTCGCGATGCCATCGTTTCCGTGGGGGTGTGGCGAGAGCGCGTGGCTCGCCGGACCCGCGTCCAGGAATTGCGCGAGCCCGAATTCTCTTTCGAGGACGAACCGGCCGCCGGCGAGGAGCTGGCAGAATACGATGAACCTGTACTGGAAGTGGAAGATGAGCCGGATCGGGAGCCGATTGCGCCGAGACGGGGAAGCAGAGATGGACCGGACATCGTCGACCACGACGAAGAACGTGAGAAAACGCGCAAGCCCGAACAGGAGGCGTTTCGCTTCAACGATGACGGGGCAATCGGTCCGTTCCAGTTGCCGGAGTCATCGCTCTTTGGGGCGCCACCCGAAAGCGAGAGATCCTACGATCGCGACTCGCTGTTGATGAATTCGAAGATTCTCGAGAAGAAGCTGGCGGATTTCGCTGTGACGGGTCGCGTCGTCCGTGTGCATCCCGGGCCCGTCATCACCATGTACGAGTTCGAACCCGCCGCCGGGATCAAGGTGAACCGCATCGTAGGTCTGACGGACGATCTCGCGATGGCCCTACGCGCAATTTCCATTCGCATCATTGCGCCGCTGCCTGGGAAATCCGTTGTTGGGATCGAAGTTCCGAACCCGGACAGAGAGACCGTTTATCTACGCGAAATCATCGATTCCGAGTCTTTTCGCAAGACAAAGGGAAAGCTCGCGGTCGCCATGGGGAAGGATATTTTCGGAAACCCAGTGACGTCGGATCTCGCGAAGATGCCGCATCTATTGGTGGCGGGATCTACGGGAACCGGCAAGAGCGTCTTTCTGAATTCACTCCTGTGTTCATTGCTGAGCCGAGCGACACCGGCCGAACTGAAATTCCTGATGATCGATCCGAAGATGCTCGAGCTTTCGATCTATGACGGCATTCCGCATCTGATCGCCGATGTGGTGACGAGTCCGAAGCGCGCTGCGGCTGCGCTTCAGGGCATCGTGCGCAAGATGGAAGAGCGGTATCAGATGATGAGCGCGGCGAGCGTGCGCAATATCGATCAATTCAACGAGAAGGCACGAAAGGCGATCGCCGCAGGCGAAGAGTTCTTCACGCTGAAGCGCAAGCCAGGTCAGACCGAGGGCGACGAGATCGAATGGCAGACGCTCCCTTATATCGTCGTCGTGATCGACGAACTGGCGGATCTCATGATGTCTTCGACAAGAGAAGTCGAAGAATCGCTACAGCGACTCGCCCAAATGGCCCGGGCATCCGGGATTCATCTCGTTCTCGCGACGCAGCGGCCGAGCGTCGATGTGTTGACGGGTGTGATCAAAGCGAATTTCCCGGCGCGAGTATCCTTTCAAGTCTCTTCCGGCACGGATAGTCGTACGATTCTCGATCAGAAGGGCGCGGATGACCTTCTGGGCATGGGCGACATGCTTTTCTTGCCACCGGGAACGGCGATCCTGCAGCGGCTTCACGGTCCGTTCGTGAGCGAGCAAGAAGTTCATGGCCTCGTGTCGTTCCTGAAAGAGCAGGGCCGCCCCGTCTTCGACGACGATCTGGTTCGTGCCGACCTGGAAGCCGAGAAGATCGAGTCCCGGGGCGAGGATGTGGATGAGATGTTCGATCAAGCCGTCGCAATCGTGGCCGAGACACGCAACGCGTCCATTTCCTACGTTCAGCGCCGGCTCAAGATCGGTTACAACCGCGCCGCCCGGATCGTCGAGCAGATGGAACTCGACGGGATGATCGGGCCCCAGATTGGTTCGAAAGGGCGAGAGGTATTCATGCCCTCGCTGATTCCCGAGGACGAGTAAGTCGATCGAGTTCGACTTCGGACTGATCGGCGAGAAGTCTTCAAGCGCGGACGACCTTGGCTTCGAGGAATCTAATGCGGATTGCCCAGATTGAGAAAACGAAAGGCACCATGGCTGCGCTCGCGGCTTCATCGCTTGCGACCGGCTTCGCACTGTCCGTCCTGATCGTTTGCGTCGCCGCCAATCGCGTCCGTGCCGAGGATGAAAGCGATCTAGCAACAGAAGAGCTGCAGTCGAGCTGCCCAGAGGGCGCGGGCATCGAGCTGGCCGCGCGAATTCAATCTCGATATGAGGGCATACGGGATATTCAGGCGAATTTCGAGCAGGTGACTGAATCCGCGACCTTTGCCGGCCAGCCGCTGATGGACGCGGAGGCCAAGCGAGGGCACGTGACGTTCGCCAAACCCGGGAAGATGCGCTGGACCTATTTGTCGCCCGAACCGAGTGTCGTCGTCTCCAATGGCAAGCTGCTCTGGATTCATGATGTGGCCGGTCAGTCCGTTACTCGGCTGGCGGTGACGGCAGGGTTCTTGAGCGGAGCTGCTCTGCAATTCCTTCTGGGCGACGGACAGATCCTGGAGACCTTCGACGTCGTGGCTGCCGACTGTCGCGAGAGCCAGGTAGCGCTTGAATTGAACCCCAAGGCGGCGGCGACCTATGAACAGCTGGGACTCGTCGCGGATCCCGAGACGGGCCAGCTCATCGCGACCTCCGTCCTCGACCTTTTCGGTAATCGAACGAGTATCCGGTTCAGCGATACCAGAACCAACCTGGATCCCGAAGATGCCACCTTCGAACTCGAGATTCCGGAAGGCGTCGAAGTGATCGACTTTCTCGGTCATTCGTCCAGTGTTTCGGAAGGCTCTCTGGAGGCCGGATCCGTCGGCGTCGAAGCCGCTGAAGCATCCCTGGGTTCACCAATCCACTGAGCCCCACAGGGTTCCCCGCCGCAGGCACGCTCGGACGAGCGCTCGAGATCGGTCCATGTTCCCGCTCCCGGTGAGTCCCGCAGCGCAGTTCGCGGCATTTCAGATGCAACTCCGAGCGATGCAATCTCGACGATTTCGTCCGGATTTCGGCAACCGCGTTGGCAGGATGCCGCCGAAGTTTGCACGAAAATAATCGAAACCAGCGAAATCATGTGGGTACTCACTTCCAGTAGGTGTGGAATGTTGCTTGCTGGACGCAGGAGTTCGGCTGAATCGAATGGCCGAACAGGTGCACCGATCGGAGCCCAGGTGTTCGGAACTGAACGACGAAACCATTCTAAAACAGGAGTTTATGCGATTCCCTGCATGCGGGTTTTAGTTGACACACCCCACTCAGCCGATAAACTGAAAAGAGCCAAAAAAGGCTTCAAATTCGAGAGGTTCGAGGGTTATTTTCATATCCGACGAATTCGATCCGCGAGACCCGAATCATCGGATGGCAAAGATGGCAGACAGGACAGAAACGACAGCGATGGCGAACGCGGTGGGCATGTCGGAGCGCGTAGTCCAGAAGGAAGTGCGGAAAAGAGCGAATCGTCTGGTGTGGGGCGACCTGGAGCCGGCTGGAGCGGGTTAGGACGAGAGGCAACGAAAATGAATGGCCATCCCGTCGAGTCGCTACGGACGACTCGAGGTCAGAGATCAGAAGAGAAGGTCTTGCCGACTTTCCCAGGCTCGGCTCCACGCTCGCGCGACGCCTTTGCCGTCCCATTGGCCTGCGCGCGAGAGCTGCCTAGCATTCCTGAACGTCGTGAAATCACACATCTTTTCAAACCGGCGACCGGTCCCGTATCGGCCTGTCCCGACTTCTCCCCGTCGCCCCAACAAGCGGCTCGCACGCAGCTCGGAAACCGAGCAGCACGGATGAGCGTGGAATCCCGCGAGACAACTCGGGCGACACGCACTCTCCACGCAAGTCGGCAGAATGCGGCACAGCCCTTGCAGCTGAACAGGGTGAGAGTTGAGATGACTGCCCGTCTACGCAAGAAACTGCAGGGCGAGGCAACGAGGAGATGGCGCAATGAGCGAACATGATTCGGACGGCCCGGGCTCGGGACGCAAGGGGTTTGTGCGCGACGTCATGCGACGCATCACTCCGGCGGGTGGACGACCTGGAGATGATCCGGAACTCGAGCCCCCGCGAGGCCCGGGCGTCGACCGGAACGCGACTGAGGCAGAACGCCTGCAGGACGCGATGCGGTTCTTCGGTACCGACTCGAGTGAATTCCGGCATCGACTCGACCGAATGTTGGCCGATTTCGAGACGCTGCGACGCCGCTATGAGCAGGCGCGCAACCAACATCACGATGCCGAGCGACAGAATGAAAAGCTCGTCGCGATGCTTCAGGAGGCCAAGCAGCAGATCGAGCTTCTCAAGGAAGAGGTCGACAAGCTCTGCGCTCCGCCTAACACCTATGGCGTGTTCATACGTGCGAACAAGGATGGAACGTCTGAGATTCTGATGGAAGGGCGGCCCATGAGGGTCAACGTCCATCCCAACCTCGACCCATTCCAGCTCGACGAGGGTCAGTATGTCGTGCTGAACGAGGCGTTCAATATCATCGAGGGCGCGGAGTACACCCAACGTGGCGAGGTTTGCACCGTTGTGGACTCGATCTCCGAAAGTCGCGTGATCGTTAGCGGCCATACGGACGATGAGCGAGTCGTGACGCTCTCAGAGCCGCTTCGCCGCGAGCACATCAAGGTCGGGGATCCGCTTCTGGTCGACATGCGAACGCAATACGCTTTCGAGAAATTGCCCAAGTCATCTGTTGAAGAGGTCATGCTCGAAGAGATTCCGGACGTGACTTACGAAGACATTGGAGGCCTCGGCGATCAGATCGAGATCCTGCGTGATTCGGTCGAGTTGCCCTACATGCATCCGGACGTCTTCAGCGAGCATGAGTTGCGTCCACCGAAGGGAATTCTCTTGTACGGCCCACCTGGCTGCGGCAAGACGCTGATTGCCAAAGCAGTTGCGAACAGTCTCGCCAGGCGGATCGAAGAGCGAACCGGGAAAACGACGACGGCCTACTTCCTGAACGTGAAGGGGCCAGAGCTGTTGAACAAATACGTCGGCGAGACCGAGAGCAAACTCCGTGAGGTCTTCAAGAAGGCTCGCGAAAAGGCGAGCCAGGATATTCCCGTCGTGGTGTTCTTCGACGAGATGGATTCGCTCTTTCGCATGCGTGGCTCGGGGATCTCCTCGGACATGGAGGCCACTGTCGTCGCACAGTTCCTGAGCGAAATCGATGGTGTCGAATCACTCGAGAACGTGATCGTCATCGGAGCGAGCAATCGACAGGATCTGATCGATCCCGCGGTTCTTCGGCCCGGTCGTCTGGATCTCAAGGTCAAGGTCTCTCGGCCGGATCGCGATTCGGCTCGCGAGATCATCAAGAAATATCTCACACCCAATCTGCCGCTGCATGAAACGGCGCTCGCCAAATTCGACGGTGATCGAGAGGCTGCCTGTCTTGCCATGATCGATGAAGTCATCGAGAACATGTATTCGACCGGCGACGAGAATAAATTCCTCGAGGTGACTTACGCCAAGGGTGAGCGAGAGATCTTCTACTTCAAGGATTTCTCATCGGGTGCGATGCTCGAGAACATCGTCGCTCGGGCCAAGCGAAAGGCGGTGAAGCGTTTCCTGAAAAACGGCGAACGCGGCATTAGGGCTAAGGACTTGATCCAGTCGGTGCGCGAGGAGTTCAAGGAGAACGAAGATCTCCCGAACACCACGAATCCCGACGATTGGGCTCGAATCTCCGGTCGGAAGGGCGAACGAATCATCAATGTTCGAACGCTCATCACCGGAATGGAGCGCAAAGAGCAGACCATCGAGAACGTCTCGGGCGGTCAGGGTCAATACCTCTAGGATTGTTCGTGCCGAATCGAGTCGGCGGAATCCGAGGTGGGATGTGCTGAGCATCGGCCGCCGACTCGATAGGCAGGACTTGCGGATGGATTCACGGACTGCGTCGTCGATGGGTCCGTGTTGGGCAGTTTCGTAGGTAGAGAAACGTAGGTAGATAGGAACTCGAGGACGAAATGGCGATCCCCACAGTCATGGGCACCGAGATCGAATTCGGGATCATGGTCAAGAACGACCCGGACTTCGATCCGATCTCGTCCTGCGTTCTGATCGTGAATGCGTATCGCGAAGAGCCTGAAGGCCAGATTCTCTGGGACTACGATCAGGAGAATCCGCTAGCGGACGCGCGCGGCTTTCAAGTCGAGGGCGAAAAGTACACGCCCAACCAGCAAGAGAACATTGCTCGAAACAAGACGCTGATCAATGGCGCGCGCTACTACGTCGACCATGCGCATCCCGAGTATTCCTGCCCGGAAGTCACGAACGCACGGGACCTCGTGATCCATGAAAAGGCGGGCGAACGGGTGATCGAGATCAGTCGCCGAGAAGCGAATAATCTGCTGCCGGAAGGCGCGCAGATGCTGATCTACAAGAACAACAGCGATCGCAAGGGCAATAGCTACGGCTGCCACGAGAATTACCTGATGGACCGGCGGATCTCCTTCAAGAAAGTGGTCGAGCCGCTGTTGCCATTCTTCTCGACGCGACAGATCTGGTGCGGTGCGGGCAAGGTCGGGAGTGAGAGTCGAAATCATCCCTGTCACTATCAGCTTTCGCAGCGCGCTGATTTCTTCGAAACCGAAGTCGCCCTCGATACGATGGTGAAGCGTCCGATCGTCAACACTCGAGACGAGCCGCATGCGGATCGGGAAAAGTACCGACGGCTGCATGTCATCGTCGGCGACTCGAACATGAGTGAGTTCACGATCTATCTGCGAAACGGCGTGACGGCGCTGATCTTGTCGATGATCGAGGACGGTGCGATCTCGAAAGACCTGACACTGCGCGATCCAGTGCGCACGATTCGTGAGGTTTCACATGACCTCAGCCTGGCCCACCAACTGACCATGGACGATGGCAGCGCGCGAACGGCCCTCGAGATCCAATCCGACTTTCTCGAGATGGCACTGGCTTATACGTCTTCGCGTTCGCTCGATCCCGTTCAGAAAGACGTCCTGCAGAAATGGCAGGAGGTCATCGAGGCGCTCGGACGAGACCCGATGGAGCTGGACACGAAGATCGATTGGGTCATCAAGAAGCGATTGATCGAAAGCTATATGGGCCGAAAAAACCTCGCCTGGGACGATTCCAAGGTTCAGATGCTAGACCTTCAATATCACGATTCCCGGCCGGACAAGGGCCTCTATCACATGCTCGAGCGCCAGGGAAAGGTGGAGCGCATCGTCACGGACGAAGAGATCCAACATGCGATGTACAATGCGCCCCGCGATACGCGGGCGTTCTTCCGGGGCGAGTGTTTGCGGCGGTATTCATCCGAGGTCTTCGGTGTGAACTGGGACTCGATTTCGTTTGGACTCGAAGATGAGTCGATCAAGCGGGTGATGATGGCCGAGCCTTTGAAGGGCACGAGCGAATTCGTCGAGGAGTTACTCGATCGGTCGAAGACGGCCGCCGAGCTTCTCGAGAACATGGGGTCCTGACGAGCCATAGCAGGCGGTCGCGACCCGTGCGGAGGAGAAGAAAATGGCAACATTCATACGAGACCCGAAGAGCCTGGGAGCGAAGCGTTCGGTGGAAGCCGAAGCGGATCCGATGCCCTTCTACATGGCCATGGCCGCTGGTGAGCAGAAGCAGAAGAGCAAGGGCGGCGACGATGGCGATGGCGAAAAAGGCGAAGGGGGTCAGAAACTCGCCGAAAAGGGTGAAGAGCTCAAAGAGGAAATGGATGAACTCCTCGATGAGATCGACAGCGTGCTCGAAGAAAATGCTGAAGAGTTCGTGAAGAACTACGTTCAGCGAGGTGGAGAGTAGGAGGTCCGAGGAGGCGAGTTGTCTCTTTCGATTGCAGGCGCGATCGAAGGATCGTTTGAATCAAGGTTTGCTTGATTTCTCTGTGGGGGGAACAGTGCCGCTTCAAGGCAAATATCAGGGTTCGAGTTTCTTTGAGCTTCTTCAGCTCGAGCAACCACATCTTCTGCCCGACCTCTCGGGCTGGTCCGAGAGTGCGACGGACAAAGTCCCGCACGGAACGACCGTACTCGCCATGCGCTTTCGCGATGGAGTGCTCGTGGCCGGCGATCGTCTGGCCACCGCTGGCCATTCCGTTGCCTCGCGCGATGTCGTCAAGGTTTTCGAGACCGATCCCTATTCGGTGATGGCCATCTCGGGGGCCGCCGGCCCGTGTATCGAGATGGCTCACATTCTTTCGGTCGAACTCGAGCACTACGAGAAGATCGAGGGCGAATCCCTCGGGCTCGAGGGCAAGGCCAACAAGCTCTCTCAGATGATTCGCGCGAATTTACCCGCCGCGATGCAGGGGCTCGCCGTCGTCCCGCTCTTCGCCGGCTACGACACCCGCCGGAAGACGGGCCGTCTATGGAAATTCGATATTACCGGTGGTCGCTACGAGGAACTCGAATTCGATGCCACCGGCTCGGGTGGACTCTACGCCCGCGAGTCGCTCAAGCATAGCTGGGACCAGCAGCTCGGACGGGACGATGCCGTACGCGCCTCGGTCTCGGCACTCACCGCAGCTGCGGATGAGGACCGCGCAACGGGTGGAGTCGATCTCGAACGCGGCATTTATCCGGTGATCAAGATCTGTACGGTGGATGGGCAGACTGATGCCAGCGAAGAAGAGATCGCGGCCTGTTATCGCAACATCCTGGAGGCGCGGGCCGCCGGAGGAAATCTCTAATGTCGATGCCCTTCTATGTTTCTCCCGAACAGGTGATGGCTGACAAGGCCGAGTTTGCGCGCAAGGGAATTTCCCGCGGTAAATCGATCGTCGCGATCGAGCATCAGAATGGGATCCTGATGATGGCGGAGAATTCAACGACGCTGTCGAAGCTAGGCGAGATCTACGATCGAATCGCGTTCGCCGGCGTCGGCAAATTCAGCGAATTCGACCAACTTCGAAAAGTCGGCGTCCGCTTCGCGGACACCACCGGCTACCAGTTCAGTCGCGAAGATGTTCGTGGGCGCGCGCTGGCCAACGCATTCTCGCAGGTGATGGGCGAAGTCTTTACGCGCGAGATCAAGCCACTCGAAATCGAAATCATCGTCGCCGAAGTGGGCGACGATCGTTACGACGACCACAAGAAGAACTTGCTGTATCGAGTGAAATACGATGGGTTCATCTCCGATCATCCCGGCTATTGCGTCATCGGGGGCAATGTCGAAGATGTCGAAGCGGTTCTGAAAAACGACTACAATGACGGCATGCCCGCGGGGGAAGCGGCAAGCCTCGCTCGCAGGGCCCTCAACGCAGGAGCAGAACACAGTTCTGAATTGGACGCCAAGAGCTTGGAAGTCTGTCTTCTGGATCGGAATCTAACGGGTCGCAAGTTCTGCCGCCTTTCTACCGAAGAAGTTCAAGGTATGCTGAACGCTTGAGAAGTCGCATTGTGCGTCCTCTAGAGCGTGGTAGCGGTCAGGCGGCCCAGTGCTGAAGCGCATCTATGGCATCGAGACCGAATACGGAATCATCTTCACGCCGGATGGTCGCAAGACCCTCCCGGTGGAGAAGGCGATCCGCTTTCTCTTTGAAAAGCTGATCACCACCGAACACTTCCTGAACGTCTTCCTCGAAAACGGCGCGCGCTTCTATCAAGACACCGGTTGCCACCCCGAATACGCAACGCCCGAATGCGCATCGCCGGGTCAGCTGATCATCTACGACAAAGCCGGTGAACGAATTCTCGAAGATCTACAGATCTACGCGGAAGAGAAGATTCGCGAAGAACGGATTCCCGGGAAGCTCTCGATCTTCAAGAACAATACGGATTTCGTTGGCAACAGTTATGGCTGCCATGAAAACTATCTCGTCGATCGCGACGTCGACTTCTACTACCTCGCCGAGCAGCTGATTCCCTTCCTCGTGACACGCCAGATCTATACCGGCGCCGGCAAGGTCTTCCAGACCCAGGACGGGATCCACTATTGCGTGAGCCAGCGCGCGCAGCACATCTATCAGAAGATTTCTGGCACGACGACGAACGATCGGTCGATCATCAACACCCGCGATGAACCGCATGCGGATCGCGAGAAATATCGCCGGCTGCATGTGATCGTCGGTGATTCGAACATGAGCGAATACACGAACTTCATCAAGGTCGGTACTTGCTCGGTCGTGCTCCAGATGATCGAAGACAATTACATCAACAAGGATTTTACGCTTCGCAATCCGGTCAAGGCGATCAAGGACATCACCTATGACGCGAGTTGCAAGCGCAAGCTGCGCCTCGACAACGGAAGAGAATATTCGCCGATCGAGATTCAGCGTGAATACTGCGAGATGGCGCAGAAATACATCGAGCAATATCCGGTTTCCGACGACCACAAAAAGGCTGTCGACATGTGGCAATTCGTGCTCGATTGTCTCGACACGGATCCAAACAAACTCGATCGACACGTCGATTGGCTGATCAAGCGAAAGCTGATCCAGGGTTGGATCGACAAGCACGATACGAATTGGTCGGATCCGAGAGTCTTGATGCTCGACTTGCAATATCACGACATTCGCCGAGAGCGCAGTCTCTACTACCTGCTCGAGCGAAGGGGAGCCGTCGAGCGTCTCTTCACCGACGAGGAAGTCGATGCAGCGAAGGGGACGCCGCCGCAAGACACCCGAGCCCGGATGCGAGGCGAATTCATCAAGCTCGCTCGTGAGAATTCGATCCAATACGATCTCGACTGGTCCAATATCCGCCTGGGCAACCTGCTGAATGTCCGCGTCATCTGCAATAATCCCTTCGAAACCGATACCGAGAAGGTGGCAGAATTGGTGCGAACGATTCAGAAGACGAACCTGCGGAAGACGAGTCTCTCGAAGCTCGTCATCCAGTCGTAGACCAGAGGGTCCCCGTGGATTCGTCGCGGCCTCGGCCCCCCGCGCTTTCCGATGCCTCGAGTGCCTCCAATGCCTCCAATCCCTCGGAGGCAGGCGACGCGGTCACCGATCTGAAACTCGTCGAACCGTCGAGCGAGGCGGACGCCTTGGGCGACGATCGTTTGCTGGGCGATCTGGCGCGGTCCAGGATGCCATCACGCGGTCGCGAGGACGCATCGGTCGTTGGGAGCGAAGGGCGCAGCGTGCCGGTCTGGATGCTCATCGGGGCACTGATTCTCGCGGTCATCGTGATCGGCTGGCAGGCCCAGCTGGCCGGAGAACTCGAGGCTGAGATCGTCGGTCTCGAAGGCAGGCTCGACCGTGCACAGTCGCTCGTCGAGGCGCATCGCAGCCATCTCGGCGAGATCCGAGGCGGAGTCTACGATCTATCGGATCGGATCGACGGCCTTCGTGCGCTCATCGAGAGCGGGCCGATCGACGGGCCCAGCGATTCTCCCCCGCCCGCTCCATAGAATTCCCGCGCCGTTTCCATATGAGAGAAGCCCGAGGCGCCGCGGAGTTGCCCTCGTGCGACTCTGAGGGGTCTCGGGCCGAAATCGCCCCCGGTGTGAGCCGCCTCACGTTTGGGCGATCGGTTTTCACCCGCTCAGCGCGCCTTTGGGCTCAACCTCTGCGCATTCCTGCCGATTGAAGAGGATGGGTAGGGCTGGTCCCCCGCTAGCGCCTGTGCCCTTGGGAGTCTCGGATGTTTCTTGATGCAATCGCCGGAATGTTTTCGCACGATCTCGCGATCGATCTGGGAACAGCGAACACGCTGGTCTACAGCAAGGGCAAGGGCGTCGTCTGCTCCGAGCCGAGCGTCGTCGCGATCACGACGGAAAAAAACGGACGTGCCCAGCGCGTTCGGGCCGTCGGACATGCGGCCAAGGAAATGCTTGGCCGCACTCCCGGAAACATCGAGGCGATCCGGCCGATCAAGGATGGTGTGATTGCGGACTTCGAAATTACGGAAGCGATGCTCCGCTATTTCATTCAGCGAGCCCACAACCGCCGAACCCTCGCGCGTCCGCGGATCGTGATCTGCGTTCCCCCCTGCATTACCAGTGTCGAGAAGCGCGCGGTTCGCGAATCCGCGCTCTCCGCGGGTGCACGAGAAGTCTTCTTGATCGAAGAGCCGATGGCGGCCGCGATTGGTGCTGGCCTCGACGTGACAGCGCCAGCCGGGAACATGGTCGTTGACATCGGCGGCGGCACGACCGACGTGGCCGTGATCTCATTGTCGGGAATCGTGACATCGCGTTCGATTCGAATTGGCGGTGACAAGATGGACGAGGCGATCATCAACTACGTCAAGCGCAAATACAATATGTTGATCGGCGAGCGCACGGCGGAGCAGGTCAAGATCAAGATCGGGACCGCGTCGACCGAGAGCAAGACCCGAGAAATGGAACTCAAGGGCCGAGATCTCGTCGCTGGTATTCCCAAGGTCGTCGTGACGACGAGCGACCAGATGAGAGAGGCGCTGGTCGAACCCATTCACGCCATCATCGAGACTGTTCACCTCACACTCGAGAAGACGCCGCCGGAACTGGCGGCGGACATCGTCGACCGCGGCATCATGCTGGTGGGAGGCGGGTCGCTGCTCACCGATCTCGACCATCTGCTCCGACAGGAAACGCGACTACCGATCCTGCGCAGCGAAGACCCCTACACCGCCGTGGTTCATGGTGCCGGGAAGGCGCTCGACGACATCGCGCTGCTGCGCGAAGTCGCGCTGGTCTGACAGCTTCCGCTTCCTGACGCGTCCGCAAGCGAATGCAGGCGACTCACACCGGCGATGAGTCAGTCGGGCGAGAGCGCGGTGAGTGCCAACCCAACAGCCAGCTCCATATCGCCTTCGATCTCGACCCGTCCATCGAGAAACGCATCCTGTGGATCGAGTGCGCCGCTGCGCAGCGCCGTGTAGACCTCATCGTTGAGGCGAATCTTCGTGCGCGGCTCCGGTGACGTCGAGTCGACGCCGAAGGTCGCGAAGAGCGCAAAGCCATCGCGTCCGACCCGTTCGAAGACAAGGCTGCCGTGCAGTTCTCGGAGACTTCGAACCCGCTGTGCCGTGAGTTTCATCTCGTCCCCGAGTCCGGCCAGGGCGCCGAGAAAGCCGAGCAGCGAATCGCCACATTCACGCCGGATGCTCTCGAAGTCCGCCAGGCTATGACCGAGGATCAGGAAGGGTGTTCGAGCGGTCGCGTCGACGACCTGCATTCGCCCGCGATCGATGTCGAATGCCGTTCGATGCATCGCGTCGCCCGCTTCAACCTGGACGATAATCGACGCTCGAACCGCTTCCATTTCCTCGAGCGTTTTCGCCGCTTCGAGATCGCTTGCGGCGCTGGCCCTTTGATTCTTGAGCGTGAGATTGAACTGCTCGGGAACGCGCTCCCGATAGAATGCGAATTGTTCTTCGAGCAGGCTCACCGGCGGCGCCGCCGTCTCTGGAAGCGATCGACCGCGCGCTCGTGCTCTGCGTAGGTCTTGGAGAAAACATGCGTGCCATCGTTGCGCGACACGAAGTAGAGGTACGCCGAGTCGGCGGGTTGCCGTACGGCACGCAGCGCTTCGCGGCCTGGACTTGCGATCGGCCCTGGCGGCAATCCCCGAATCCGATAGGTGTTGTAGAGATTGCCGCGGTCTTCGAGATGGACGCGACGTAGATTGCCGTCGAAATTCTCGATTCCGTAGATCACCGTCGGGTCGGTTTCGAGCCGCATCCCGAGCTTCATTCGATTGAGGAAGACCCCCGCGATCAGCGGCCGCTCCACGGCCGCCCCCGTCTCCTTTTCGACGATCGAGGCGAGCGTCACCAATTCGAGCATCGAGAGCGTTGGCTCGGACGAATGCGCGGGTAGGTCGTCATAGACCCCAACGAATTCTCGAACCATCGTTCTCGCAATGAGTTCAGGCGCCAGCCCCCGAGCGAAGCGATACGTGTCTGGAAACAAGTAGCCCTCGAGGCTCGAACCTTCGACGCCCAGGCGCGACGCAGTCTCCGGGTTGAAGACGACTTCGAGAAAGGCCTCGCGGTCGGCCAAGCCGGCGGCCTCGAGAAGATCGGCGATCTCCGATGCGCGTTTCCCTTCTGGGATGACCACCGTGTGTGTGAGCACGCGTCCCTTCGAAAGGATTTCGAGAATTTCTTTCGTGGATTGCGCTGCCGAGAGTTCGTACTCGCCGACCTTGAGTCGCGAGGACAGGTCTTCGGCGCGAGCGAGCCAGCGAGTCACCTTCGCGTTTCGGATGATCCCGGCGGCCTCGAGCGTATCCGCGATTCGACCCAGCGAATCGCCAGGCGCGACCTCGAGCGCCAATGTGCGCGCCTGGCCCCCGTTTTCGTGGACCGGTGCGAGCGAATGCTGGATCCAGATCCAGCCTCCGGCGGCACTGACTAGGCCGATCACCACAGCGGCAAGAAGCGCTTTCAGCATCATCGCCATGCGGATGGCTCGCGCTGCGAATCGCTCATCCGTCGCCGCATTCGTCGGGTTCCCCACCGGTCGCGTCTCGGGCTTGCTGAGCGAGGTAGGTTCGCAAAATGATCGAGGCCGCCATCTCATCGACGACGCCTTGCTTTCGCTGCTCGGGGCCGCGTCGTCTCGATTCATGGCGCCTCTTGCCGTGCTTTGCGGGCGCGGGAGTCAGCAGTCTTTTCGCCTCGAGAGACGTCCAGCGTTCATCGAGCGTGTCCACCGGGATTCCGCTGGCGTCATGGAGGGCGGCGGCGAAGTCGGTGGCCTTCTCGGCTTCGGGGCCATGCCGTCCGTCCATGTGGATGGGGAGTCCGACAACGGCGCGAGCAATATTTTTCTCGGTGATCAAGGCACGAAGCGACGAGATGTCATGCTTGCGTCCACGACTCTCGAGAATGCCGGCCGGGAAAGCGATCGCACCCGCCTCGTCAGAGATCGCGAGCCCGATCCGTTTGCTGCCGAGGTCGACTCCGAGAATGCGCACGAAGATCAGTGTAGCGACTTGGCGGCTGACCCGGCCCGAGTCCCCGCTAGCGCCCGCTTCGAATCTTCGCCTGGGAGAAGAGCGAGCGCGCGAACGATCTGGTCACGCCGCGAAACGTCCGCCTTGCGAAGCGCGGCCAAGAGAACCGGCAATGCGGCCGGGTTCTGAAGTTCGCCGGCGAGTTGGATGCCGATCCGGGCACGACGAGCGTCGGAATTCTCGATCGCTTTGATCAGCGCCGGCAGAGATTCGTCACCGAGCGCGAGCACCAATGAATGAAGCGGCCTGGCGCGGTCGGGGTCCCCTTCCTTGCAAATGTGATCCAGGATGGTGGGGACGGCCGATGCGCCGAGTTGCAGGAGCAATTGCGCCGCCCGTACGCCCGCTGCATTCGATCCCGTCGCGCGAACGATCAAGTCGTCCAGACACTCGCCGTTTGCGATCTGAGTGAAGCAAGCGGCCGCAAGGCGAGCCTGCGTTTCGGTTCTGCCTCCGGAGCCCACCGCATGGTCGGCCACCACCAGCAGTGCGCGGTAGCACTCGTCGTGGCGTCCCCGGTCGAAGAGATCGTGGGCCCAGACAGCGATGTCGGCGGCTCGTCGGCGATAGGCGGAGTCTTCGGTGGTTCGATCGAGTTCGATCAGGCGAGCTCTCAGACGTTCGTCTGAATCGCTCGCCGAGGGCGTCTCGAGTGGGTGGGATTCGAGGGTAGGGTGGGCGGGCGCCGGTGCGTCCCCTACGGCGGTCGCCGCCAGCGACGCCGAGGCTCGTGGCGGGGTCGTATTGAGCTTCGGCGTGGTCGCAGGACCGTCGTCCGCGATGTCGTTGAGCTGGATTCCCCGGGCATCGCGCGCTTCGAGTGAGCGCATGAAGGCGGTCGGGTCTTCGAAGCGACTGGCCGGTTGTCCGAGGAGCTCGAAGAATCCGTGCAGTGCGTTGTGCGAGATGAGTGGATCGAGGCGAACGCGCTCGAGCCCGTGTTCTCGAAGAACGGACTCGAGGGGCCCGAGCACGTCGCCGAGTGCGACCGGCTGGGGGATCCCAGCGATCTCGAAGCTCCCCTCGCCCAGCCTGAATTCGAGCGAGCCGGCGCGTTCCAATTCGCTGACCACGGCGCGGTAGGCTCGATCGAGAAGCCGGCGTCGCTCGGGGGCGGTCTCGCCGTAGAATGAGAATCCGCGGAGGGCTCGTGCGAGCTCGAGGAGCAGGCCCTTGGCGTCCGTGCGGGTCCGTCGGGCCCAATGGTCGTCGCCAGGATCGGTCTGGAGAGTCCCAGGAATGCTCTGCGTACGAGAATCGGAGGAAGGCATCGTCTTGCTATGCACATCGGTGGAAGGGCCGGCTCGCTGAACACGCGCGCACTCGCCCCGCGAACCTCTCTATTTTCGTCAAATTTTCGCCTTTTTGATTGACGCTCTCCAAGGCGGATGGCTACTTTCCAGATGGCTCGACGCCCCCCAGCGACGACAAATCCGATTTCTCGCAACGCCCTCATTTCAGCTGAACGGATCGATGAGTCGCGGCGCGGGAGAGCGGAAAATGGAAATTGAAATGGGTGGGTTTTCCCATCGAAGCTGAATTCAAAAACGACGACTCGAGCGATCTCGGCGGACACCGGGAGCGCACGGCGGGGTTACCGGGGTTAGCGGGGCTAGGTGCTCCGCTCGGACGCCCCAGATCGACTCAGGCAGCCGCAGAAGATTCCGGATTCGTCTCCGCCACGGCGACCGAGGACCAGCCGACCCGACCCGTCCAGCCGATCGTGGAAATCGCGCCCGTCCGACTTTCCACCGGTCGTTGGTCGCGCTGGATCGCGATTGCCGGAGGTTTCGGCTACTCGCCGATTGCGCCGGGGACGGCCGGATCCTTTGCGGGCGTACTCGTCTTCTGGCTGATCGGCATGGCGAGCGCCTCGATCGAAGTGGGCGAGGCGGGCCTTTTCGTGATCTATGGGGCTGTGTCCGGGTCTCTCCTGCTGTTGGGGATCCATGCGGCGAGTCGCGCGGAGATCGACTTCGGTCGCCGCGATGACGGGCGAATCGTCATCGACGAAGTCGTCGGCCAGCTGATCACGCTCGTTCCTCTCGTACCCGTGTTGTGGCTGATCGAAGCCGGGCATGGGATGACCCGAAACGATCTTTCCCTGTTTTTTTTCGAAGTCGTGACCGGATTCGTCCTATTCAGACTGTTTGATGTGTGGAAGCCGGGGGCCATCGGATGGGCGGAACGGCGATTCGACGGAGGGTTCGGCGTGATGGCTGACGATGTGATGGCGGGGCTCCATGCTGGCTCCTGTCTCTTCGTTCTCCATACCTGGGGATTCGAACACTTCTATTCGATGGACTCGATCGCGCTCACTGGAGCGGCGCTGTGATCGCAGAGATCATCACGATCGGGGACGAGCTGCTTCGCGGCGAGATCGTCGACTCGAACAAGGCGCGGATTGCCGAGCGGCTGCTCTTGCTCGATCTGGAATGTCGATATCAGGTCTCCGTGTTGGATGACTCGGCCGACATGCAGGATGCCTTTCGTCGGGCGGCCGGTCGGAGTGATTTCGTGCTGGTTTCGGGTGGGCTCGGGCCGACTCGAGATGATATGACGACCGAAGTCCTGGCCGAGACCTTTGGTCGAGAGACTGAATTACATGAAGAGTCGCTGGCGGCGATCGAGGCCTTCTTCTCGCGTGTGGGTCGCCGGATGGCCGACGTCAATCGGAAGCAGGCGTATTTTCCGACGGGTGCCGATGTGGATGTGCTTCGAAATCCGATTGGAACGGCGCCCGGGTTCTCGCTTCGAGAGGGTCGAGCCGTATTTTTTGCGATGCCCGGTGTGCCGAGGGAACTCGACCTGATGATGGACGAACAGGTGTTGCCGCGGATCGAGGCGGACTTCCTCTTGCAGGCGGACGAGACGGGCAGAAGCCCTGGAGAGGCGGGCCAGCGCGGGATCGAGAGGCGGGTCGTTCGAGCGGTGTTGCTGCGAACCTTTGGGATGGGTGAGTCCACGCTCGAGGCCGAGTTGATGGATCTGGCTCGTGATGGCGAGGTCGACCTGGGTTATCGAACGAGCTTTCCCGACAACTTTCTGCGGCCGGTGGCGCGGGCGAAGACGGCCGAGGAGGCGGATGCGCGAATCGGCCAGGTTTCCGAAGCCATTCGCGCCCGGCTCGGTCCGATCGTCTACGGCGAAGGCGACGAAACGATGGAGAGCGTGGTCGGTGGTCTGTTGACGACACGAGGTCTCTCGGTCGCGACGGCCGAATCCTGTACGGGCGGGTTGATCGCGGAACGTCTGACGGACATACCCGGCTCTTCGGCCTATTTCCTTGGCGGGATCGTGGCCTATTCGAACGCCGCCAAGACCTCCTTGCTCGGCGTGTCTTCCGATCTGCTCGAGGAATTCGGCGCCGTCTCGGAGCCGGTCATTCGAGCGATGGCCGAGGGTGTGCGTCAGAAATTCGGGAGTGATTTCGGAGTCGCGACTTCTGGAATTTCCGGACCGAGCGGGGGGACGCCGGAAAAGCCCGTCGGACTCGTCTGGATTGCGATTTCCGCCGCCGAGGGTGCGGGTGAGTCCGGAACCCATTCCGAATCGTTCGTCTTTCTGATCGATCGTAAGCGACATCGGATGTTGACGGCTCAGGTTGCTCTCGATTGGATTCGACGGAGTGTGCTCGGCGTCGAGCTGGTGGGGCCGAGCCTGATGAGACGCCGCGGCGGTGGCTCTGCTCTGAGTGGCTCATCGGCTTAGGCTTTTTTTGGTTCAATTCTTGAATATTTGGTCAACGCAATAAATGGGGAGACACTGACGATGGCACGAGGCAAGGCGAACGCGACACCGAAGGCAAAGGTCGAACGAGGAGGCATCGCGGAGAGCGCGAAGGCGAAGGCGATCGAGCTCGCTGTTTCGAGCATCGAGAAGCAGTTCGGCAAGGGTGCGATCACGAAAATGACCGACGACGCCGTCAATCACGAGATTCCCTTTTTCTCGAGTGGGGCGCCCAGTATCGATATCGCGCTCGGGATCGGCGGTCTTCCGCGCGGCCGGATCGTAGAAATCTACGGACCGGAGTCGAGCGGCAAGACGACATTGACCTTGCATGCGATCGCCGAGATGCAGAAGATCGGCGGCGTGGCCGCGTTCATCGACGCGGAGCACGCGTTGGATGTGAACTATGCGCGACGGCTTGGCGTGAACGTCGACGAATTGCTGGTTTCGCAGCCGGATACGGGAGAAGAGGCGCTCGAGATTGCGGACGTTCTGTTGCGCTCGGGGGCGATCGATCTGGTGGTCGTCGATTCGGTCGCAGCGCTGGTGCCGCGGGCGGAAATCGAAGGCGAGATGGGCGACACCCACGTCGGATTGCAGGCTCGCTTGATGAGTCAGGCGCTCCGGAAGCTGACCGGGACCGTTTCGAAATCGGGCGCCACGATCATCTTCATCAACCAGATTCGAATGAAGATCGGGGTCATGTTCGGAAGTCCCGAAACGACGACCGGCGGAAACGCGCTGAAGTTCTACGCCTCGATTCGAATCGACGTGCGAAGGATCGCGGCGATCAAGGACGGCGACGAGGTCACGGGCAATCGGACTCGCGTCAAGATCGTCAAGAACAAGGTGGCGCCACCCTTCCGCCAGGCGGAATTCGACATCCTCTACAACGAAGGCATTTCGAAAGAGGGCGATCTCATCGATATCGGCGTAGATGAGGGCATCGTCGAGAAGAGTGGCTCCTGGTATTCCTACGATGGCGAGCGAATCGGCCAGGGTCGAGAGAAGGCGCGGACGTTTCTGAAAGAGAACCCGGACGCATGCGCACGGCTGGCCGAAGAGGTCTACCTGGCGAAGGGATTGAAATTGGCCGTACCCGCAGTGGCTTCCACAGAAGGCCAACCGACCGTGACAGCGGAAGAAGAGGCTCTCGAAGGCGAATGAGGTCGAATGAGGTGAATCGTTGAGCGACACCGTCGCCTTGTTCGACCGCCCGGGCGACCGGACACACGGCACAATAGGCACAATAGGCACAATAGGAACAAGGAGAACAATGGGCGTGGGGCTCGCGAGCCCTACGCCCGAGCAATACCGGTCGACGTGACGATCAAGATCACGATCAACGAGGTGAAGATTTGCTCGCGAGACTGACTGTGTTCTTGGTTGTGGCGATCGTCCTGATCGTGAACCTATACGATGCCGCACAACCCGAATCCGTCCTCGCGGCTGCCGCGGGCGTTGCGGTATGTGGCTCGATGATCTTTTTCGGTCAGACATGGGCCGATTACATCCTCCCCTTTGGGTCTGGGAGTTCTTCGCGAGCGATTCGGGAAGTTCAGGAAACTCGGCCCCCGCGATCGCATTCATGGGCTGGATCTTCCTGGCCCTGATGGGCTTCGGAGTCTGGATCCGGTAGAGCGCCCGAACAATTCAGCTGGCCGCCCGGGCCCGTGGGCTACTGTCGCGACATGCCCCTGGTCCAGCCCGACGCGATGATCGTTGCCCCCCAGCCGGAGGCCGTCGAGGCCGGCGCGCTCGCGCTGCGGCGCGGTGGGAACGCCGTCGATGCGGCGATCACCTGCGCGCTCGTGCAGGGCGTGGTGGATCCCCAGATGTGCGGCATCGCGGGCTTTGGAAGCATGCAGCTCTACCTGCCCGAGCGCGAAATTCACGAGATCATCGATTTCCACGGTCGCGCTCCGGCGGCGGCGACCCCCGGTATGTGGGAAGACCTGATCGAGGGCGAGAATCGGGACGGCTTCGGCTTCGTCTTGAGAGGGCGTGTAAACGATGTCGGTTATCAATCGATCACGGTGCCGGGCAGCCTGAAGGCCTATCACGAGGCGCAGTCACGATACGGTGCGCTTTCCTGGGGACAGGTCGTTGAGCCGGCGATCGTGCATGCGGATCAAGGGTTCGTCGTCAGACCACACGTCTACGAGTTCTGGACCCGTCGCGATGAGAGCGAGCGCGTCGAAGTGGCGGAGCGCCTGCGGCATACGGAGGCGACTCGAAAGATCTACTACGACGAAGCCGGTGAGCTTCGGCGAGTTGGAAGTCGACTCCACAATCCCGATCTGGCGAGGACGCTGCGCCGGGTTGCGGAGGGGGGGTCGGACATCTTCTATCGGGGTGAGATGGCCGACGAGATCGCCGCAGACATGAAGCGCGGCGGAGCACTCTTGTCTCGTGAGGATCTCGAAAGTTATCAAACGGAGTGTAGTGAACCGCTTTGGGGCGAGTATCGGGGTCGCAGGGTTTCGACCAATCCTCCTCCGGGCGGCGGCGTGATGCTGATCGAGATGCTGCACATGCTCGAGAATTTTGATCTCGCAGCGATGGGCCATAACAGTCCAGAATATATCCGAACCGTCTGCGAGGTGATGAAGCGGGCGACCATCGACAAAGACCGCTGGGTTGGGGATCCGCGTTTCTTCGATGTTCCGCTCGCGCGGCTGCTCGATCGCGGCTACGCGGGGCAACTCGCCAAGGACATTCGGGCCGGCGAGGTTGCGCATGTCGAACGGGTGGGCTCTCCCGAAAGCAAGAACACGACCCATATCTCGGTGATCGATTCGTCCGGAAATGCCGTGTCGATGACACACTCACTGGGGATGCCCTCGGGCGTCGTCACCGAGGGTCTCGGGTTCATGTATAACGGCTGCATGGGCGTCTTCGATCCGCGGCCGGGTCGCGCGGACTCGATCGAGCCGGGAAAGAGTCGCTTTAGTTCGATCTGTCCTTCGATCGTGTTCGAAGATGACAAGCCAGCGCTGGTGATCGGGGCTCCTGGCGGAACCCAGATCGCGATGGGTGTTCTGCAAGGCATTCTCAACGTGATCGACCACGGCATGTCGGTGTCGGACGCGGTCGGCGCTCCGAGATTTTCTTCGACGAGCGATGCAATCGACGTCTGCAACAGGATCCCTGTTTATGTCACGGACGAATTGGAGCAGGCCGGATACTCGGTCGTGCGCAGCCCCCTCAGCCACACCTTCGCCTGGGTCCATGCGATCGCCATCGACGGAGAGGTCGTGACGGGTGGAGCTGACCCGGGCGCCGATGGCATGGCACTCGCCGTACCGCGCTGATCGGGATCACTCCGGGCGCGGACGTTGGCGCGGCCGGTTGGAAGTCGAGTCGGTTCAGGCGCGAATGCGTTCGTTTTTCGGATCGTAGAGCGGCCGCAACGTGGCCTTCGCCGGAACGAGCCGGTCCGCGACCTCGATCTCCCATTGGCCAGCGTCGATGAAGTCACGGTCGACGCCCTCGGCATGCTCGACATAACCCAGCCCGATGCTCCGGCCGAGAGTGTGTCCGAACATTCCGGAGGTGAGGTTGCCCTTGCATTCGCCGTTGCGCCAAATCGGCTCGTCGTGATGGAGAAGCGGTTCCGGATCGTCGAGAGCGAAGGTCACCAACCTCCGCTCGAGTGCCGTCTTCTTCTGGCGCAATAGCGCTTCGCGTCCGATGAAATCCACTCCCTTGTCAAAAGCCACCGCGAAACTGAGACCGGCTTCGAGGGGTGTGTCGCCGCTCGTCACATCATGGCCCCAATGGCGATAGCCCTTTTCGATGCGCAGGGAATTGAGCGCGTGGTAGCCAGCGTGTCGCAAGCCGAAGGGCTCGCCGGCTTCGACGATCACGTCGTAGACGCCCTGTGCGAATTCCATCGGGATGTAGAGCTCCCAGCCGAGTTCGCCGACATAGGTGATGCGAGTGGCGCGGACGCGTGCGTAGCCGAGGTCGATTTCGCGCGAGGAGGCGAAGGGAAAGCCAGCATTGGAGAGGTCGTCGGGTGTCAGCGTTTCGAGCAGGGCACGCGAACGCGGCCCCATGATGCCCAGCACCGCCCACGCCGAGGTCACATCGACGACTTCAGCGCGCGCGACTGAAGGGATCTGTCTTTTCAGCCAAGCGTGGTCTCGAACCTGACAGGCCGGCGCGGTCACGATCAGATAGTGCTCGTCGTCGAGGCGCGTGACGGTCAGATCGGACTCGATACCGCCTCGCTCGTTGAGCCACTGTGTATAGACGACCCTGCCGGGCGCGACGTTCATGTCGGCTGCGCAAATTCGTTGTAGGGCGGCCTCGGCGTCGGGTCCCTGGACGAGCAGCTTACCGAATGAAGTCTGATCGAAGAGGCCGACCGCTTCGCGGACGGCGCGATGCTCTTCTGCCGAATGATCGAACCAATTCTGTCGACCATAGCTATATGCGTACTCGGGTCGGACTCCTCTTGGTGCAAACCAGTTGGCGCGCTCCCAGCCCGCAAGCTCCCCAAAGCATGCGCCTTGATCGGCGAGTCGGTCGTGTAGCGGCGAACGACGCGCACCCCGTGCGGACTGGAATTGTCGGTAGGGCCAATGCATCGCATAGAGCAAGCCGAGGCTCTCGACGGTGCGGTCGTGGAGGTACCTGGCATTGGTCTGGAACGGCATCATGCGACGAAGGTCGACGTCTGTGAGCTCCATCGTCGGGCTCCCGTCGACGATCCAATCGGCCAGGGCCTTGCCCGCGCCGCCTCCGGTTCCAACGCCGATCGAGTTGAAGCCGGCGGCAACGAAGAACCCAGCCAGCTCCGGTGCTTCGCCTAACAAGAAGCGATCGTCCGGTGTGAAGCTCTCGGGCCCGTTGAAAAATTGTCGAATTCCCACACTGTCGAGAGCAGGAATGCGTTCGGCGGCCTTGGCCAGCCATGGCTCCAGATGCGGCCAATTCTCGCCGAGTTCATCGAAGGCGAAGTCTTCCGGAATGCCATTCATGCCCCAGGGTCGGGCGACCGGCTCGAAGAAGCCCACCAGGAGTTGCCCGCCGGCCTCTCGCTTGAAATAGAGACACGAACCGGGCTCGCGCAGGGTAGGGAGTTCCTTCGGCAAGTCGTCGATCGGCTCGGTGATCACGTAGAAATGCTCGGATGCGTGGAGCGGGACGTCTACGCCACAGAGTCGACCGATTTCGCGAGCCCAGATTCCGCCGCAATTGACCACGATCTCCGATTCGATTGCGCCTTGATCCGTCATGACGCCGGCGACCCGACCATTGCGAGTCAGCACATCGGTGACTTTGATGTTCTCGCGGATCGTCGCACCGCGAAGACGTGCGCCCTCGGCCAGGGCGCGCGTCACGTCGACCGGACTGACCTGACCATCGCTCGGGAGATGGATCGCGCCGACGATGTCATCGATCGACACGACGGGCCATCGGTCGCGAACTTCCTGCGGGCTCAAGCGGGCGGCCTTGATTCCGAAGCTTCGGGCCACCGCGGCATCGCGAAGCAGCTCTTCCATTCGTTCGGAGTCGGTGGCGATCGAGATTGCGCCGGTACGCGCGAAGCCAGTGGCCTGGCCGGTTTCGGCCTCGAGTCGCTCATACAGATCAGCGGAGTATTGGGCGAGACGCGTCAGGTTCTTGGTTGCGCGAAGTTGGCCGACGAGTCCGGCTGCGTGCCAGGTCGTTCCGCAGGTGAGGCGTTTGCGTTCGAGTAGCAGGACATCTTGCGTTCCGCGCAGGCCGAGATGATAGGCGACGCTGCAACCCACCACGCCGCCGCCGATGATGACGACCGAGGCTCTTTTCGGAAGATCAGAACTCACGTTGATCGATTCGGGCGGTGCATTCGATGTCGTTTCACGGGTGCTGCTTTCTGCCTCGTTGTGGGCTCGTCTCGAATAGCAGATGCCAGAGCCAAAGCGTTCTCCTAGGGCCCAAGCCAATCGGCTCGGGCGATGCACACGGCGAGCGGCCAGGTCTCTTCAGCGCGGCCGGATCCGCGCAAGCGCCCGGGCTGGCCGCGAGCGTCTCGGGAGGGCTCTGGGGCGGACCTGGAGTGATTTCTGAGAGATAGAAAAATATATTTGTCTAGTAAAATAAATTTTGCTAACCAAGCGGGACGATGCAAAACGCCGTCGAAATGATTGCTGATTCGGACCAGATTGCGGCCCTGGCCCATCCGGTTCGCTCCCGGATCCTCGAGGCGTTGCGTACGCCGGAGACCGCTGCCGGGCTTGCTCGTTCCTTCGGCCGATCGAGGCAATCGCTCGGCTACCACCTGAAGGAGCTCGAGCGGATCGGCCTGGTCCGGCATGCCGGCGAGCGGCGCAAGGGAAATTTCCTGGAACAGCTCTATCAGGCGACCGCTCGGCGATTCGTCGTGTCGTCTCGATTCGCGTCGAACCCCGAACAGCTCGCTTCGGTCTTTCGAGATCAGGTTTCGCTGTCCCAGCTGGTCGATCTCGGTGAGCGACTCCAGTGTGATGCCGCAAACCTGATCGAGCAGTCGGCACACGACGGCGGACAGCTCTCCACTGCCAGCGTGGAAGCCGAAGTGCGCTTGCCCGACGCGGAATCCCGCGAAGAGTTCATGCGAGAATTCGTTGACCTGTTGAAAACGCTGCTCGCCAAATATGGCGACGGAGAGGGCCAGAGGTACCGAGTCGCCTTTGCGACGTATCCCCAATCGGAGCACGAATCATGAGTGATGAACAGGGGCAGAACGAGGACTACGAAGCGACCTTCATCGTCGAGCTGGCGCCCGAAGAAGTCTGGGAGTCGCTGACTCACCGCGTGTTGGAAGCGTCCAGCGCGGGTGATCCTGAGGGTGTGAAACGATATGTGCTTCCCGGCTTCCCCTCGTTCGCGATGATCGAAGGGGGCGGCGCGAGTTGTAGTTTGATCGAAGAAGACGCGGGACGACTCCTTCGCGTCAAGAAGGACGACGAACCCTGCGCGGGGACCGAGATCGCCGTCAGGCTCGAACAAGTCGGGACGGGCACGCGCGTCACGGTCGTGCAGTCGGGTTTCGGTGCCTTGATCGGCCTCGTCGGACGGGACACGGTCTTCGGAGTTGGCGAGCGGATCACGAGAGATTTCCAGCTCTATCTCGAGCGACGGCTGACGGTGCCGGGAACCGCGTGGGGGTCCGGGTTGGAAGGGCGAGTCCGGGCAACCGCGGTCGGACTCGAGCTCTCCGAGCTGGTTCCGAGCGGCTTCGCGCAGCGGGCTGGAATGGTGTCGGGCGACCTGCTTCTCAC
>CAWLAJ010000004.1:0-39429 GCA_963854795.1 Deltaproteobacteria bacterium UBA4427 | reverse complement strand
ACGGGAACGCGCTGCGCCGCGTTCAGCTCGCCCGCCCCCTCGATTTCGCCGCCGTAACCGACCATGCGAATCAGCTTGGTGAGGTCCATATCTGCAATACGCCCGGGCAGCCCGGCCATGGTTCGATGGTCTGCCGTCTCTACCGGACCTTTCCACGCGTGGCCTTCTACGTAATGAATGCACGCTATTCGCTCTTCCAATCGCGCTGGGGATTCTGCGGTGAGGACAATGTCCATTGTCTCGCAGCGGCCGGCATCGTCTGGAACGAACATCGGCGGGCGGCGGAACAGGCCTACGATCGCAGCGCGGGCTGCGAATTCACGAGTTTCGTGGCCTATGAGTGGACGGCGGCCATCGACGGCGCCGGCCATCTCCATCGAAATGTGATCTTTCGAAATGAACTCGTTCCCGAATTGCCGATCAGTGTCATGGAGACCGGTCCGATGGCCATCCATCTCTGGAACGGTCTGGACGAACAATGTCGCGATGGCCTGCCCGGCTGTGAAGCGTTGACGATTCCGCACAACTCGAATTGGAGCAAGGGCTCGGCGTTTACGTCCGCCGTTCGACTGCACGAAGAGATTGGCCTCGAAGAGGCTGCGATTCGTGCACGATATGATCGACTCGTCGAAGTCATGCAACACAAAGGTGAATCGGAATGCGCCTTCGTGCCTGGCTTGACGGATGAGGGATGTGCCTTCGAGAAGGCGCCTAATACACACGATCCCTCCTCGAGCGATCCGGAAAAAAATGCCGTCAATTTCGCGCGCGACGCCCTCGAGCGTGGCCTCGCGCTGGAAGCCGAACTCGGCGACAACCCACTCAAATTCGGCCTGATCGGCAGCACGGACACCCACCTTGGCACACCCGGCCTGGTCAAGGAGCGCGGATTCGAGGGCCATGGCGGCGCGGGCAAGCCGAGCACAGAGGCTCTCGAGTCGGGCTTCCGGGACCTCACCGCACTGAATCCGGGTGGCCTCGCGGTTCTCTGGGCGGAAGAGAACGCCCGAGATGCGCTCTTCGAAGCGATGAGGCGAAAAGAGGCGTACGGGACGAGCGGTACGCGTCCGCTCCTGCGCTTCTTCGGAGGATGGAACTACGAGGCCGATGCCTGCCAGGCCGGCGACCCGGCGGAAGCCGGTTACGCCGGAGGCGTCCCGATGGGCGGAGATCTACCGATGCAGGGGACCGCCGATTCGGCACGAACCGTGGGGCCCACCTTCCTGGTCGCAGCGTCCCGCGACCCCCATCCAAACGGAGGCGATCTCCAGCGAATCGAGATCGTGAAGGGTTGGATCGAAGACGGGAGCCAACACGAAGTCGTCTTGACCGTGGCCGGCGGCCCGAACGAGGCCGACGTCGATCTCTCGACTTGCGAACGACGCGGTGCAGGACGAACCCATCTTTGTTCGGTCTGGCGGGATCCGAATTTCGACGCCGCCGGGCCTGCCTTCTACTATGCGCGACTGCTCGAAAATCCGAGCTGTCGCTGGACGCAATGGGCATGCGTGGACGCCGGCGTGCAATGCGAGAATCCAGATTCGATCAGCGATGGATTCGAAGCGTGCTGCACCGACGAACTTCCGAAGACGATTCAGGAGCGCGCCTGGAGTTCGCCGATCTGGTACACGCCGCCACCGCGCTAATGGACTAGCCCGCAGCGTCCTCGAGTTTCGGGATTCGCACGACGGCGATGAGTGCTCCGCCGAGCAAGACCAGGACGGTCTGCACCACGAACCCCAGATGGTAGCTACCCGTCGATCCGTAGAGCAACTGGAATGTGACCATGGCCGATGCGATCACGACAATCGCCAGCAATCCACCGAGGCCCGAGGCTCGGCCGAAATTCGCGCGCCCGAAACAGCGCCCGATCGTAACGCCCTGAAGCGGGGACGCGCCGCCGATCCCGATGCCATAGATCGCGCCCGTTGCGATGAAGAGCGCAAATCCGGGTTCGACGTAGAAGACGAGCCAGATCAGAGCGTTGCCGGCGACCACGACGGCAATCGCTGGCTTCAAGGGGGCGACGTCGGCCCAGCGTCCGAACACGACCTTGCCCAGAAGCGAAAGCGGCATCATGGCGACGAAGAATCTCGCCGCTTCAACCTTGGTGAAACCGAGATCCGTTCCGAAGGGCACGACGATCGGCGTGAGCACCAGCGGCGACGTGAGAATCAGACCCCACCCGATGGAGAGCGCCCATAGCCGTCCGTCGCGAACGAGGTCGCCGATCGCGAGAATCGCATCATCGATCCCGGGTTCCGCCTCGACGCCATCCGAGTCGACCTCCATCGCGTCTCCGTCTGGTCGCTGGTCGACCCATTCGGGTCGACCGACGACGAACCCAGCGAAAATCGGAAGCCCGATCAAGATCGTGGCCACCCCGAATATCATCATGGCGCTTCGCCAACCGTAGAGACCGATCAAGAACTCCGCCGTGGTCGGCGCGACCCCCGACGCGATCGTGAGGCCCGCCGCGGCTATTCCGATCGCGAGTCCGCGCTGTCGCACGAACCAATGCGAGACCAGCGCCATCGATGGCATGATTCCAAAGAGCGCCGACCCCAGACCAACGACCCCGCAAAAGAGCACGGCGGCCTGCCAGAGTTCGGTGGCCTGCGAGAGAAGGATCAGACCGCTCCCCGCCATGAGGGCGCCCACAGCCATCATGGCGCGCGCCCATCCGCGGTCGAGCAAGACACCGGCGAAGGGCCCGACGAGTCCCGTCACGACGAAGGCGATGGCCATGCCCTGGGTCGTCGTCGATCGCGCGACACCGAAGGCTTCACTGACGGGATCGACGAAATTGCCAAAGGTCGCCAGCGTGATCGCGCTCGCCAGGAAATTGGCGAGGAATCCGATGCCGACCATTCGCCAGCCGATGAAGGCGGGATCCGCGGACGTGGATGTGGACGCGATCAAATCGCCGGACTGCATATCGGATTGACCTCTAGCGGGAAGGACCGCGAACCGCGTCCATCAGACCGGGAATGAACGGCACGACGAAATTCGGGATATCACCGAGACCCGAGTCCGCTTCCCGAAAGGCCTCGAATTTGAGATCCAGGATGATCGCATAACGTACGACCGCAAAGAGTTCGAACCAGGCGATCCCATCGATCGATCGCCCCGTGAGCGTCTGCCAATTCTGGTAGACCTCTTCGGGCGTTGGCAGTCCGGCCAGACGTTCCAGTCCGAGCCCTTCACTGTTGCAGCGATCGATCCAGATCCACCACGCCAGATCCGTTCGCGGATCCGAAATATTCGCCATTTCCCAATCGAGAATCGCAACCGGGGACGCGTCGCGGAAGATCACATTTCCGACGCGCGAATCGCCCCAGCAAAGAGCCGGCTCGCCGCCTTCGGGCATCGTCTCCAAAAGCAGCGCCCAGCCTTCGGTCATCACCGGATCCACCTTCGCTCGGCGTTCCGGCTTGAACATCGAATCGAATGTTCGGATTTCCTGCGCGAGAATCGCTTCGCCCGAGTCGGCTCGCGGCAGTCGACCGAGATCGATTTCACTTCCGTCGACCTTCTCGAGATCGATGCAGTGAATCGCAGCCAGGACCTCGAGCCCTCGCTGCCACATCGTCGCGCGCTCGGATGCCGAGGCGTCGTCCTTCAGCCAACCGGCCGCGGCAAAGGGCGGATTGTCTGGGGGAATCTTGCCTTCGCAGAATCCCATCACATAGAAATCGCTACCGACGATCGACGCGTCCGCTTCGTAGCCAATCAACGCGGGCGCGGGCAATCCCTGCTGCATCATCAGCGTCATCATCTGGAATTGCATCAGAAGGTCGTGCTTCTCGAAGACCTGACTCGAGGGCGGGGCCATCCGAAAGACGAATTTCTCGGCGCCGCCGAGCGTTGAGCTCGCGTCGAGAATCAGCGTCACGCTGCTCTCGCCGCTGGCCTTCGGAAAGGCCAGGTCCGCAATTTTTAAATCGGAGCGATCGGGCAAGGACTCTTGCAGCCAACGTTCGACGGCCACGCGGATCTTCTCGAGATCTCCGATGTCCTGTTCGCCCATTCCAACCTCCCCTCGCGTGCCCGCCTCGAGCCTAGAAGGGAATGTCGTCGTCGTCCGTCGGAGGGGGCGGAGCATCGCTCGCAGCGGGGCCCGCGGCAGAAGAGCCGCCGGAGCCAGACGCCGCGCCCTCGCTCACTCGATCGATCGACCAGACCTCGAGACTGTTGAAGAAGCGGATCTCGCCCTTCGGGCTCGTCCACTCGCGCCCTCGAAGGCTGAACTCGACCGCGACTTCATGGCCCGTATCGAAGCCGTCGAGGGCTTCACAGCGATCTCCCGTCAGCTGAAACATCACGTATTGCGGATAGCGCGAGGTGCCCTCGAGTTCGAGCACGAATTCGCGCTTTCGAAAGCGTTCAGTCACCTGCGCTGCGTCGAATGTGGCGTGAATCTTTCCCTGGATCTGCATGTTCATCGTTGTCGGCCCACCCTTTCGCGCGCACGTTAGCGCGGCAAGTGGCGGTTGCGGACAGGGAAGACCGGGATTTTCGGAGAACGGGTCAGATCCGTCGGGGCGCGATCTCAATCCGAGAACTAGGAACCCGAGGCCCGCGAGCAGCGCGCTGCTCGGCTCGGGGATGGCGCTGGCTCCTCGGGGCAGGCGCGGCGCGTTGCTGGCGAATTGAGTCAAGAAGGACTCTGTGGAGCCAGGAGTGATCGTCGTGCTCCACTGGAATCCGCCGGTGAAGTCCGCGGGGCCAAAGGGCTGCCCGGAATCGTCGAAATCATCGACATTGCCGTCAGTCAGATCCCGAAGCAGGGTTCGCCACGGCGTCACCTGATAGGCCGTCGCTCCGTAGCCGATCATCGGCGCCGAGTCGGCACCGTCACTGACGTCGATCTCGATTCCGTCCGGGTTGGCTGCGCGTGGATCGCGCAAAATGCGCTAGTTGGCCGGTGCGCAGCCGGTTCCAAGCCAGCTCGTCACGCGTCGGGCAAGCGCGATCCGCTGTCCAGAAAAGGCGTGATCTGCCTCTTCGAAAACAACTGCCTCGAACGATTCAGCGCCCGCCGTTTTCAAGGCTTCGACCAACGGCGCGTGATGAAGCGTGGGGGGCGTGACGACGTCGCGTCTTCCGGCGAGCAAGAGCAGATCCTTCTGCGCGAGTTCCCCCGCGTGCGCCGCCGTATCGAAGCGATCGGCTTGCCCGGTCATCTCCGCAATCAGCGTGGCGCCGGGCGGCCCGTCGACCGGGCCGGACCAACCGTCGATCAAAGCCGCGAAGCCAGCGGCGGCTTCCGGGTCTTTCTGGAGCAGACGCGCGAGTCCGCCGAGGTTCGCGCCCGCAATCGAAACCACACAATCGACGCGCTCGATTTTTGCGCCCGAAATCAAAGCCGCGAATCCACCCATGCTATGTCCGACGAGGGCGATGCGATCCGCGTCGATGCGATGACGCGACGCGAATTCGGGATCACTGATGGCAGCGACGACCGCGGCCACATCTTCGAGGACGTGAGTAAAGGAAAACAGCCCGCCACTGCCCCAGGCGCCACGGTAGTGAAAAAAGACCACGTTCCATCCGGCGCGGCGAATCGCCTGGGCAAGATCCAGATTTCGCTCGTTGCCCGGAAATCCATGCAGCAAGACGACGGTGGGATGAGGGCCCGCGCCCTGTGCTTCATAGATGATCGCGTTCAGCGTCGCCCCCTCGACTTGAAAGCCCATCTCGGCGATGACCGGCGGATGGTTGAGATCGAAGAAGGGTCGATCGGAAGTCGCCGGATCGAACGCGCGCGCTCCCGTCGACGCTGTCGCGAGAACGGTCGATTGCCCCGCACAGGCCAGAAACGACGGCAGGAAGGCCACAGATGCCAGGATCAGCAGGATGCGATTGCCTATCGGTCTGGAGTTCATGGTCGAAGAATAGGTCGAATTGCGATGGACGCTGCCGTCGTGGGCAGCGAGTGACGGGTGAAACCGTCCGGTCTGCGCCCACCCCGAAGAGCGTCTCTTGACCTAGAATGCGACGACGCAACGAAGCGATCGGAACAGGAACGGAGACCAGACATGCCAGGCCCCCTGCACGGTGTGCGCATCATCGACGTCAGCGAAGTGATCTCGGGACCGCTCGCCGTCATGATGCTGGCCGAACAGGGCGCGGATGTCATCAAGGTCGAACCGCCCCGATATGGAGAGCAGAGCCGACAACTCTCGAATTACCGAGACGGGATGGCTGCACTCTACGCGAATTGCAATCACGGAAAGCGATCCATCGGCATCAACCTGAAGACCGAGGAAGGGCTGGCACTCTTCCATGATCTCGTCCGAGGCGCCGACGTTGTCGTACAGAATTGGCGGCCCGGCGCCGCCGAGCGACTGAAGATCGGCGAAGAAGATCTGCGCGCAATCGAGCCGAATCTGATCTACGCCTCGATCACCGGCTTTGGCGATGACGGTCCCTACGCAGACCGGCGCGGCTACGACCCGATCTTTCAGGCGTTGACCGGCTTCGTCGGGGCTCAGCTGAATCCAGAAGTCCCAATTCCTGATCTCGTACGAAATGCCGTCGTCGACAAGGCGACGTCGCTTTCTCTCGCGCAGGCAATTACGGCCGCACTCTTCGCTCGCGAACGCGGCGCCCCGGGACAACACGTGCGCATCTCGATGCTCGATGCGGGACTGATGTTCTTCTGGCCGGACGGAATGCTCCGTCATACGCTCGTTGGCGACGACGTCGAGAACTACGTCGTTCCGGGAGAGCGCTATCAGCTGGCGCCCACCAAAGACGGCCAGTTGGTACTCTGGGCCGGAACGGCACCTCAGATCCGCGATAGCCTGCGTGCAGTCGGCCATGGTGAACTCGCCGACAGTCCGAGTCAGCGTGGAGCCGTCATGATGGAGGAGGAGAATCAGGCCGCGCGCGCCGCGGCGCTCTCTGAAGGACTCGCCAAGCTCACGACCGAAGAGGCCTATCGACGGATGGTCGAATGCGAAGTTCCGGCCGCACCGATCCTGACTCAACAAGAAGTGCTGGTCGATCCGCAGATCACGCATAACGGCTGCGTACTCGAAGCCGAACATCCCGTCTATGGTCGCTATCGACGAGTCCGTCAGGCGGCACGCTTTTCCAAAACACAACAGGAGACGACGCCGGCTGCCGCTCTGTACGCGGAACACTCCGATGAGATCCTGGACGAAATCGGCTGCAGCGACGAAAAACGCAAACGGTTGCGTGAGCTCGGGGCGCTGACCTGAGGTCGCGCTACTCGACGGCGGCCTCGCGCAACTCTCGAAACGAGGCCTCCAGGCATTCCGCATAGAATTCGGGGTCGGGCATCTGGGCGCGGCACGCTGTCACGGCGATTGAGATCGCGCCGTTGTAGCTCAGCGCGCAATGGAAGAGGCCGATGCCCTCCATGGGCAGTCCGAGACCGAAATTGCCAACCAGCTTCGCACCCGTGAAATAGAGTGGAATCTGGGGCCCTGGAACATTCGTGACGACGCAATTCGCGACCGGGCTCAGACGGCTCATCAGACCGGTCCGCGCAACGAGCCGACCGGAAATGCTCGCGAGCGCACCCGGCATGGTCTGTGTCACGTCGGTCATGCTTCTCGCGCCAACCGCCTTGGAGATTTCCTTCGAACTGACCGTCGTCTCGTAGACCTTCTCGAGCCGCCGGATCGCATCCGGTTCGTCGGTGTGCAGGCGAACGAACATGCCGGAGACCTGATTGCCGCCCGTCTTCATCTGCTCTGGAGTTCTGGTCGAAATCGGAGCAAAGGCGCTGAGTGTATCGAGCGGAAGTTCGCCATGATGATCGAGATATCGCCTCAGCGCGCCACCCACGACCGACAGAATGACATCGTTGACCGTGGCCCCGTCGACTCGTTTGCGAATCTGTTTCACATCGGCCAGCAACAACGTAATCGCCTCAACGACTCGATGGGGCGAGACCCGGCCATTGAATCGCGTCCGTGGGATCTCGGACTTCGGCGTGTCTGTCTTCTCGCGCTGCTCCAAGTACGTGCGAATCGCCGGCGGCGCGGCCTCACTGAGGATGCGGGCGAAGCGGAAGGGCTGGCGCACATTGTTGACGGCACTGCGCAGCGCGAGTTCCATCAGCGTCGGCTCCGACTCGGCAACCCACGGAGTTTCGGGCGCGGCGACAGATCCCTCGGGCGTGAGATCATGGATCGCCGAGATCATCTCGTTCCCAGAGACACCGTCGATGGCGGCATGATGAATCTTCGTCATGATCGCAAAGCTTCCAGCAGGCAGGTCCTCGACTCCGTCGAGTCCCTCGATCACATACATTTCCCAGACCGGACGGGCCAGATCGAGCGGGCGTGCATGTAGTCGAGCGACCTGGATGCAGAGCTGGCGCCAATCACCGGGTTTGGGCAGAGCGATGTGTCGCACATGGAACTCGAGATCGAAGTCGGCGTCTTCGATCCAATAGGGATGATCTAAACCGAAGGGCACCTGAACCAACTTTTGCCTGAAGCAGCGAGACAGGTGCAAGCGTGATTCGACATTCTCGAGAATGCCCTTGAAGGTGACCTGACCACCGGGCGCCGTCGACTGGTCGTAGATTGCTACGCCGCCGACGTGAGTCGGCGCATTCGGCGTCTCCAGGTTGATGAAGGTCGCGTCGAGTCCGCTGAGCTGTTGCATTTGGGGGATCCTCTTGTTGGTGCAGGGGAGAATCCCACAGCTTACCCTCACGGGTCAAGTTTCCGGCACTTCGCCCCGCCCGACACGGCTGACTAGCAGCTCCCGGCCTTCAGATTCGAGGATCGTCGAGGGCTCGGGCCACATCGGGCCACCATCGACAACGAGCTCGACGGTTCCTTGGAAGATTCGCTCGAGTTCCTCTGGATCTTCGAGTTTCGGGTCGTCGTCCCCGCTCGTGAGCGATCCCGTTACGATTGGCTCGCCCAACATCTCGACCATCATGCGACAGAGCGGCGAGTCCGGCATTCGCAAGCCGATCTGCCCATGTCGATTTCGCATATCCCGCGGCACCTCGGCACTGGCCTCGAGAATGATCGTGTAGGAACCGGGCAGGATCCGGCGCACCGTTCGAAAGACACTCGTTTCCATGATTGCGTAATGACCGAAGTCGCTCAGATCGTTCACCAACATCGACAGCGGCTTGCGCGAGCGCGTATCGAATCCCTTGAGCCCGCGAATGCCGGCAATCCCTTTACGACTCGAGAGCGCGCATCCGTACGCATAACCGGTGTCGGACGGGTAGAGAATTACGCGATCGCGATTCAGCGCCTCGAGAACCGGAGAAAGCTTTCTCGGAGCGGGCCGTTCTGGATCGATTCGTACTCGCACCTAAGATGCTTCCTCAGGTTTCCGAATCGCTTGGCATATCGCTGGCTTTGTCCGTTTCGCGCGACGAGCGACGAGGAAAATTCAACTCCTCGAGCTTTCGAATCATGTCGGCGCCCGCGGTCGCCGGCTCGACCTGCTTATCGATCGCCCGCAGGATTCCTTCGGAATCGATATAGAACGTCCAACGCTTCGAATAGAGCCCCCCGAACCCGAGAACACCGAAGCGCTTCGCAGTCTCGCCGTCCGGATCGCTCACCACCGGCAGACTCGCTCCCATCGAGGCCGCGAACTCCGCGTTCTTTTCCGGCGAGTCGAGGCTCACGTAGAACACATCGACATCGAACTCCGCGAGTTGCATGGCGCTGTCACGCAGCGCCGCGAGTTCAGTCGTTCAGCCAGGTGTGAAGGCTTTGGGAAACCATGCGATCACCACGCCACGCGATTCGACGGCGTCCGTGCGTCGATGAACAACGCCGCCCTCACCTTTGAACTCGTAGTCGGGGATCCGTGCACCAATTTCAGGGGGGGCCGCAGAAGCCGCGAGCGGCGTCCATGCGAGCAGTCCGGCGAGTAGGCTTCGTAGTTTCATGCGGAGACCTTCGCGCGCTCCGCGCAGGGCGGCAAGCCTTCGATCGTGCTAACGAAAGGACTCCGGAGCCGGCCGAGCATTCCCTCGGGCAGTTCGCACTGGAGTCCCTCATGTCCAAGACCGCCAAACCCGGCTTCAACTGGTCCGACCCCCTCCTTTTGGACGAAGAACTCACGAACGAAGAGCGCCTGATCCGGGACAGCGCCCGGGAATACGCTCAGGAAAAGCTGATGACGCGCGTGTTGATGGCGAACCGTCATGAGACCTTCGATCGCGAGATTCTGAACGAGATGGGCGAACGCGGCCTACTGGGTTCGACGCTGCCGGAGAAATACGGCTGCGCGGCCGTGTCGCATGTCGCGTACGGACTGATCGCACGCGAGGTCGAACGGGTCGACTCCGGCTATCGATCCGTCATGAGCGTGCAGTCGTCGCTCGTCATGCACCCTATCTATACCTACGGAACCGAGGCCCAGCGCGAACGCTGGCTGCCCGGTCTCGCCACCGGAGAATTGGTGGGTTGCTTCGGGCTTACAGAGCCCGATCATGGATCCGATCCCGGCGGCATGCGGACGCGCGCCGAGAAGACTGATGGCGGATATCTCCTGACCGGCAGCAAGACCTGGATCACCAATAGTCCGATCGCCGACCTCGGCATCGTCTGGGCCAAGCTCGATGGTGACATTCGTGGCTTCATCGTCGAGAAGGGCATGAAGGGGCTCAGCTTTCCCAAGATTGAAGGGAAGATGTCGCTGCGTGCTTCAACGACCGGCGAAATCGTGATGGACAACGTCTTTGTCCCCGAAGACAATCTCTTTCCCGAGATTCGTGGATTGGCCGGTCCCTTCGGATGCCTCAACAAAGCGCGCTTCGGGATCGCCTGGGGCTCGATGGGCGCGGCCGAGTTCTGCTGGCACGCCGCCAGGCAATACACGCTCGACCGCGAGCAGTTCGGCCGACCGCTGGCCGCAAACCAGCTGATCCAGGTGAAGCTGGTCGACATGCAGACCGAAATCACGCTGGGATTGCACGCCTGCCTGCGCGCCGGACGCCTCATGGACGAAGGACGACTCGCGCCAGAGAACATCTCGCTGCTCAAGCGGAACAATTGTGGCAAGGCGCTCGCGATCGCACGGGTCGCACGCGACATGCATGGGGGCAACGGGATTTCCGACGAATTCCATGTCATTCGACACTGTATGAATCTCGAGAGTGTCAACACCTACGAGGGCACCCACGACATTCACGCGCTCATCCTGGGCCGCGCCCAGACCGGTATTGCGGCTTTCAACTAACACAGCGGTGTCATCTTTCTCAGCAAATCCGAGAGGATCGTATGGGCGAGTCTGATTCCTCACAGGATCTCAAGACGATCGGGGAAGAGCTTCCCCTTCTGGAAGGAATCCGTACGGCACGCGCCATTCGGCGTCTGCGAGCGGACCCGGTTCCGCGCGAACTCATTCGAAAGGTCTGCGAAGCCGGAACCTTCGCGCCGAGCGGCGGCAATCGTCAGCCCTGGGTCTTCGTGGCGGTCGATGATGTGGAGAAGAAACGGTGGGTCGCCGAGCGATACCTCCCCATCTTCAGCGACTACATTAAACCGGCGATCGAGCGAGCCGAACGAGAGAACTTCTCCGATCATCTTCTGCGCAACATGCGCGCCTCGCTTCATCTGGCAGAACATCTGCACGAGGCCCCAGTGCTGCTCTTCATCGCCGGCTGGAAGCGTCGGGGCTCGCCGCAATCCGAAGCGATCTTTCCTTGTGCCCAGAATGTTCTGCTCGCCTGCCGAGCCGTTGGCCTAGGCGCCTCCTTCACAACGCTCCACCGGGCCTTTGGCGCCGAATGCGATCAGATGCTGGGGTTGCCGGAGAAGATCCCGAGCGCTGTCATGTTGCCGATCGGCTGGCCCCTCGGAAAACACGGCGTTCCCCCGCGTAAGTCCGTCGACTCGAAGCTCTTCTTCAACGAATTCGACAGTTCGACCCTCACGGAAGAGCGCGTGATCGGATAGCCATCGCAGGCCGGTTGCGAGCTCGGTTGCCCGTCAAAAACTTGTTTAGTACTTTACAATCCCGGCCGCATCGCGACGCCCTTTCGCGCGTATGCGGAACGCATTCAACCCCCGAGCCAGTCGGCACGTGGGTCACCGGAAACAGGAAATCACGAATTCAGAAAGAAGAGGTCCCCCAATGTCCAAGTCCGCGACAGATCGAGAAGTCGTCATCGTAGAAGCCGTTCGATCGCCGCTAGGCCGCCGCAACGGCGCGCTCGCCGCAATGCATTCGATCGACCTGCTCGGCCAGGTCCAGGCCGAGGCCATCCAACGTGCCGGAATCGACGCGAAGCAGATCGGACAAGTCGTGGGCGGCTGCGTCGGACAGGTCGGCATGCAAACCATGAACGTCACCCGAAATGCCTGGCTGACGGCGGGGCTTCCCCTCGAGGTCCCCGCAACGACCGTCGACACGCAATGCGGCTCTTCACAACAGGCGACGAACCTCGCTTACGCGCTGATCGCCTCTGGCGTCGTCGACGTCGCCATGGGCTGCGGCGTCGAACTCATGAGCCGCGTCCCGATGGGCTCGACGGTTCCGAAGGAACCGGCCGTCGGAAAGCCAGTGAATGCCAACTATTGGAAGCATTTCGAAATGACTTCGCAGTTCGAGGGCGCCGAACGAATCGCCAAACAATGGGGCATTTCTCGCGCGGATACCGATGCCTTCGGCAAACTTTCCCAGGATCGCGGGGCCACCGCGTGGGCGGAAGATCGCTTCGCATCGCAGATCCTGCCCATCGACGCGCCGGTCGGATTCGAAGACGGCAAGCCCACGAAGGAGACCCAGCGGGTCGATCGTGACGGAGGCCTTCGGGACACGACCCTCGAAGCGCTGTCCGGATTGCGTACGAATCTGCCCGATGGTGTGCATACGGCTGGAAGCTCGTCGCAGATCTGCGACGGTGCGGCCGCAGTCCTGATGATGACGCGCGAGAAGGCCGGCGAACTCGGACTGACCGTTCGCGCCACCGTCGTCGACAGTTGTCTCGTGGGCTCGGATCCTGTCTTGATGTTGACGGGACCGATCGGGGCGACCCAGAAGCTGCTGTCGAACAATGAACTGCAGATGAGCGACATCGACGTGACCGAAATCAATGAAGCCTTCGCTTCCGTCGTACTCGCCTGGGAGAAGGAACTCAAGCCGGACATGGATACGGTCAACCCGAATGGCGGCGCGATCGCGCTCGGTCATCCGCTCGGGGGGACCGGCGCGATTCTTCTCACGAAGGCCGTTCATGAACTCGAACGAGCGGACAAGGAGCATGCGATCGTGACGATGTGCTGCGGTGGCGGAATCGGCACGGGTACGCTGCTCCGACGAGGCTGAGAACCCGATCGGTCGAGGCTCCAACCGATGTCCGTAGCGCCAGATCATGAACTCGACGCGCCGCCCTGGCAGCGCGTCGAGTCGACCCTGATGTCGACTGCTCGCGCGATTCGCCGAGCTTATGAGATTCGGCTGGCGCAACTCGACTTGAACCTGTCGCAGGCAAGCCTGCTCGCGTTTCTGCGCGAATCCGGTGCGTGCACCCAGTCGCGAATCGCATCGCGGCTGGGGATGGGTCGTGCCGCCGCGGGCCTGGTCGTCGACACCCTCGAAAAGCGCGGGTTGGTCGAAAGGCGAGCCAATCCCAAGGATCGTCGAGCCTGGCTGATCGCTCTTCGTCCCGATGGCGCACAGCAGACCACGCCGATCCTCGAGATCGACACCCTATTGCGTGGCGAGCTTCGCCGCGGCATCTCGCGTCCCGAGCGACAGCGGCTCGCCAGTCTGCTCTTGCGACTGCAAACGAATATCGCGGGCGTGCTCGACGAAGATCTCTAGACGGCCGGCGAGCAACCGACGCTTCGGTCTCGTGGAGCAACGCAGGACCGAATCGATTCGAGAAACAGGACGCAGGCTGGAGTGGTATCGTCGGTCATCCTGAAACGTTCCAGTCCCTGCCGCCCGATGGCATCTAAAATGCGAGGCCCTAAATATGGCGACCCCCACCGCGCCGCCGAGTTCCCGCGAGCTACTCGATTCGGCCAAGCAGATTCAGCCCCGACTCGTGGACCTGCGACGGCGTATCCATGCTGAGCCCGAGCTCGGACTCGACAATCCGGCGACCCGCTCGAAGATCCTCGAGGAGCTAGACGGACTCGGTCTGGAGATCCAGCTTCACAAGAATTCAAGCGGCATCGTCGCCACCCTGCGCGGTGAGAAGCCCGGGCGGCGGGTGCTCCTGCGCGGCGATACCGACGCCCTGCCGATGCCCGAACTCACCGACCTTCCCTTCAGCTCGAAGTTCCCAGATCGCATGCATGCCTGCGGTCACGACGCTCATACATCGATGTTGGCGGGGGCGGCGCGCATTCTCTCAGAGCACCGTGACAAGATCGCGGGCGAAGTCGTCTTCATGTTTCAACCCGGTGAAGAGGCCTACGGTGGCGCAGCCGCGATGATCGAAGAAGGATTGCCCGAGGTCGACGGCGCTTTCGCGATTCATATCGCGCCCCAGATTCCAGTCGGACGAGTCGGAACGAAGCCCGGTTCGTTCATGGCCTCCTACGATGATTTCGAAATTCAGGTCGTTGGACGTGGTGGACATGCGTCGATGCCTCACGACTGCATCGATCCCGTTCCCGTCGCCTGCGAAATCGTTCTGGCCTTGCAGTCATTCATCACCCGCGAAATTCCCGCGACCGATCCCGGTGTCCTGACCGTGACCCAGATCCACGCCGGAACGACGAACAACGTGATCGCAGATTCGGTCACCATCACGGGAACCATGCGAGCTCTATCGGATCGCACTCGTGGGGTGATGCTCGAAGGACTACCGCGGATTGCCGAAGGAATCGCCAGCACCCATCGGGCCAAGGCGATGATCGACATCACCTCTGGCTATCCCGTGGTCGTGAACGATGCGAAATTCGAAGCGTTTGCGCGTGATGTGATCGCGGACCTGCTCGGACCCGATGCCGTGCTGAACCTTCCGGATCCGATCATGGGCGCGGAGGACTTTTCGTATGTGCTTCAGCAGACCTCCGGGGTCATGGTGATGCTCGGCGTTCGACCGCCCGATTCGAAGCGGCCGGCGCCCTGCCATTCGAGCCGAATGATGCTCGACGAAGAGGCGATGTCCTTGGGCGCCGCATTGCACGCGTCGATCGCGACGCAATTTCTGGCCAAATCTTCGGACTAGCCACAAGGACCCTGGACCGCCGTGCATCATGGCCCGGGTCGTCCGAACGGATTGGGGATCAACGCGTGGCAGCATCAAATTGGAAAGAGCTGATTGGCCTCGGCGTGGCCGGAAATTTCAAGGGCCGGCTCGAGCAGGCCGGCATTGATTGGCCGATCGAGATACTCGATCATCAACGAGACGAGGGTCCCCTCGAAGACATTTCACAGTGGTTGCACGCGGGCGGTGACGAGAGCATCGTGGCTCTCTACGACGACCGCCGATTCGACGAGATGACCATCCGAGACGTCGTGCGAACTCGCAAAGAGGTGCAAACACCAGGCCTCTCCCCGCTTCGACAGAAGGTCTCCTGATCATCGTGCTCGGCGTCAAACTCGCGCTTCTTCTTGCAATCCTCGTGGCCGGCGCTGTCGGTAGCGCGCTGCCCCTCTTGCGAAACCGGTCCTCGCAAAACGACTGGATTCTCGGCTGGGGAAATTCCTTCGCGGCGGGCGTCTTCCTCGCAGCCGGCCTCGTTCACATGTTGCCCGACGCCGACAACGTCTGGACCGGACTCGGCTGGGACTACCCGATGGCCTTCGCGCTCGCAGGCTTCGCCTTCGCGTTCATGCTGCTCGTCGAGCATGTCCTCTTGCCCGAACAAGCACATCAAGAGGTTCACGCGCCCTCGGGTGAGCGCTTCGCGCGCATCGCTGAACATCATCATGACGCCCTCTCGACGTATGCCGTGCTCACGGCACTCTCGATCCACTCCCTGCTGGCCGGTCTGGCGCTGGGTGCGCAACCTGATCTCTCGCGCGCGCTCGTCATCTCGCTCGCGATCATCGCCCACAAGTCGGCGGCTGGGTTCGCTCTCGGCATCAGCCTGGCGCGAAGCCCGCTGCCGACGGTTCAAGCCTGGCGTCTGGTCGCGCTCTTCGCAGTCGCTACGCCCGTGGGAGGACTGATCGGCGCCTTGGTCGGTGAAACCCTCGAAGGGCGCGTCGCCTCAACCTTCGAAGCGATCTTTCTTTCCATCGCGGCCGGAACCTTCGTCTATGTCGCGACCTTCGATATTCTTCGCGATGAATTCCCGGCCCATGGCGGCCGCCTCGCCAAGTGGCTCGTGCTGACGGCCGGCATTTTCTCCATGGCCCTGCTGGCGCGCTGGACCTAGCATTCGAGACCTGGCCGGGTATCGGCCAAGTCAGGCACCCTTTCTACGCTACGCATGAGGAGAGCCCGATGATCGACGTTCACTATTGGCCAACTCCGAACGGCAAGAAAGTCACGATCCTGCTCGAAGAATGCGGACTCGACTATCGGATCGTCCAATGCTCGATCGGGCAAGGCGATCAATTCAAGGACAAGTTCCTTTCCATTTCGCCCAACAACCGCATGCCGGCAATCGTCGATCACGACCCGGCGGACGGTGGCGAAGCGATCCCGATTTTCGAATCGGGCGCGATCATGATGTACATCGCGGAGAAGGCGGGGCAATTCTATCCGCAGGACATCCGCGGCCGCTACGAGATCAACCAATGGCTGATCTGGCAGATGGCGAATCAAGGACCGAAGAGTGGCGAAGCGGGTCATTTTCGCAGAGTCGGTGAAGACCAGGGCGATCAGTCGTACGCGGTGCGACGATTCGGCGACGAGGTCAATCGAATGTATGGAGTCATGAACAACCGGCTCTATGATCGCCGCTACCTGGCTGGCGACGAGTATTCGATCGCCGACATGATCTCCTACCCATGGACGGTCGGGTGGGAGGCGCAGGGCGAGAACCTCGACGACTTCCCGTATTTCAAGCGTTGGTTCGATGAATTGAGCGCTCGTGAGGGGGTTCAACGCGGCATGGACGCCGGCTCGGAGCTTACTGTCGACTACTCGAAGCTCGGCAAGGACGACATCAAGCGACTACGTTCCATGCTCTACAACCAGCGCGCCCGTCCGGCACCCGATGGCGGATTGACCTAACACGTCTTCGCGCCTATCTCTGAGTCGCGCCTATCTCTGAGTCGCGACGCCCCAATACTGAAACCCAGCGAACTTGGGGGTTCCTGGCAGGTACATCGTGTCGATGTGCTCGATCTTGAAGCCGCCGTCTTCGATGACCCTCGGGATCTGGCGGTTGACGTTGCAGCCGCCGGCGATTCGCTTCCAGAAGGGATTGATTCGCTCCTGCCACTTTCGTACGTCGTCGTCCGGGGCTTCCCCGTGCTCGGCGAAGAGCAGTCGGCCACCGGGCTTGAGGACGCGCCGCATCTGCCCGAGCGCTTTGGCGAAGTCGGGAATCGTGCAGAGCGTGAACGTCAGAAGCACTGTATCGGCACTATTGTCGTCGAGCGGAATCTCCTCACCGGGAAGTCCGAGCCATTCGACCGGAAAGGGAGCCCGGGCGATCCGTGGGGCGGCCTTCCGGCGCATGCCTTCGGACGGCTCGAGACCCCAGACCATCTCGATCTTGTTGGCGTCGTAGAAGGGGATGTTGATCGCCGAGCCCATCCCGACCTCGAGTACGCGACCCTCGGCGGCCGGAACGACCTTCTTTCGCTGCTTCAGGATCGGCCCCGAACCGCAAGCCAGATCGATCATCCATGGCAGGATGTTGGTGTCGTAGAATCCCATCTCGAATCTCCTGTCAGCGTAGACGGCGTGGAGTGGCGAACCGTGCGCTTTCGAAAGCTTCGGACCCGCGGACGTCTTCTGCAAGGCCCTGGCTCAGGCAAGCGAATCCGCCCTTTACGAACTCGCCAACGGAATGCACCTTCGAGTGTCAGACGAGCGGGCGTGATCTAAGATTCGCCGCCGCGGAAGCGTCGTGATCACGATTGGCGGAGAACTCCCTCTCCGTCCAGCCATCAACCCAGCAAAGGCTCCAAACCTTGTACTCCGTTTCAGAAACCACCAGGCCGCCTCGCAGACCCTTTCGAATTCCGAATAGCAGATCATTCGGGCTCGCGGTGCTCGTTGCGCTGGCGTTTCAATTCCCGCAGATGGCCGCGCCGACCGTGGCCGCTGCAGAGAGTCGATCGCTCATCCTGGCCACCACCACGAGTGTGCGCGACTCGGGCCTACTCGAGATGCTCTTGCCCGATTTCGAGCAACAAACCGGAATCGAGGTTCGAGTCATCGCCGCCGGGACGGGCGCCGCACTTCGCATGGGGCGCGAAGGCGATGTCGATCTGTTGCTCACGCATGCACCCTCAGCCGAGAATCAACTGGTCGCGGATGGAATCGTCTCGCAGCGCATGCCCTTCATGGAGAACTTCTTCGTGATTGCGGGACCCGCCGAGGACCCGGCCCAGATCGCGAGCGCGGCCTCTCCGATCGAGGCCATCCAAAGGATCGCTCGCAGCAAGGCGCACTGGGTCAGCCGCGCCGACGACTCGGGAACTCACAAGCGGGAGAAGAGTCTCTTCGAAGCCGCTGGCTTGAAATCGAAAGACGACTGGGACGGATTCGATCGGACGGGAAGTGGAATGGGTCTGTCCTTGCAGATTGCCGGGGAATACCGGGCCTATATCCTGAGCGACATCGGGACGTTCCTCGCCTTCCAAAAGCGCATCCAACTCGTCGCCCTCTCGAAGCCCGCGGAATCTCTGCGCAACATCTACTCGATTCTGCAACTGGACCCCTCGAACTTCGATCGACCGATCGCCACCGCCGAAGCAAAAGAACTCGAGAAATTTCTATTGGATGACGAGACCCAGACGCGAATCGGCGCATTCGGCGTCGAGCGATTCGGACGGCCGCTGTTCACACCCCTGCACGCGTCGATCTCGTCGGCTCATGCGGAGAGCGAGTGAACCATGGAGGGCATGGATCTCGAAAAGATCGTGGAGATCACGCTCCGCACGCTCTGGGTTTGTGGTTGCGCTTTGCTGGCCGCCTTGTCGATTGGAATTCCGATTGGCATCGCACTGGGATCGCGACGCTTCCGCGGCCGATCCCTCGCCGTCTCCACCGTCAATGCAGGAATGGGGGCACCCCCCGTCGTGGTCGGCCTCGGCTGTTACATCCTTTTCGCCCGAAGCGGTCTCTTTGGAGGCATGGGATTCATCTATAGCCTGAGCGGCATGATCGTTGCGCAGACGCTGATCGCCGTTCCGCTCGTCATCGGGATCACGCTCGCCGCAGTCGGCTCACTCGACGAGGAATGGAGCCTGCAAGTCCGAACCCTGGGGATCGGTCGAGGTTGGCGGCTCTGGTTGCTCGTCCGTGAGATCCGGATGGGGTTGCTTGCAGCCGTCATCGCAGCGCTCGGAGGCATCCTCTCTGAAGTCGGTGCATCGCAGATGGTGGGCGGAAATCTCGACGGCAAGACACGCGTCCTGACGACCGCAATCATGATGAAAACCAGCATGGGCCAGTGGGAACAAGCAGCCGGACTCGCCGCGGTACTGATTGGATTGACCCTGCTCGTCGCCGGCTTGCTCACGATAATCCAGCAGAGCGGTCGCGCGCGATGAGCGATGAACTCTCGAGCGGCGCTGCCCTTGCCGCGAAGAATCTCCGCTGCCAGTTGGGTTCAGGTTCGAATCGCTTCGATCTCGCGGTCGATTCGCTCGAATTGCGAGCGGGAGAAGTGCTCGTGATTCTCGGACCCAACGGTGCGGGAAAGAGTACGCTGCTCCGAGCGCTGGCCGGTCTGGAATCGACCGTTGCCAAAGATTCTGTTCAGCGTGGTCGCGGACCCGTCACACTCGTGTTTCAACGACCGGCCGCGCTCTCGGGCAGCGCCGGGTTCAACGTCCGAGCCGCCCTGCTCGGCAAACGCGTGGCCGAACGCGAAAGAAGAGAGCGCGTGGCCGGCGCGCTGGCCCGATTCGACATCGCACATCTCGTCGACCACAACGCAAAGACGCTATCGGGGGGCGAGCTTCGGCGACTGGCCCTGGCACGCGCATTCGTACTCCAGCCAGAAGTCCTGCTGCTCGACGAACCCTTCGACGACCTCGACGCCGAAGGACAGCGGCGCCTTTCCCTCGACCTGGAACAGGCCATCGCGGAGACGAGTGTCGCGGTCGCGATGGTGACGCATGATCTGCGCCGTGCGCTTCTCCTGGCCGATCGCATCGCTGTTCTCATGCGCGGACGGCTCGTTCAGTTCGGCGCGCGCGACGAGGTCTTGCAACAACCGGACTCGGTCGAAATTGCTCGCACGGTCGGGATGACCAATCTCGCAACCGGTACGGTCCGACGAACGACAGACGGAACCAGCTGGGTCGAGATTTCAGAGGGTTTCGAAATCCCCACGAGCGCGAGTCTGACGGTGGGGGATTCGGCCTGGATCGGGATCCGACCCGAGCATCTCAAACTCGACATCGGTCGTGGCGATGGCCAGCCGATCGGCAAGGCCGTCGTGAAGAGCATGGTGAGTGACGGTCTGGCGACAGTCGTCTCCCTGCGCATTCAGGAGCAGACCTTCACGACCCATCTCTTGTCGGGCCGCGGTCTGGCGCGCCGACTCCGGCCGGGCGACTCGGTGTCTCTCGCGGTGAGCCCTGACCAGGTTCACGCGCGAGCAATTACCCCCGACGCCTGACGACCGGCAACTAGCAAGTAAACCCTGGGCAGCCCACTCGCAGCGAGCGGCTTTTCCCTCATGCCTCTAGTGAGTCTTCCCGATCCGAACGTCTGGTTTGGCAAACAACCCGCCGAACTCTGCGAGAGGATCTTCCATGGAGTCGACAGAATCGCCGCAGTCGATGCACCCCATTGCGTGTTCGCCCGAAGAGCGGTTGCAGCGTCGGCGCACGCGTCGCTGGAAGCGCCGGGCTCGAGCCATCGGCCCCTTCGTCGGCGTCACGATCCTACTCGCCGCTCTCTCACTTTCGGTCGATCTGGTCGAGTACCAGCCGACCCCGAAAGTCGATCGGCGAGCCGATCGTCCAATCTATATCGATCCCGTCGACGGCATCGACCAGCCGCTGCGACTCAACAGGGTCGTTCTGGGAAACGTCCGCGATACCGGGCCGATTCCCTCCGACGTATCCGTCATCTCTCCACGCGAATCGAAGTTGAATTCCGATCTATCAACGCTGGATTTGGCGATCCGGCCCCGACTCGCAGCGGAAACCGCACAACCGCCTGGCACCTTGCCCTAACGAGACCGCGCGTCTGACGAAGGTGATCAGCTCAATTTGCTGAGCGCTTCGACGTTCGCCTCGGCTTCACTGGCGATGTCGAAGAGTCGAGCATGATCCAGTCCCAGCCGGGCGGCTACCGCGAGCAGCGCCTCGTCCAGCTCCTCCGGCTCGTCCGGCCAGCCCTCTTCGATTCGCTCTGCCATGCGATGGCCGAGTTCCACGGCGGCACACAGACCGGCGGATTCGCCCGAGACCTGCTCTGAATTCTGGTAGTCGATGATCGCGTCGCAGAATGGTTCCGGGAAGCCCCAGGAAGCCAGCACCATCGCCCCCAGCGATGCATGCATGGCCGAGTTGATCGCGTCGATGGACGCGCGACTCGGCACGGCCCCGTCTTCCTGCCAAGCGGGAAGTTCCGAGACGAATGCAAGAACGACCAGCTTCCCCAGATCGTGAAGCAATCCGGCAAGAAAGCCAGAGGTCTCGAACGGCGGGACTTCGGTGGTGATCTCCTGGGTCGCGCAGGCCGCCAGGAGCGAGTGCTTCCAGAGTTCCCTCGCCTGATCGCCAAGACCCGGCGAACGAAGAACTGTTGAACGGAGCGCAACGACGACTACGATCGTTCGAGCCTCTCGCACTCCCATTCGCATCAAGGCTTCCCGAACATTGGGCACGTCGGTCGGGCCTCGAAAGTAGGTGCTGTTGGCGACACCCATGATGCGAGTTGCGAGGACCGGATCCCCGTTGACCGCGAGGGCGAGCTCGTCGAGGTCGACGTCGGCCGACTCGATGAGCTTGATGATTCGATCGACCGTGGGCGACAAGGACGGAAGGCGCAGGCGCTTGCGTCTGATCGCACGAATGAATGGCTTCGTCCAACGCGTCTGACTCGCATCAGACGCGGCGAGTGCTTGCGCGTCCGCGATGGCGGCCTCCGAGAATCGTTCACTCGATTCGGAGCCCATGCCTTCGCTGTCGATCGTATCTATGCCAGAGGTCATTTTCTCTCCCAATTCATCCTACGGCGCTTGATGCCCCCAACTTGATCGGGCAAAGACCCGGACGAAGTCTGCTTCGTAGATACGCAAGTCATGCGTGAAAGCGACCTGAGACTCCGAGCTTCTTCAAGATCGGAGAGCCCAATGCCGATTTTGATATCGGAGGATGGGCTGCAGAGCCCACTGAGGCCCGCTTGCGCAATAGAGTCTGGATCCCCCTCGCCCTGTCGTCCTGGCGGGATCTGACGGTCGCGCGCTATTCGATGCTCTTCGGGTCTTCCCGCTACTCGGGCGCGGCGCGGCCGCCGTCGGTCCCCTCTCGCTTCTTCAGCTGATCGAAAATCCAGCAACGGGTCATATCGAGCTCGACAGCGTTCATCGCGCCAGCCTTCTCGAAACGATCCCGATCATTCGTGCCGACCTATCTCACCAACAGGGATATGACGGGGATGGCTTTGCCGTGGCCATTCTAGATGCAGGCGTCGATACGACACATCCGATGTTCGCGGACCGCTTGATCGAAGAAGCCTGCTTCTCGACCCTCAGCGATTGTCCGAACGGCGCGATGCAGATGCTGGGCCCGGGATCGGCCGTTCCTTGTGGCATCAGCGGATGCGGCCACGGCACTCGAGTCGCCGGAATCGCAGTCGACAACGAAGTCGGAGGCAATCTGGTTGGCGCGGCACCGCACGCCGATTTGATCGCGATCCAGATCTTCAGCAATATTGGAGGCGAGCCGGGTGCCTATTCCTTTGAAATTCTCGCCGGGCTTCAGCACATGCTCGCTCTAGCCCCCTTTCATCAGATTGCTGCCGCGAATCTGTCTCTGGGGGGGTCGGCCTTCACTTTCGAAAGCCGCTGCGACCAGGCGGCCGCCTCCCAAGTGAGCGCGGTCGGCTTGCTACGTGCGGCAAACGTATTGACGGTGGCAGCGTCGGGAAACGAATCGCCGACGAATGCGATGACGACGCCGAGTGGTCTATCGAACGTGATCGCCGTCGGTTCGACCGCCGATGACGTCGTGGCGAGCTATTCGAACTCTGCCTCGTTTCTCACCCTACTGGCACCGGGCGAATTTGTAACGACCTCGAGCAGCAGCGGCGGCACGGGCACTTCGAGCGGGACGTCGATGGCGACGCCGCATGTGACCGGATCCATCGCTTCGATTCGCGAGGCGATCCCGGGTGTCACAGCCGACGAGATCGATGACGCTCTCGGTCTGACCGGCGTGCCCGTTCTCGACACACGCAACGGAATCACCACGCCACGAATTCAACTCGAAGACGCGATCGTGCGGCTCGAATCGACTCAACCCGATCCGGGCGATCCCGCCGACCCACCCCCCGCTGAAGGAAGCGGTACGAATGGCGGGGCGGCTTCACCGGCTTCGAGTGGCGGTGGGGGCGGCGGCGGCGCGCTCGTTGGTATCGAGCCATTCTTTGTCGTGGCCCTGGTCCGTCTGGGAAGTCGGACCACGCGCCGAAGGAAGCATCCATCGAAGGCCCGAGCGAAGCCGAAGAGTCGATCAAGCGCCCGGTGTTCGAATCACCATGAGTCGAACTTCGGTCATGTCCTCGATCGCGAATTTCAGACCCTCTCGACCGAGTCCACTGTCCTTGACACCGCCATAGGGCATGTGATCGACGCGCCAGGACGGAACGTCGCCGATCACGACGCCGCCCACTTCCAATCGATCCCAAGCGGCATGTGCCTTGTACAAGTCGCGGGTAAAGATCCCGGCCTGGAGTCCAAAGACCGAGTCGTTCACCTCGTCGAGCGCGGCATCGAAGTCATCGAATTTCGACAAGACGGCGACGGGTCCGAACGCTTCCTGTCGAACGAGGTCTTGATCACGTGAGACATTCTCGAGCAGCGTCGCCTCGAGCATCGCACCGTCACGTTCGCCACCGCAGAGCAGAGTCGCCCCGGACTCGACCGCCGCCTCGATCCAGCCGTGCAGTCGCGTCGCTTCCTTTTCGGAGATCATCGGTCCGATGAAGGTCGACTCCAGCTTCGGATCCCCCGATTCGAGGCTGCGCGTCTTCTCGACGAGTGCAGTTCGAAACTCGTCGTAGACACTCGAATGGACGATGATCCGCTGTACCCCGATACAACTCTGACCGCTCTGGTAGAAGGCTCCGAAGACGATTCGCTCGACCGCATCGTCGAGATCCGCATCTTGATCGACGATGACCGCTGCGTTGCCACCGAGCTCGAGGACGACGGGCTTCTTTCCCGCTTTCGCCTTCAGATCCCACCCAACACCCGGCGAACCGGTAAACGAAAGCAGTTTCAGTCGTTCGTCTTCGGTGAAGCGTGCCGCGCCAGCTCGCGTACAGGGAAGAATCGAGAATGCGCCCCTGGGCAAATCGGTTTCCGCGAGCACTTCACCAATCACGAGGGCACCGATCGGTGTCAGGCTCGCGGGCTTCAATACGAACGGGCAGCCGACGGCAAGCGCCGGGGCCACCTTGTGAGCCGCAAGATTGAGCGGAAAGTTGAAGGGCGAGATGAATGAGCAGGGACCGATCGGGACTCGCTTCCACATTCCCTGATAACCGCGCGCGCGAGCACTGATATCGAGTGGCATGACTTCGCCACCGATTCGCACCGACTCTTCGGACGCAATCTGAAAGGTGTCGATCAGTCGCGTGACTTCGCCGCGCGCGTCCTTGATCGGCTTGCCCGCTTCGATACACAGCACCATCGCCAGTTCTTCGAAGCGCTCCCGGAAGCGGTCGACGCAGTGGTCGAGCACGGCTTTGCGCTCGTAGGCGGCGAGTCCGGCCATGGCTTCCGTGGCCTCGACGGCCAACCCAATCGCGCGATCGATCGCGGCGTCGTCGGCGAGCGCCACGCGCGTCGCGACTTCACCGGTGAATTTGTCGACGACTTCGAGATCCTGATTCGGGGTCTCAGGAACATTGCCCAGGTAATAGGGGTAGGAAGTGGCGAGAGACATGGGGCTCCTCGTTCACCGGAGTTCGTTGCAGGTGATTGCAGTCTATTGGGTCGCTCATGGCCTGTACCGGCATGTAGTGGAAAACATCCAATGCAATCGGAACGATCCACGATTCTGCGATGCGCCGTCAGACTAGCCCAGGCGGAGCCTAGCCGTCCCGTCGGGCCCACCCATGGAACTCTAGATTCTTCAAGCATTGGCCGATGAGCAAGGCGTATGAGTGGAGAGAATTCCCTAAGGCTCTGGGCGCGCCAGGCAATGATCGGCGTCGGGCTCTTCGTGTCCGGAGCCATCCTTGCGTTCGGATATTCCTACCGACCGCTCCACGGTGCACTGTCGTGGCAGGTGGATCAACTCGAATCGCGACTCGACGAACGCAATCGCGAAAACCTCCAGCTGAGTGATGAGATCGCAAGACGGAAGTCGGTCGAATCGAGCCGAATCGAGCCGGAAACCCTGGCACAGGTCGAACGAGAACTCGAGCAAACCAAACGTGTTCTTCACCAGGCAGAGAAGGACTTGACGCGCGCTGAGCGAAGACGCGAAGTCGCCGACGCCAGCGCCGAAAAATGGCAAAAACGTTTCCACGAACTCGAAGAGAGGCCCACTCCCGTCGCCGCCATCGCAGCCAGCCCCTCATCGAATCCGGCCCGAACGAAGAGGAGTCCAACGGCCAGCCGCACGAAAAACAAACTGGGCGATGCGAATCAGGACAACGCGAGTGAGGCGTCGGAGTTCGACTCGATGCCGGCCGCTCGCTCGGCGGACCCATCGCGGGGGCCCGGTGGACGGGGCAGCGTGTCTTCGAAGGACGCCGCCAACTCTCGTGTACCCTGAGTCCGCGGCTTGCGTATCTTGATGATGCTCTCTCGTCCTCGACTACCAGAATATTCATCAAGCGTGCGAGCGTTCAGGGTCCTCCGCTTCAATCACCGAGGAAACGCGATCCATGTCAGTTCATGGCGAATACAATCGATCCCTCGAGGCCTTGCTCATTTCCGTTCGGCGGTTACGAGATGAGACGCTCGGGGGCGAATGGGCCGATGCCCTCGAAGCCGCGCGGTCGGGTCGGCACGCCGATTTGTCGACGGCGGCGACGGCTTGCCTCGATGCACTCGAAAGCATGGATGCCGCGAGCGAACTTTCATCCCCGACCGGCGCGAGCTCGGAAGTCGATTCCCTTCGGGAGCCGTATCAGCGTCTCATGGCCCATTGTCGGTCCATTCTCGGTGTTTCCGGTCCGACGCACGACTGCTGAAGATTTTCGGCTCGGCTGCGCTCCTCGCATGGTAAAATTCGAAACCGGATCGAACTGGGCATATTTCCCATTCTACAGTTCGGTTTCGAATCTGAACGCTGCTCTCGGTGCCTAAAATTCCAATCGACTCATGCTGACACGTCTCGCCCCATCGACTTCTGTTTCGCCTGTGGCCGCTGATCTTGCCCGGTCGATCGGCCTGGTCCTGTGTGGGCTGACCCTGATCTTCGCGATCACCGTGCCCCTCGACGCTCGAGCCGTGTTGATCGCGACCGGCGACGGAACGGGAAATACCACAGCCCCCGCCGCCGATCCGGGCTTCGACAATGTCGGCAGGATCGTCGTGTGGACCGGAGTCTATGTCGGCAACGGTTGGGTGATCACCGCGAACCACGTTGGCGACCAACCGATTGTCCTGCTCGGCGTGACCTACGATCCCATCGCGGGCTCGAGAGTGCGATTCCAGAATCCGGATCTCAGCTACGCCGATCTGATCGTCTACAAATTGCAGTCGAAGCCGCCCCTACCCGATCTTCAAATCACCGACAGCGCACCGTCCTTCAACACCCTGGTCACCATGATCGGCAACGGCCATGACCGTGGCGCCGCGACGACCTATTCCGGCAACGATGGCTGGCTCTGGGCAGCACAGCGAACGCTGCGCTGGGGAACGAATCGGATCGTCGATGACGATGAATTCGTCCTGGACACACAATCCTTCGTCACCGAATTCGACGATCTCGCAGGTCCACCGCCCGGCCAGCACGAAGCGGAGCTCGTCAACGGCGATTCGGGCGGTGCTGCCTTCACCGGAAGCGGCGGATCGGCCGAGTTGATCGGCATTCTCTTTGCTCGAGCGCCACTGATCGGCCAGCCCGCCAACACTTCGATTTTCGGGGACTTCGGCGTCATCGTCGATCTCTTCGCCTATCGAACGGCCATTCTCGCGATCATCGAGCAGCCCGACTGTAGCGATGGGCTCGACGACGACGGCGATGGCCTGACGGATTTCCCTGATGATCCTGGTTGTACGGATGCCCTCGACACCGACGAACGAGGCGCGCCCTTCCAATGTGACAACGGGATCGACGACGATGGCGATACGTTCTTCGACTACCCCGACGACAACGGATGTGCGAGTCCGTTCGATGACAGCGAGAACACGGCGCTCGTTCCAACCGGACTTCCGGGCGCGGTTCTTCTCGGCCTGCTCGCCCTGATCATGGTCATCCGAGCATCAGGATCGACTGCGTCGAACGCTCTTCGCTCACAGATCGACTAGATCGACCCGGTAATTTCCGCGGCGCTCATCATATTCCAATCGAACGCAGCCCTCGCGCTCCGCATCCTGCAAGAGTTCCGCAAAATTTCTATAGCCGGCAGCGGCTTCACTGAAATCCGGGTGCACACGCCGAAGCGCCTGCTTGATCATCGACCCCCAAACGGCGTCATAGTCCTTCGAGAGACTCTCCACGATTTCCAACATGAGATCGATTGCGTCGGGATCGTCCGACGATTCGGCAGCCCTCGCCGTGCTCGTCGATTTCTTGGCGGCCTTCTTCTTGCCCGGCACCTTCTTCTTGGCGTTCCTCGTGGTCTTCTCTGCCTTCGAGTCCGCGACTTTGGCCAGATCGTCGTAGTAGAGAAATTCGTCGCAACTTCCCATCAACAGACCAGAGGTCGAGTTCTTTACGCCGCAACCGATCACGCGCTTGTGATTTTCCTTGAGCTTCGAGACCAGGGGAGAGAAGTCGCTGTCGCCGGTCAGTAGAGCGAAGATCTCGATATGATCCTTCGAATAACAAAGATCGAGTGCGTCGACGACCATCCGAATGTCTGCGCTGTTCTTGCCGCTCATCTTCGAACGTGGAATGTCGACGAGTTCAATCCCTCGAGAATGAAAATCGCGCACGTCGCTGCGATACTGACTCCAGTCGCAATACGCGCGTTTGTAGACGATGCGCCCCTTTTCGAGCAGGCGTTTCAGAATCAGATCGATGTTCAGATGCCGCCACTTCGAATCCCGAGCGCCAATCGCCAGGTTCTCGTAGTCGACGAAGACTGCGATCAAGGGTTCCTCTGACATGACGTACGATCCTCCGACTAACGTGTCCCGGATATTCCACCGTCGACGGGAATCACCGTCGCAGTGAGGTACGCGCTGGCGCGCGACGCAAGAAAAATCGCGATCCCCGACATGTCTTCCGGCGTGCCGATTCGTCGCAGCGGCACCATGTCATTGATGGCATCGCCCGCTCGCTCGAGCGTCACTCTCATCATTCGACTCTGAAAGGGGCCGGGCGCGACTGCATTGACGGTGATTTTCGTGCGCGCCAATTTCTTGGCGAGGACCTTCGTCAGGTGATGGACGGCGGCTTTGCTCGCGGAATACGAGAACGTCTCGAGGTCCGGAACCGTGAGGCCATCAATCGAGCCGATATTGATCACGCGCGACGGATCCTCTTGGCTTGCTGCCTTCTCGAGCAGCGGCGTCAAACGACGGGTGAGTTGGAAGACACCTTTCACGTTCACGTTCAGGACGCGATCCCAGGCGGATTCCGGAAATTCGTCATAGGGGGCGCCCCAGTTGGCACCCGCGTTGTTGACCAGGATATCGAGACTGCCCTCCCGACTTTCGATCTCATCACCGAGAGCATTGCAACCGGCTTCCGTAGAAAGATCGGCGACGATCGCGGAAACATCGCCCGCACCGTCGAGTTCGGAGATGCGCGCTTCGAGTTCTTCCTTCTTCCGTGAAGCGATGTAGACGCGGACGCCGGCGCGCGCATAGCCTTCGGCGATCATCCATCCAATTCCACTGCCGCCACCGGTGACGACCGCCACCTTTCCTTGAACCGAAAAGAGGTCTGTCATTTCATCTCCGCATAGTGGCCCACCAGGATGTTGGACCGCTGAATTTCGAGCCGAGTATAGGGGGATCGTATTTTTGTGCAGCGCGCCAAGGGTGTCTTTCTCTCTCGGATCGAGGTTGGTCTGGGCACCCGCGATCGCCCGCGGTAGCCTCACGCGCGATGTCCCGGATTCCCGAAAATGCAGAACACAAGGATTCTCTACTCGAGGGCCGAGCGACCACCGAGGGCACTCGAAGGTTCGCCGATCGCCAGAGCTGTGAGAAGGATCATTTCGAGTGCCCCGACGATCTATGGCTCTCGTCGCTCGCACTCGGCACGCTGCGCGGCGATCCAGGGGGAATCGATGATCTGCTCTACCGCAGCGTGGTGGGCGACTTTCTAGAGTGGTCGGGAAACGTATTCAATACGGCCCTGTCCGATCGAATGCAGACGAGCGAGCGAACGCTCGGTCATGCGCTCGCGCGCGCATTTCGCGAAGGCTTGGTCGTGCGCGACGAAATCGTGGTGACAACCAAGGGCGGCGCGCTGACTCCGAATCCGGATTTCGCCCGCGATCCGGTCGGTGCACAGCGCGACCTCTACTCGAGTTACCTGGACTCGGGAGTCCTCGATCCGACGGAAGTCACACGCGGCCATTCGATGGCACCCGGTTTCTTGCTCAACCAGATTGCTCGTAGCCGGAGAAACCTGGGGCTCGAAACGATCGACTACTACCTCATCCAGGAGCCCGAGATCCATCTACGCGAACTCGGAGCCGACGGATTCCGATCGGCACTGTCGCGAGCCTTCGAAGCCTTGGAGCGTGCGGTCGCCAACGGCTGGATCGGTTCGTATGGACTCTGCACGTGGGATGGATTTCTCCTACCCGACTCGGATCGCAGCCACCTGTCGATCGTCGATCTTTTCGACATTGCCCTCGACGTGGGCAGTGGGGATCATCATCTGCGCGTCCTCCAATTGCCCTTCGGTCTCGCAATGGGCGAGGGGGCGGTCGCCCAAAGCCAACTCGGGCCCGATGGACATAGCCGCGCAATCCTCGACAGCCTGGAAGAGACGGGGACCGTGGTGATGACCAGCGCGCCACTCTACGCGGGTCGATTGATTGGACATATTCCGCGTTTCGTTCGAGAGGCCTTTCCGGAAGCCCCTTCGGACGCGACGGCCGCACTTCAATTCGTTCGCAGCACGAAGAACGTGACGACCGCGGTCGTGGGCATGCGCGAAGTGGCACATGTCGAAGACAACATGCGATTGAGAGGCGTGCCCCGCGCCGCGAGCGATCTGCCGACGCGGCTCTTCGCCCTGGCCAATCAACAGAGCGCCGAGGGTCCCTAGTCGCGTCGAGAGCGATCCGGAACTTCGTTCTTCCCTGAATTCGAATCGCCGATCCATTCACTACACTCGTATGATGTCAGATCGAGGGGCGGCAACCGGCGAGATTACGGGACTGCTGCGTATCGCGGGCAAAGATACGAGCATGGCGGATCAGCTCTGGGAACTCGTCTATCCCGAGCTTCGAAAACGCGCCGCAAGTCTCGTGCGCAACGAGCGCAGGGATCACACGCTGTCGCCGACCGCGGTCGTGAACGAGGCCTTCGTGAGATTGTCGACTCGCATGGCACATGAATGGGAAGATCGCTCCCATTTCTACAATGTCGCTTCGGGCATCATGCGGCACGTCCTGATCGATCATGCTCGAAGGCACCGCGCGCAGAAACGCGGCGGTGGGGCAATCAAGCAAGAGCTCGACGAAGCCGTCTTTCCAGCCGTAAACGCCAATGATGAAGGTTTTCGCGTTGCGGAGCGTGCGCTCGAGATTCTGGCCTCCGAACACGAAAGGGCCGCACTGGTGGTGACGCTCAAGGTCTTTGGAGGTCTCACGATTTCGGAAATTGCCAAGGAAGTCAGGGTGGCCGAGCGGACGGTCAAGAACGATTGGGCGATGGCCCGCGACAGACTCGGATCGATCCTGGCCGACGAAGCCTCCACCTAACAAAGAACGCGTTGCCTCGTCGGCTCGCTCCGCTCAAGCGATCAGGGCGATTCCCTGTTCTTCGAGCCGGGCCTCCATCGCACGTCGCGTCCGAAAGAGGCTGATCTTGACCGCTTGATTCGATTTCCCGAGTTCCTTGGCAATGACCTTCGTCGGACGATTCTCGCCATAGTAGAGGTCGAAAATTTCGTGTTGTGCCGGCGAGACATGCTCTTCCAGTGTGTCTGCGCAAACGCTCAGGATCCTGGCTGCATCGACCCGTCGCTCGCTCGAAACCTCCGGCGTGCTGGGTGCTCTCGCTTCGAGCTGTTCGATCGGAATCCCGATCGGGGTCTTGCGACGAAATCGTCGGCAGATCTGGTGGTGCGTGATGCCGAACATCCAGGTCAGCAGCGCCGAACGTCCCTCCCAGCTCCCGATACATCGATGAACTTCGAGAAAGACGTCCTGGACGACGTCTTCGGCTTCGGTGGCATCGCCGAGACGCTTCACGGCGAAGCGGTAGAGGCGCGTCGAATAAAGCTCATGAAGTCGGGCAAATGCGCCGTCATCGCCCGCCAGAATTGCTGCGACCAACTCTCGATCCTGGCGCCGACGCTCGATGGCAGCGGGGTCGAGCCGTCCACCGTTCGTGATCGACAAAACGGAGGCCGGCGCCTCATGATTGGGTCCGACCTCGGGTGAGTTGCCCTGTACGGGACTGTGATTCGGATTCTCGATGTTCATTGGATTCTCCTCTCCATTCTTCTCAAGGCCCGGCGATGTCTGCCGGGCTTCGTCCGACCCGGCTTCCCATGAGCCGAACGGCCGATCTCCGTGGTGCGCGGTCGTTGTGTTCCGCGCTCTCTTCTGGAATGGCGGGAAAGGCGATCGAATCGGGCAATCCAACAGCGGGTTTCTCGAATTTTTTTCTTTCCTCCGGGGAGCACCGAGAAATCAGCCAGACGGCTCAAGAGAAAACCCTCGCTCGGTCGATGGGATCTCAGTGGGCAGAGTCGCCCTCAAGGCGGCCCTGTTCGCATATCCCCAGGACGAGTTCCATGTCTGACCCGAGAATCACCGGCCTGATCTTGATGACGCTTGCCATCGCGGCCTTTCTCGGCGCGACGTCGAACACGCTGCCCCCGGTGACCTTCTTTCCGGCCCTCGCGCTCTTCATCGCCGGAGCGATCAAATTCCTGCGCAAGAACCATGTCGCTCTCGAAGCGGCAGAGAAACGTACTCAGCGGGCCCTGAATCCGGTCATTCGAGAGAACTGACACGCTCAGGCTCATGCCGAGCGCCAGGCGCCGACGTCAGGGTGAGGCCCTTAGCCATTCCGGCGCCTTCGGCATGGAGACGAACGCCGGCTCCGCGCGGTCGAGCAGTGGACCGGCTGTTGCCCCACGGGATGGGATCGAGATCAATGAGCTGGAAGCCGACTTCGTGGTCGCGACAGACGTGTCCTTCCCGGTCGCGGTTCAGGCTGGCGACGCGCTGGCGGACCCGCTTCGCAAGCTGAATCAGCTGCTCGAACAGGGCGTTCTCACCGCCGAAGAATACGCCGTCGCCAAGACCAAGATCCTCAGCTGAACCCTGTTCGCCCCCCGACCTGCCGAAGGGGCCCCATGGGGTTCGCGATTCGTAGGATGTGGTCTGAAAGCCCCAGAACGAAAAAGCCCGGAATACCAAGTTGGTATTCCAGGCATCCCTGGGAAGGGGATATTCGGCTTTTGTACTAGGGAAGTGGGCGCCAAACCATACTTGGTGGCAGGAAATTTCACCGATTCGAACAAAATTCTTGCTCTGCGTGCTCGAGAAGCCGATTTGGGCGACCGGAATGGTCCGGTGGGGAGCCGAAGGGTTGCTAGTGAGCCACCCGCCAATTCTCACCCGTGCCGAGATCGACGGTCAGCGGCACTTCGAGTTTCGCCACGCCCTCCATCTTCTCCCGCACCATCGCCGAAAGATCGGCGCGCGACTCTTCGCCCGTTTCGAAGACCAATTCATCATGAACCTGAAGGATCATCGTCGCGTCGATTTCGTTTGTCTCGAGAATCCGGTCAACGTCCACCATTGCCTTCTTGATGAGATCCGCCGCCGTCCCCTGAATCACCGTATTGGTCGCCATGCGTTCGGCCGCCTGCCGAAGCACCCGATTGCGCGAAGTCAGGTCGGGGAGATTGCGCCGACGTCCCATCCATGTGCGCACACAGCCATCCTTCTTGGCGCGCTCGATCGTTTCGTCGAGGAATCGTCGAACGCCCGGGTAGCGAGCGAAGTAGGCGTCGATTGTTTCCTGCGCGTCCCCCGCCGCGATCCCCAACGTTTGTGACAGTCCGAACGCAGACGAGCCGTAGACGATTCCGAAATTCACCGCCTTCGCGCGGAAACGCTGCTCATCGCTGACCTCGTCGATCGAGATCCCCGCGACTTCGGCCGCGGTACGGCGGTGAATGTCCTCGCCGTTGCGAAAAGCTTCGACCAGCGATTCGTCACCGGAATAATGTGCGAGGACACGGAGCTCCACCTGCGAATAGTCCGCCGAAACGAGGACTCGACCCTCCGCGGGCACGAAGGCTTCACGAATTCGAGCGCCCTGGGCGCCGCGAATCGGAATGTTCTGGACATTTGGGTTCGAAGCCGAAAGGCGCCCGGTCGCAGCGCCGAGCTGATTGAAGCTCGGGTGAATCCGACCGGTCCGCTCGTCGATCAGCGGTGGCAGCGCATCGATATAGGTGCTCTTCAATTTCGAGAGCTTCCGCCAGGCAAGGATCTGACCCGGCAATTCGTGATGCTCGGACAATTGGTCGAGAACGCCTTCCGCCGTCGAGTATCCGGTCTTCGTCTTCTTGAGAATCGGTAGACCCAATTTCTCGAAGAGGATGACCTGAAGCTGCTTCGGACTCCCGATGAGAAACTCCTCGCCCGCGAGTCGATAGATTTCGGCCTCGAGGCGGGCGAGTTCCTTCTCGTATTCCTCTCCGAGCCGTATCAGATGGTCTTCGTCGACGCGAACGCCTGCGCGCTCCATTCGCGAGAGCACGGCGGTCAGCGGAATCTCGACCTCATCGAAGAGCATGGCCAAGCCATCGCCATCCAATCGCGTGCGTAACGAATCAGCGATCTCGATCATCGTCCGCGCCTGCAGAACCGCCCACACAGAAACCGACTCGACACCCAGATCGTCAGCTGATTTCGCACGCGCGCCACGACCGGCGAGATCCTCCCAGGAAGGGATGGAATGCCCAAGATGCTCGAAGGCCAGGGTCGAGAGCTGCCGCCCCCCCCTCGAATCGAGCATACCTGCGGCGATCTCGACGTCCATTGCCGGCAGCGGTAGACGGAGACCCAACTCCGCAAAGAACGACTGCACACTCTTCGTTTCCAGGCCGATCCAAGCGGGCGGCGAGTTCGAAAAAAAGACTGTCCGCAGCGCCTCGCAGAGCGCTTCGAGCGAAATGCCCTCACGATCGAACAAGCCGTCGCCCGACATCGGGAGATAGAAGTCCGATCGGTCGGGTGCCGCCAACGCAAGACCCAAGAGACGTCGGGATATCGCCGTCCCTTCTTGAAAAACTGGATAAAGAGAAATGCTCTCCGATTTTGTGAGTGGGCCGACGAGTTCGACTAACGTCTCGTCACTACGCAAGACTTCGAGCTTTGTAGACGCCTTCGAGTCGGCCGACGACGTCGATGTACCTCTCGCGGACTTACCCGCTTCGTCTCCCGTCGTCTCTTCGTCAGCAAGACTCTCGAGAAGTCTGGTAAATCCGAACTTCGTGTAGAGCGCGCGCAACTTCTCTCGATCCGGCTCTACGACGACGAGCGCATCCCAACCCTTTTCGAGCGGGACATCGCTGCGCAAAGTCGAGAGTTCGCGAGAGAGCAAGGCGTCGTCACGATGGTTTTGCAGTCCTTCCCGAGCTCGTTTCGCTTTGACCTGATCGGCCCCTTCGAGAAGTCGGTCGAGAGTTCCAAACTCCTGAATCAGCTTGGCGGCGCCCTTTTCACCGATGCCCTTCACGCCCGGAATATTGTCGCTCGGGTCTCCGACAAGGGCGCGCATATCCAGGAGTTGGCTCGGTGGAACACCGAAGCGCTCTTCGACCGCGGCGGCATCGATGCGACGCCCCTTGCCGCTGTCGAGCATCTCGACGCCGGGACGGACGAGTTGCATGAGGTCTTTATCCGTCGAGACGATGCAGACTTCCGCGCCCTCGGGCGCCGTTTCAACCAGCGTCGCGATGACGTCGTCCGCCTCGAACTTCGGAACTTCGAGCATGGGTACACCCAAGGCCGCGCAGAGGTCCGCGACCATTGGAAATTGCAGCGTGAGATCCTCCGGCTGCGCATCGCGACCGGCCTTGTACTCGGGATAGATCTCGCGCCGGAAGCTACCACCGCGAGGATCGGAGGCGACGACCAGATGCGTCGGCGTCTCTTCGCGAAGCATTTTGAGCAGCATCGTGACGAAGCCGTATGCGGCGCCCGTCGGACTTCCGTCGGGCGCGCGAAGATTGGGAATCGCGAAAAAGGCGCGATAGATGGCGTTCGCGCCATCGATCACGACCAGACGCATAGAGGGCTGTTTGCCGGAGGACTTGGATCGCGTCGTCACGCCGAAATACTATCGCGGCTTGGATCATCCGTGCGCGCCGAAGAAACGAAGATCACCGTGCACACATCCGCGAGAGTCCGTCCTCAGTCGGAATCGGCGCGCACCAGCGTCGAGGGCCGGACGGTCGCCGGCGGCGCGAGTTCGACCTGCGATGGATCGACGAGGATGCCACGAACGATGGTATCGATCGCATGGGTGTAGAGCGGTTCGAGAGGGCGCTTCCTGATTTGGCGCCGCGCCTTCGTGCTGTCCGACTCGATCAGCGAGTTGGCGATCGACCAAAGTACATTGGCGATTTCCCAGGTATCGCAGGCCACGAATTCGCCGCTCGCTACGCCCTGCTCGAGGACACTGTGCAACACCTTCAGATTGGCTTCCCAGAAGCCACCGATCTTGTCGATCACCTCTCGTGGCAATTCGCCGATCACGCTCTCGTTGTCGATCGCCCAGAAGATCTGAAAATAGTCCGGATGTTCGAGCCAATGCGAGAAGTAGAATCGTCCGATCGAGCGCACCCGCTCGAGAGCCGAGCTTCCCGGGCCCGCCGCCTCTTGCATGCGCTCGAGGAAGATGTCCAGATTGTCGGCGAGAACGGCGACGTAGAGATCCGCCTTGCTCTCGAAATAGCGATAGAGGGTGCCCTTGGCGACACCGGCTTTCTCGGCCATCTCGTCGAGATTGGCTCGCATGAATCCGTCGCGAAAGAAGACATCGCGCGCCGCATCCAGGATCCGCCGCCGACTCTCAGCCTTTTTTTGGTCTCGGGACATGTTCGAAGCGTCTTCTCTCAGCTGATGCTCGGACTATGCGTCCGATCCTGGGGAGTGGCAAGCAGCCGAGGCAGCATGCTTTCGCGCCGTCTCGACGTAGCGCAGCGTGCGGGCCCGCTGGATCTCGATCTCCTCCGGGCGCAACGGGCGCAATTCGCGGGCCGGCACCCCCACCGCAAGCATTCCGCTACCGATCCGCGACCCCGGGGTCACCACGGCGCCAGCGGCAACCAAGGCGTTCTCGCCGATCTCGGCCCCGTCGAGCACGATCGATCCGATCCCGATCAACGCGCCATCGCCCACCCGACAGCCATGAACGACAGCGCGATGGCCCACCGTGATTTCATTGCCGAGGATCGTCGGAAAGCGATCGGCGGTGACATGGAGGGTTGCCTGGTCCTGGATATTCGTACGCTCGCCAATGCGAATTCGCTCGACGTCGCCGCGCAGAACTGACCCATAGAAGACGCTCGAGTCGACGCCGATCTCGACGTCGCCTATCACGGCGGCACCGGGAGCAATCCAGACACTCTCGTGTAGCCTCGGCCGCAGGTCACCGAAGCTGCGAACAATCGCTCCGAAACGAAGATCCGTCACGTCGCGTGCGAGCGGGTTTCAGGAATCGTATGCATCGCTTCCGTCGTAGCGCAGATCATCGAAGAGAATGGTCTGGATGTAGCGCTCGCCGAAATCACAGATGATCGTCACGATCGTCTTCCCCGCGTTCTCGGGTCGCGATCCGTACTCGATCGCCGCTACGACATTCGCGCCCGACGATATTCCGCATAGAATGCCTTCTTCGTTTGCCAGGCGAAGCGCCATCTCGACGGAAGTATCGCTCGAAACCGTCACGACCCCATCGAGATTGTCTGTCTCGAGAACGTCCGGAACGAATCCCGGCCCAATGCCCTGGATCTTGTGCGGACCCGGCGATCCGCCAGACAGGATCGGACTGTCGTCGGGCTCGACGGCAATCGCTTTGAAGTCGGGCTTCTTCGGCTTGATGTAGCGTGAGACGCCCGTAATCGTCCCACCGGTTCCCACCCCGGCGACGAGGGCATCCACGGTTCCGTCGGTGTCTTCCCAGATTTCGCGCGCCGTCGTCTCGAAGTGAACGTTTGGATTGGCTGGATTACGAAATTGCTGAGGCATGTACGAGCCCTCGATCTCATCTGCGATCGCGGAGGCCGTCTCGATCGCGGCGCGCATGCCCTTTGCGCCTTCCGTCAAGACGATTTTCGAGCCGAACGCTCGCATCGTCGCGCGACGTTCAGGACTCATCGTATCGGGCATCACGATCACGCAGGGATACCCCTTGACCGCGGCCACCATCGCCAGGGCGATCCCCGTGTTTCCACTGGTTGGCTCTACGATCGTGGATTTTCCGGGCACGAGATCCCCGGCCTTCTCGGCTGCCTCGATCATCGCCAACCCGATTCGATCCTTCACGCTATTTCCCGGATTGGCCGACTCGAGCTTGCCAAGAATCGTCGCATGGCAATCCCCGACGACGCGATTCAGCCGAACGAGCGGCGTTCCGCCGACGAGGTCCGTAATAGTCGATGCAATCTTCATGTCTCTCGGTCTCCGTATGATGCGCCCGGGCGTTTTCGCCACGCGCCTAACGCTCTTGTCTTCCATCGCGCGTCCCGTTGGACTGTCTTTGCTGACCGTCCATCCGGCAGGGACATCGTCCAATGCCGCCGTGAGCTCGATTCTTGCGGTCCACTCGATCATAGGTCATCGGGCAGGCGCGTCAGCCCGGCCCGTCCGCGGATCGGTCCGGGCTTCGAGAGATCTCCCCCTGTGTCTCGGGTTTGTCTCGGGTTTGTCTCGGGCTCGCGACGCATCGACCACCGAGCCGACGAGCGAATCGAGCAGGACCGTCAGATAAGCTCCCGAAGGAAGTCCGCAATTCACGCGCAAGCCCTCGCCCTCGGATAGTCGAACCACGACGAGCTCACTTGGACGGACTCGCAGCGGACGTCGACTTCCGCGTGCGCGGATTCCGCGGGGCAGACTGAGTCGATCGAGTTCGGGCGGGAGCCCGAAACGATCGAAGACCTTGCGCTCGAGGTCGGCGACCTCTCCCGTTGGACTTCGCATCCGGGTTCCAAAGATCGGTCCCGTCGCGCTGATCTCGAACGCCTGGGCGCGCACTGATTCGCGCGCGAGATCGTCGACCCAGAAGAGTCCACCGCTCTGCTCGACCCGCGCGAGATCTCCGAGTCGGACGCAATCGATGGCATCGGCGCGCTCGTCGAGAACCGCATTGAAGACCTCGGATTGAAGCGCCGAAACGAGAAAGCGCGCTGCACGACGATCTCTTGGGGCCGGCCCACCGTTGAGTAGTTTCCTGGCCTGGTCTGCGTTATCGCCCTTCATTCCGAAGCGCTGCTCACCGTATCGATTGGGCATTCCGCGGCGAAGCAGATCCACGACCCGACCCTCCACCACTTCGATCGGGTCACCGCGGCCGCGCAACGTGATCTCGAAGCGATTGCCTCGCAGATGACCCGTCTTCAGCTTGTGTCCGTGGCGGCGCGCTTCGAGAACGCGCGCGCCCTCGAGTTCGAAGGCGATCGCTTGGTCGGGGTCGATCTCCGGAAGCGAGAACCATTGCCTCGTCAGGGCATGGCGATCCTTGCGGCCCGCATAACCCACCTCTCGCGCAGACGAATTCGCGAGACGTGCTAGATCACGCGCGACCTGCTCCGTCGTACGACCGCGCTTCTCGACGTACAGGAAAG
>CAWLAJ010000003.1:0-39799 GCA_963854795.1 Deltaproteobacteria bacterium UBA4427 | reverse complement strand
TTGCTTTCGGCGAGCTCGAAGGTGAGGCATCGGTGCTTCCACCCGAGATCGCTCTGGTTCTCGTGGGACCGGAAGCCGGTTTCAGCGAACCTGAGCGAAAGACACTCGACCGGGCCGAGGCTGGGGCGGTGTCCTTCGGCCCGCATAACATGCGGATCGAGACGGCAGCCGTGGCGGCGGCGACGGCCTTCAATGTCTCGCGGAACGCGAGCGAAGACCGGCGGGGCGGGGGAGGAAGGGCTGATGGCTAGCGAAGACCTGCTCGAGAGAATCCTGCGCGCGCCCGTCTACGACGTCGCTGTCGAAACTCCGCTCGACGAGGCAAAGCTCTTGAGCGCCCAGCTCGGGAATCGAGTCTTGATCAAGCGCGAAGACTTGCAGCCGGTGTTTTCCTTCAAGATTCGCGGCGCCTACAACCGAATCAGCGGGCTGGACGCGGTCGAGCGCAAAGCCGGCGTCGTTGCGGCATCGGCGGGGAACCACGCGCAGGGTGTGGCGATGGCGGCGACGAAGCTCGGTGTGCATTCGCGAATCGTGATGCCGCGAACGACGCCCGGGATCAAGGTCGATGCGGTACGACGATTCGGTGGCGAGGCGCTTCTCGAGGGCGATACCTACGATGAGGCCGCGACGCTCGCGAATCGGATCCGCGAAGAGGAGGGCCGGGTCTTCATTCATGCCTATGACGACCTCGACGTGATCGCGGGTCAGGGGACGGTGGCCGTCGAAATATTGCGCCAGCATCCGGAAACCATCGACGCGATCTTCGTGCCCGTCGGCGGCGGCGGATTGATCGCTGGAATCGCCGCCTATGTCCGTCGTGTCTCGCCCCAGACTCGCGTGATAGGAGTCGAACCGGCCGATGCGGCGTGTCTCGCGGCGGCGCTCGCGGCGGGAGACTGTGTCGACGTTGGACCGGTCGGCCTCTTTGCCGATGGCGTCGCGGTTCGCCAGATCGGAGCCAAGCCTTTCGAGATCGTGCGCGACCTCGTGGACGAGGTCGTCACGGTGGGCATCGACGAAATCTGTGCAGCGATTCGAGATGTCTTCGACGACACCCGGTCGATCGCCGAGCCGGCGGGTGCGCTCTCGATCGCGGGTCTGAAACGCTGGGTCCTTTCGGGCGAGATTCGCGGGGCGACCCTCGTCGCAATCGACAGCGGCGCGAACATGAATTTCGATTCGCTCCGGCATGTCGCCGAGCGTGCGGCGATCGGGGAGCAGCGAGAAGCGCTGCTCGCGGTGACGATTCCCGAGCGGCCCGGCGCGTTTCGATCACTCTGCCAGGCGCTCGGTGATCATTCGGTGACGGAGTTCAACTACCGCTACGGAGGGTCCGACGAAGCGCATGTCTTCGTGGGTGTGGGGTTGTCGGGCCGTCGCTCCGAGCGAGAGAGCGTGATGGATCGGCTGCGGCAGGCGCATTTCGAAGTCGTCGACATGACCGAAAACGAGATGGCGAAATTGCATGTACGTTTCATGGTCGGCGGGCGGGCTTCGATGCCGGATGAGCGACTCTTTCGCTTCGAATTTCCGGAGCGACCCGGGGCGCTCGTTCGTTTTCTCGAGGCCGTGGGCGGGCGTTGGAACATCAGCCTCTTCCACTACAGAAATCATGGTGCCGCCTTTGGTCGCGTCTTGGCGGGGCTCGAGATCTCAGATTCGGATCGTGATGAATTCGAACGCTTTCTCGAAGAGCTCGGTTATCCGTGGGTCGAGGAGAGCGAGAATCCGGCGGCCGGGCTCTTTCTCGGCTAGTCGTCTGCTCGACGCCGGCGATGTTAGTCCGGATCGGATAGCAGCGAGCGGATTCGCCGGAAATCTTGTCGGATATTCCAGGCGAAGAAGGGTCGGGCGAAGGGACCCAGCAAACGCGCCCCTTCGAAGTGGAAGTGGCGGGTTTGTGTTTCACTTTCCGGGCGCGCGGCCATCCCGACCTGACCGAATCGACCTTGCATGACACAGAAGCCCGGACGCAAGACGACTCCGAATTCGTGCCAGACTCCGATCGGCGAGCGGACATTCAGGCGAAGGCGATCCCCATTTCGTTCTAGAATCTTGAGCTGGCTGACACTGCCTTCGATCCGCGCGGTATTCGATTCGAAATCCTCGATAAAACTCCAGAACCGATCGAAAGGGGCATCGAAGACGGCTTCATCGATGGCGACGTGAGGCAGATTCGCGGCGAGTGCTCGCATTTTTCTCTACGGGGTCGACGTCGAGGCTAGGCCAGGAATACCGGTCGACCTCGAGGGCCGGGTTTTCGTCGGGTATTTCGGGGCTCATGTCGGCCACCTCTTTCGAAAAGCCTCGCGGGCGCGATGCAATCTAGATTTGCTGGTGCCTTTTGCGACATCGAGAACGGCCGTCGCTTCGGCTTCGGAGAGCCCTTCGAGATCTCGCAGGATCAGGATGGCGCGCTGGTCTGTCGACAGGTCCGCCAGTACGATGGCGACGTCGTGACGAAGTCCGGGATCGAGGGCGACGTCTCGGTCGTGTCGGATCTCGTCGGCGTGTTCGATCGTGGGTTCGCGGCGCGCGCGCCGCATGTCGAATCGCCTCGCGTGTCGCGATGCGTCGGACCCAGGAGCGCAATGAGGAGGGATCGCGCAGGCTCTTCAAGTCTCGCATCACCTGGATCAGGGTTTCCTGCGCCGCATCCGGACCGGCATCGAGCGCGATCGAGCCACACAGGCGGCCGACCCAGGGCATCAAGGTATCCAGTAGATCGCTCATCGCGATCAGATCCCCGCTTTGGGCCGCTTGGATTTAGTCGGCGTTGGCCACCGTACTAGGGGGGGGCGAGTCGCCCGAAGGTTCCCGTGCGTGTCCGGAATCGACGTTTTCTTTCGAGCCGGTCAACTCTGCGGTGCGTCTTCTTCGCGCAGACGGATGCGACCGAAGAGGGCAGGATATTTGCCTTCGCGGCCTTCGTAGAAGGCGCGTATGGTGTCCATGTCCTTGCTGATGTCCCCGGACGGAAAGAAGGCCGGCCCGAAGCCGCCAAGCTTCTTCGCATAGTCGAGGTAGCTCATGACGATGGGAACGTCGGCCGTCATCGCGATGTGATAGAACCCGGACTTCCAATACTCGACATAAGTACGGGTCCCTTCCGCGGGAACCACGATCCCCAGTTCTTCATGGTCGTCGAAGGTCCTGGCCATCGCGCTGACCAGCTTCTCGCTCTTTCTTCGGCGGACAGGAACGCCGCCTAGCGCGCGCATGATCGGACCGAAGGGCCAACGGAAGAGCGTGTGCTTGCCCATCCATGAGATTTCGATGTCGAAAAGAGCGGCGAACGCGATCAGGTAGATGAAATCCCAATTGGTCGTATGGGGCGCCGCGATCAGCACGTATTTCTTCGGCTCTGGGCGAACGCCGTCGGGCCTCCAGCCAGTCACCCTGATCAAGATTCGGGCGATGAGATATCGGACGGGGCGCCTGGGCATCGGGCCAGCTTAGCCGCTTCGTGGGTCGGCGTCTGTCTGCGGGAGCGCCCCGTTTCGCCGCCGCCGGGAGTAGACGAGGCGCAGAAGCGGCGCGAAGAGCGTCGCGCGCCAACCGAGAATGGCACGAAACAGTTCATTCTCGAACTCTGCGTCCGCGAGATCGATGGGTCGTGGTGATTCGAGCATCCTGCCCTCCGCCACTTCCCGGCACAGCGAATAGAAATCGGTGTCGCTAAGATTTTCTTCGAGCGTCCGACGCTGTCGACTCATCCGATCCGGATTTCCAGCGACCATCGCCGAGAAACTCTCGGTCCAGTTGGTATTGCATCCAAGCAGCCAGCCCGACTGATAGAAGAGGGGGCTGTCTCGAAAGATCAGCTGGCCGGTCGGGCGACCCAGACGCATGGCTTCGAGAAGAACGCTGCTGGAGGTTCCAATGACACATCTAGCGCGCCGCACCGCATCGGCAAATAGACCGCTCGAGTCGACGACGCAGCTGGGCAGTTTCTTCTGCACGGCCTCGCGAAGCTCCGCGTCGAAGATCCGTACGAGCACGCGATATCGAGCGCGGTCGAGCGCCGCCGCGCAATCTTCCAGGGTGTCATGCAATTCCCTTTTCTCGCGATCATCGAAGAAGGGCGTCCTGGCCCTCGTCAGGAGAAAGTCGAATTCGGGTTCTGGCTCGGATCGCGCCGACGCCCCGGTGGACCGCCGACCGAAAGAAGTATGGGGCCCTTCCCGAAAACGCTGATCGCGCGGCGGGCGCGATCGCGCTCAACGTGATCGTTGCGCGGCCGGAATTGATCGAGGTCGACGCCGTTCGAGATGAGTTCGATCGGCGTTCGCACGCCGAGGCTTCGAATCCGATCGGCGATCGAATCGCTCTCGGCGACGATGTCATCGAAGCCGTTGTAGAAAACGCGAAGCATCGTGTTCTCGAGATGCCCAGCGAGCTTCCAGCGTTGGCGAATCGGGCGCGCGATCTGAATCGCGTAGAGGAGGGGAATGCCCAGGCGTCGAAGACGTCAGAGCCAGAAGAGCGATTCCAGGCGCTCGAAAGAATGAAGCTGGATGACGTCGGGTCTCGTTTCCGGATTGCCGCAGAGCTTGCTCAGCGCACGAAAATAGGCGGACGTTCGTCGAACACCGGTCGAGGTGGGCAGGCGAACGCGGTGGACGGGCATGCCCTCGATCTTTTCCAATGTCTGCATCCGGCCGATGGCAACCGCTTTGACCCTCGCCTCGGGTCGAGTACCGCCAGGACCTGGAACCGTCGCGAGAGGGAGTTGCCATCGTCCTGAACGCGGATTCTGCGGATCGTCCCCAGGATGGAAGTCGTTTTTGGCTCGAGCGGTACCGGCGAGGACTCATGTCTGAACGTCACGTTCTTGTAGTCCGGGTTGGTAACGCAGGAAGCGCAGCGGTCCTCCGGCGAAGGTCGGATAGAAGACAGGCAGCGCGAGACACAGTTTCAGCACCTGTAGACGACCCCCCGTCGGCAGACTCCGGCGGGTCAAGCATAGTCCGCGTGCGATTCTTTGGGACCGACCAACCTTCGAAACTCGGGTGAAATTGGCGCTCGAAGGTTGGGAGAGTTCGGGGTCTCGAGCGCAGGGTCTGGTGCGGACCCGCGAGCCGGAACTAGAAGAGAATTGCGTCGAGCGAAATCGTTCCGGGACCCATCATCAGGAACATCAGACAGACGACGGCGAGATTGAACGTGTACTCGGCGCCCGGAGGTTCGTTGGTGATCAGGTATCCGGCACCGCGATGTCCGACGATGCCGGCGACCGTCATTGTGACGATCAGCACGAAGGCGGCCGGTCGGGTCGCCAACCCGAGCGCCAGGAGGATTCCGCCCGAGAGTTCCGAAACCATGGCCATGCGGGCAGAAACGGCGGGCATCGGCATGCCGAGGTCCCCGAGCCATTGCGCGAAGCCATCCATCGTCCCATTCCCGACGATTCCCAGCTTTCCGAGCGCATGGACCACGAAACAGAGTCCGATGGCCACACGTCCGAAGAGCAGGGCGAGATCGATGAAGAGCGGGTTGGTGCCATTGAGGGCGAGGCCGAGGTCCATGGTTGGCTTCCTTTCGAGGTCCGCCCGGTTTAGCACAGAAGCGGGTCGACTCGGCGACCGCGATTCGCGCCAGGCGATTGAGGCGCGGCGCGTTTGCCCCCATACTCCCGTAGGCCTTGAGGAGACCCAGGACGTTGTTGAAAACGAGTTCCCGAGCACGATTCCGATGAGCGATTCTGCCGATCCCGTCTTCGAGCGTGTCGAAGCCAGCGCCGATTTCCCCGCGATGGAACGCGAGATCCTGGAGCTTTGGCGGGACATCGATGCCTTCGCCGAGAGCAATCGAAGGCGGGCCGGGAGTCCCGCGTTCATCTTCTACGACGGTCCGCCCTTTGCGACCGGAACGCCACACTATGGTCATCTCCTGGCGGGAACGATCAAGGACATCGTTCCACGATTCTGGAATATGCGCGGTCATTTCGTCGAGAGGCGTTTCGGTTGGGATTGCCATGGGCTTCCGATCGAAGCCCTGGCACAAGAAGCGCTCGGACTTGCCGGGACCGCCGATATTCTCGAACGAGGCGTCGACGTCTTCAATGAGCAGTGTCGAAAGATGGTCGACACCTATGTCGCGGAGTGGCGCGAGACCGTCACACGAATGGGACGTTGGGTCGATTTCGACGACGACTACAAGACGATGGACGTCGACTATATGGAGTCGGTGTGGTGGGTCTTTAAACAGCTCTGGGACAAGGATCGGGTCTACAAGAGCTACCGGATCATGCCTTACTCCTGCAAGCTGGCGACGCCGCTTTCGAATTTCGAGGCCAACAACAACTACAAGGACATTCAAGATCCCGCGATCACGGTTCGCATGCGTGTCGTCGACGGCACAGACCGTGTCGCTTCGAACCTTCGTGAGGGCGCGGCCCTTCATTTGACCGCGTGGACGACGACGCCTTGGACGCTTCCGGAGAATCTGGCGCTCTGCGTCGGCCGAGCGATCGAATACGTCGTCGTGGAAGATCTCGAGAGTGGGGACCAATTGGTTTTCGCGCAGGCGAGACTCGGCGCCTACGACAAGCCCCTCGCGAAAATCCTGACGAAGGCTCTCGACGAGGACAGCGTGACCGAGGGATTGTCCGGCGAGAAATATCGCCTCGTTCGAAGCGTGCGAGGCGAGGACCTGCTGGGACTTCGATACGAGCCCCTCTTTCCCTATTACGCCGACCACGCCAATAGTTTCGTCGTGCTCGAAGATGATTTCGTCACGACGGACGAAGGAACCGGCATCGTCCATATTGCCCCCGCCTATGGCGAAGACGATTTCAGGATCTGCCGAGTGGCCGACATCGATCTCGTCGATCCCCTCGATCGCGAAGCGCGCTTTTGTCAGCCGGTGAGCGAATTCGAAGGCCTCTTCTGCAAGGATGCCGACAAGGCGATCATTCGTAGACTGAAGGAGGACGGCAACCTCGTTGCGCAGAGCACGACCGTGCATAGCTATCCCTTCTGCGAACGAACCGATACACCGCTCATCTATCGCGCGATCGAGGCCTGGTATGTCAAGGTCGAGGATCTGCGAGAGGATCTCGTCGCGAACAACGACGCCGTGGGTTGGGTTCCCGAAAACGTGGGCTCGAATCGTTTTGGGAATTGGCTGCGAGACGCCAACGATTGGAATATCAGTCGCAACCGCTTCTGGGGTTCTTGCATTCCGGTCTGGGTCAATGTTGAGGATCCCGAGGATACGATTTGTGTCGGCTCTCGAGCCGAACTCGAAGAGCTCTCCGGGATCGCCGTCGACGATCTTCACAAGCACATCGTCGATGAGATCGTGATCGAGCGCGACGGGCGGACCTACCGGAGGACGCCCGAAGTCCTCGACTGCTGGTTCGAGTCGGGTTCGATGCCCTATGCGCAGCAGCACTACCCCTTCGAGCGCGAAGCCGAGCTCGATTCGTTCTTCCCCGCGCATTTCATTGCCGAGGGGCTCGATCAGACCCGCGGTTGGTTCTACACGTCGCTGGTTCTCGGGACGAGTCTGTTCGGAACGAGCCCGTACAAGAATGTCATCGTGAACGGGATGATCCTGGCTGCCGACGGCAAAAAGATGTCGAAGAGCCTGAAGAATTATCCCGATCCCAACGAGATGCTCGATGCCTTCGGCGCGGATGCACTGCGCGCGTATTTGATCGACTCGCCCGTCGTGCGGGCCGAAGAACTGCGCTTCGAGGAGTCGGGTCTCAAGGAGATCGTACGCACGGTCGTGCTGCCCTATTGGAACGTCCTCTCGTTCTTTACGACCTATGCGAGCCTCGACCACTACGATCCCCGCTCGAGTTCGTGGCAAGCCGCGCCCGTCGCGGAGCGAGCGGACATCGATCGCTGGATCCTATCCGTGCTCCAGAGCCTGGTCCGCGACGTGAATCAGGAGATGGAGGCGTATCGGCTCTACACGGTCGTCCCTCGCCTCGTGGGTTTCATCGACGATCTCACGAATTGGTATGTGCGACGATCGCGCGAGCGTTTTTGGAAGGCCGAAGACGACGGCGACAAGACGAACGCCTACGCGACGCTCTACGAAGTCCTGACCACGTTCTCGACGCTTTTGGCCCCGTTCATGCCCTTCCTGACGGAGGTCGTCTATCAGCGACTCGTACGCCCGGTCGACGATTCTGCGGCCGCGAGTGTGCATTGGTGTGACTATCCGCAGGTCGACGAGTCGATGCTCGATGCCACACTCGAAAGGCGAATGTCGACCGTCCGTGCGATCTCGACGCTCGGTCGCCGCGTTCGCGAGGACTTCAAGATCAAGGTCAGGCAGCCGCTGCGGGAATTGAAGGTCGTTCATCGCGATGAAACCGTGCGCGAGGATGTCGTCGCCGCGAGTGCCTTGATCGCGAGCGAATTGAACGTGAAGGTCGTCTCCGTCGAGAAGGATGAGAGCGCGGTCGCGACGGTGACCGTGAAGCCGAATTTCAAGACGCTGGGCAAACGCTGTGGCCCGAAACTGAAAGAGATCGGTCCGGTGCTCGCGGGCTGGGGTTTCGAAGAGGTGAGTCGACTGGAGGCGGGTGAGTCGATCGCGGTTGCCGGCGAAGAGCTCGGTCTCGAAGATGTTTTGTTCCAGCGCGAGGTCGCCGGCGACGCGGCGACGGCGACCGATGGGGAATACACGGTCGTGCTCGATACGGCCCTCGACGATGTGCTCCGGCGGGAGGGCATCGCCCGCGATGCGATCAACCTGTTGAACAACGCCCGCAAGGCCAAGGGATTCGAGATTTCCGATCGCATCCGGGTCGCGTGGTCCTGCGAAGATACCGAGGTTCAGGCCGCTCTCGGCGAGCATGCCGAGATGATCGGTCGCGAGGTCCTGGCTCTCGAGTTGGCTTCGAGTGAAGAGGTCAAGGGGTCCGAGGCCAGCGACGAGATGGAACTGGCCGGGTCGACGATCTGGATTTCAGTCGTCCGCGCCAGTTGAAAATCCGGTCGGGCAATCGCAACGGCTATTGAATCAGTGAAGGGGAATCCGATGGAATTTGTGAAAAGCGAAATGCAGGACGACACCTGCGTTCTGCGGCTCGATCATGGCAAGCCGAATTCGATCTCGACGGCGGTGGCCAACGAGTTGATGAGCGGTCTGGCAGAGGCCGAGGAGTCGGCGAACGCGGTCGTGATACTGGGCCGTACGGGCATGTTCAGCGGTGGCTTCGATCTCCCGACGATGGGCAGGGGTCCGGCTGCCGCGCGGGAAATGTTGACGGCGGGGGCAAAGCTGTTGATGGCGATCTACAACCACCCCAAACCGATCGTGATCGGCTGCGGGGGGCATGCGATCGCGATGGGGGCGTTCATCACGATGGCCGGGGACGAACGAATCGGTGCATCGGGTGAATTCAAGATCGGCATGAACGAAACGGCGATCGGAATGACGCTTCCGACATTCGGTCTGGAGCTCGCGCGCGCTCGACTCTCGAAGCGCCACTTCGATCGAGCCGTCGTCCACTCGACGATCTACGATCCGCAGGGCGCGCTCGAGGCGGGCATTCTCGATCGAGTCGTTTCGCCCGATCGCCTCGAGACCGAATGCTTCGAAGCGGCTGCACGGCTGGCGCAACTGAAGCAACCCGCCTTCCGCAACAACAAACAACTCGCCCACGGTGCGACGGTCGATCTGATCCTGTCGACCCTCGACGAGAATCTCGACAACCTGATGGGCGGCTGAGGCGACGATGCAACTCAACGGGATCGCTCACATCCAGCTCTCCGTGACGAATTTGACTCGCTCACGGGCCTTCTGGGCGCCCCTGCTCGAACTCTTCGAGATGCAGATCCTGATCGACACGGAAGATTATTTCTATTGCATCGGCAGCCGCACAGGGATTGCGCTCACGCCCGTGGACGCGGAGAAAGAAGACGATTCTTTCGATCAGCGACGGGTCGGCCTTCATCATTTCTGTTTTCGTGCGCGCGAGCGAGAACATGTCGACGAAATTTTCGAATTCGCCGAGGGCCTTGGCGCGACCATTGTCCACGGACCACGCGAGGATGGATTCGCCCCCGGCTATTACTCGATCGTGTTCGAAGACCCAGACGGAATTCGAATCGAAGTGAATCACGTCCCCGGGCGCGGGCATCTCACGAAATAGCCGCGCCGTCACGACTCTTCGGGTCAGGACCGGCTCGGAACAGTCAATGGAGAATGACCCCAATGCGAGCCGCCCTTCTCGAAAAGCATCAGCAACCGCTCGTCGTCGTCAAGGACATCGAGATCGAAGACCCGGGTCCCAGGGAAGTCGTGGTCAAGATGTCGCATTGTGGGATCTGCCACTCCGATTTGACGATGATCGACCTGCCCGCCGGCGAACAACTTCCCTGCGTCTACGGGCACGAGGCGGCCGGCATCATCGAGGAAGTCGGGAGCGCAATCACGCGTCTCTCGAAGGGCGACAAGGTCATGCTGACGCCGCTGCCTTCTTGTGGCACTTGTTATTACTGCGTTCGCAGTGAATTCTCGCTCTGTGTGGAGGGCCGATCCTTCATCACCGGACTACGCGCCGACGGCACTTCACCCCTTTCCCAGAAGGGCGCTCTCGTTTATCAGGGCTTTGGCCTCGGAGGCTGGGGCGAGTACGCCGTCGTGAGCGAGAGTCGCGCGATCAAGGTTCCCGACGACACGCCTCTCGAGGTCGCCTGCGTGATCGGCTGCGCGGTGCAGACCGGTGTCGGCGCGGTCTTGAATACGGCGAAGGTCGAAGAGGGCGCGACGGTTCTCGTGATGGGCCTCGGGGGAATCGGAATATCGATCGTGCAGGGCGCTCGTCTGGCCAATGCCTCGCGCATCATCGTCTCGGATCCCGTCGCGGAGCGGCGTGGCTATGCCGCGAATTTCGGTGCCACGGATATCCTGGATCCCAACGAACAAGACATCGTCGCTCGAACGATCGAATTGACCGGCGGCATCGGCGTCGATTATGCGTTCGATGGTGCGGGACATTCGCAATTGATTTCGGATGGACTCGCTGCCAGTCGGCTCGGGGGTACGACCGTAATGGTGGGCGCCGCGATTACGGCGCTCGAATTGCCGATCCCGGCGATGCTCGTCACGCAAGAGAAGAAGCTGATCGGATCTCTACTCGGATCTTGCAACGGCCATCGCGACGTTCCGCGGTTTCTCGCCCTCTGGCGCAAGGGCGCACTCGATCTCGAAAGTATGATCACTAGCCGGCGACCGATCGAAGACGTGAACCTCGGGCTCGACGACATGCGTGCGAGTCGCGGGCTGCGAACGGTGCTCGAATTCTAGACGCCGGCGGAAGATCTCTGGATTCCGTCAGGCCTTCGCCTCGCCCCCCGTGAGCGCTTGCTTGCCGATCGCTGGCTCGACGAATTGGCCGAAGTCGGGTCCGCGGCGCAAGGAATGGCCCCCATCGACATTGATCGCGACACCGGTGATCCAACGCGCTCCCGGACCGATCAGAAAACGCGCCAGATGGGCGACGTCCTCGGGTCGTCCGACGTCGCGCATAGGGGTGTTGCGGATATACGATTCATAGACTTCGCTGTCTCTGGGAATGCCAGCCATGAGTTCAGTCGAGATGAATCCGGGGCGAATCGAGTTGAAGCGAAGACCTCGTGAACCGAATTCGTCGGCCGCGTTCTTCATCATCTCTTCGATGCCCGCCTTGCCAACGCAGTAGGCGCCAAAATACGGGTGTGTGACGTGGCCGGCGATCGAAGACATGCCGATGAAGGAGCCGCCGCCGGCCTTCACCATGAGCGGCGTCGTATGCTTCACGCATAGCATCGTGCTCAGGACATTCAGATGCAGGACGCGAAGGAATTCCTCCGTGTCCTGGAGGTGATAAGGACGCATTCCGCCGCCACCGCCGGCGTTGGCGATGCAGCCGTCGAGTGATCCCGTCGTTTCGGCGGCCTTTCGCGCGATGCGCTCGACGTCGTCTTCGACCGTGACGTCGGCGACGAGGGTCTGGACGCTGCCCCCGTTCCCCAGATCGCTCGCCCGGATATTCTCTGCCGTAGTCTCGAGCTTCGCTTCCGTTCGGCCGCAGATCGTCACGGCGGCTCCGTCCGCGGCGAGGCGTGTGGCACAGGCCGCGCCGATTCCGCTCCCCCCGCCAGTTATCAGGACGGCCATGCCCTCGAGTCCGCCGGATGGAATCGATCGCTTCCCCTTTTCTGTCGCCATCACTCGTTCTCCTCCAGATCGCGCGAATTCGGGCGAGGATAACGCGAATGAATCGGCGGCGAGGCGCCCGTCGTTTGGGTTATCGTCGGGAGTCCCGCAGGTGTCGATTCGGATTCGCTCGCTACCACATTCGTCCCGGCTCCCGCGGGCTCGAGAATTTTCTCATCGCCACCGCCATCTCATGATTCCTGCGATGGTTCATCCAAAGAGGAAAAAAGATGTCGATTCGAATGACTGTCCAGCTCCCGATCAAAGAAGGTAATGCCGCCGAGTTCGAGGCCGCGGCTGCACCCCCGCTCGCTCGCGTGCGCGCCGAGGACAAGGGCTGTGAGATGTACGATTTGTTCAAGAGCTGTGACGACGAGACTCGATACGTCATGGTCGAGAGCTGGGCGACCGAGGCCGATCTCGAAGGGCACAAGACTTCGGCCGCCATGAAAGACATCGTGAAGGCCTTCGGGGCACACCTGGCCGGCGCCCCCGTCATGCATCAATACGAAGGCTGATGCGGGATCTTCCCTGATGACCCGAACTTCATACGAAGTGAGTGCTGCCGCCGCGGTCGATGATTGGATCGATGAAGCCGATGTCGTGATTGTCGGGCTCGGATGCGCCGGCGTCTGCGCCGCGATCGAAGCTCGCGAGGCGGGAGCGAGCGTGCTCGTCCTCGAGCGCGCGAGCGGCGGCGGCGGTGTGACGTCCATGGCGGCCGGCCACGTCTACCTCGGCGGCGGAACCCGCGTCCAGAAAGCGGTCGGTGTCGAGGATACGGTCGAAGACATGTACCGCTACCTCGTCATGAATACGCCGGAGCCCGACAAGGAGAAGATTCGCGCCTATTGCGAAGAGAGCGTCGAACATTTCGATTGGCTCGTGGCACACGATGTCCCGTTCAACGACACGATGTACAAGGGCAAGCATGTTCTCCAGATGACCGACGAATGCTTGATCTGGTCCGGAAACGAAGAGGTCTATCCGTTTCGTGAGGAGGCGAAGCCGGCACCGAGGGGACACAAGGTCGCCGAGGTGGGTCATCTCGGTGGCGCGAAGATGATGGAGCTGTTGATCGCGCGTGCGGAGACCCTGGGCGTGCGTATTCTCTGCGACGCGTACGTGACGGGTCTATTGCAAGACGAGCAACACGACGACCGAATCGCCGGCGTCCGATACCGGGCGTTCGGTGAGGAAAAGGGCTGTATTCAGGCTCGAAAGGGTGTCGTCCTCGCCGCCGGGCAATTCACGGAGAACGACGAGCTCCTCGAAGAGCATCTTCCGGAGCTTCTCGTCGACGGTTATACCCGCCAGTTCACACCCTATGACGATGGAGCGGGCCATCAACTCGGACAGCGTGCCGGGGGGAAGCTCGTTCATATGGGCGGCGCGCTCGTGACCGCTGCCTTCTATCCTCCGGAGAGTCACATCAAGGGCATCCTCGTCAACAAACAAGGCAAGCGTTATGTCGCCGAAGATTCCTACCACTCGCGATCGAGTCTCTTTACGACTCGGCAATCGGATCGCGCGGGCTGGCTGATCGTCGATGAGCAGACCTACGCCGTGGAGCCCGCCCACTACGGAGCCTATCCGCTGGTCGACGCCTTCGAGTCGGTCGAGGAGATGGAGAAGGCGCTCGGGATGCCAGAGGGATCCCTTCAGGAGACCGTCCGCAGCTACAACGAGTCGGCGGGCAAGGGCGAGGATCCGGAATTTCACAAGGGCAAGAAATGGTTGACGCCGCTCGACCATCCGCCCTATGCAGCGCTCGATGCGTCCGTGGGCCAGGCAACCTATATGGCCTTTACGTTGGGCGGGCTCGAAGTGTCGATCGATGGCGAGGTCTTGCGGGAGGATGGTTCAGCTATCCCCGGGCTCTACGCCGCCGGGGGTTGTGCGAGCAATATCGCCCAGGACGGTACCGGCTATTCGAGTGGCACCTGTATCGGAGAGTCGACCTTCTTTGGTCGGCGTGCGGGACGACACGTCGCTGCACGGTGACTCCGCTGGCCAGTCGAGATTCTCGTCAGGGCGCGAGCCGGTAGAGAACGGTTCCCCGCGTCGTGACGCGTCCGGTCTCGGCGTCGACGACTTCCGCATCGGACCAGAGCATCTCGTGGTCGCGATGGATGCAATGACCGTAGGCCATGATGTCTGCGGCGGGCGGCGGCGCGAGCGTCTGGATCTGAATCGACGCCGTTGACGCTTTGAATTTCCCGGGGCCCGTTTCGGCCCAGGCTGCCATGGCACCCGCCGTGTCGAGAAGTGCCAGGATCGCCCCTTCGTGGCTGCGCCCTTGGCCGTCGCTGTTTTCCTTTGAAGCCGGCATCGAGATCCGTGCGCGACCACCGCTCATGTTTTCGATCTTCATTCCTCGGGCGGCGATGAAGGGCTGCTGTTCGATGAAGGGTGCCATCACGCCGGGGCTCGTCTCGCCGGTATCCGCGAAGGTCTTCGGAAGTTCGGCTTGAGGCCGATCGAAGCGCGCGCGGACCGTCGCCGTTGCGGAGGCGATCGCCTTGCCCTCACGGGTCGCGATTTCGATCGAAACGAAGCAGAGCATTCGACCGCGACGCAGAAGCCGCGCTTTCGCGATCACGTCCTCGGCCTGGGCCGCCGACAAATAGTTGACCTGGAGTTGGCCGATGACGAGTGGGCCCGCGTTCGCGGCCAGTGTGGCCTGCGCGACCGTATGACTTCCGACGGCGGCCAGCGAGGCGGCACAACCGCCGTGAAGAATTTCGCCCGGGTTCGAATTCTTCTTCGCGAAGGGAAGCACGATCCGCGCTCCCCGATCGTCGACCGACTCGACTTCGATTCCCAGCGTCTGATTGTAGGGCTGGGCATTCTGCTCATCGCGAACGGTTGCGGGATCCGGAGCGTCTTCGAAATGGACTTCCCGGGTGTCGGGATTGTCAGCGGTCAAGACGGTCTATCTCCTGCGAGGGTCGTTCGGTGCATGACGCGAAGATGTCCGTCGTAGCCGCCCTCGGCGAAATGCATCGTGGAACGGTTGTCCCAGAGCACGAGCATATTCTCTTCCCATTGATGTCGATAAAGGAACTCTTCCTTCACCATGTGATCGTAAAGGAATTTCAACAGCGTGAAATTCTCTTCCGGATGCAGACCCTCGATCGCGACGGTATAGACCGGATTCACGAACAGGGCCTTTCGTCCGGTCATCGGATGAGTGCGCACGAGCGGGTGGATCTGGGTCTTCTCGGCTTCTTCAGAAACCACGATCTTCATCGTTCGTTCGTTCACGTCTTTGGCGAGAACGCCACGTGGCCCATAGGCAAAAGCCGCACTGTGGATCGCGCGCAGACCTTCGAGCATCGACTGCATCGTCGGCGAAAGGGCATCCCACGCGCGATGTCCATCCGCATAGAGTGTGTCGCCGCCAACCGGAGGAACGACCTTCGAGTGGAGAATCGTGCCGCTCGGTGGGCACGTTTGAAAACTCCAATCGGAATGCCAGGCGGCGCCGAAATTCGTTGCCTTCTCATCCGCTTTGCGGCGCACTTCGAGGATGTGGGGATGCTCTGCCATGGCTTCGATGAACGGGTCGAGGCCGAATTCACCGAGTCCCTGTGTAAAGTCCTCGAGATTCTCGTGATTGAGTTCTTGCTCGGGAAAGACCAGCACACCGTGACGTGCCCAGGCTTCGCGAATCGCCTTGGCGCTCGAAGCATCCAGCGGCGATCGGAGATCGATTCCGCGAGCGATCGCGCTGAATCCGCTGTCATGCGCTTCCACACGCAGCGGCCCTTTGAGAGATGCAGTCTTCTTGACCTTCTTGGACTTGTTAGTCATCGCTCACGCAGCGTCCGCGTCGCGCATCGACTTTGTGACGTGCTTCCACTTCTCACGGGCCCCGGGATCCGACCAATTCTCGGCCGCCGTATAGGAGGTCACGCGAATATTCGGTGCCAGGTCGCGATACCGCTCGACGAGCATGGGACCCAGATCGTTCCAATTCGAGGTCACGATATACGGGGCGAGAACCTCGTCGGTCACCAGTCCGAGCATGCCCTTGATGTCGCCGCGCTTTTGATGGGCGTGGAGTTCTTCAGAGAGACCGTCGAAGCCATGATGCTCGAAGATCGGAGCATAGGTTCGGGTCGAGCCATAGAACCCGATCATCAATCGCGCGTGTTCGCGGGTTTTCTCGAGTTCCTCGTCGGTGTCGCCCACCGAGGTCATGATTGGAACGGAAAAAGTGATGTCGTCCAAGGACCTTCCGGAGCGGGCCAGTCCTTCTTCGATGGCCGTTCGCTGAACCTCGCGAACGTACTGGGGCGAATGGAAGGGATGGACGTGAATCCCGTCGGCAATCTCGCCGACCAGTCGACTCATGTACGGAAGGACCGCCGAGATATACACGGGCGGGTCCGGAACATCGATGGATCCCGGGCTCCAGGCACCCGGGAGTAGTGAAAAGTTGTAGTACTTGCCTTCGTAGGCCAGTTTCTCTTCGCCGCGGTAGGCGCGAAAGATCGCCTTGATCGACTCGACGTACTCCTTCATGCGCGGGCCAGGCGGTGCGAATTCGGCGCTGTAGCGTCTTTCGATGTGCGACTTGACCTGGCTGCCGAGTCCGAGCACGAAGCGCCCGCCCGTCGCGGCTGCGAGTTCCCAGGCGATGCCCGCAGTCACCATCGGGCTTCGTGCGAACGCGACCGCGATGCCGGTCCCGATCTGGATGCGATCTGTCGCCAGGGCGGACGCCGTGCAGGCCAGATAGGCCGAGCGACCGGACTCGGTCCACCAGATGGATCCGAACCCCGCCTCTTCGAGCTGTCGCGCGTGGGCTTGAGAATCGGCGAGGCCTTTGGGATGGGCAATGATGTCGAGTTCCATGACTTGAACCTTTCACTCGCTTGGGGTGCCTCGAGTAGAGCGCGAGAGTGTCGGCAGGCCGGTGTTATTTAGCGTCCTTGAAGTCCGGCGCGCGCTTTTCGAAGTTGGCGCGAACGGCTTCCAGTTGGTTGTCGCTCCCGATCAGGTCGAGCTGCAATTTCGTCTCGAGTTCCAGTCCCGTTCGTTCGTCCGCACGCCAAGCCGCTTCGAGCAAGCGCTTGCCGGAGCGAATCGCGTCCGGTGACTTGCTCGCGATATCGGCGGCCAACTCCATCGCTCTGGCGAGCGGATCTTTGGCGGCATGCGTGACCAGGCCGAGTTCTTTGGCGGCTTCGCCGTCGAGGATGCGGCCCGTGAAGGTCAGTTCCTTGGCGATGTCGAGTGGGACCAGATCGCGGAGCGTCTGCGTGATTCCGACGTCGGGAATCAGGCCCCATTTGATTTCCATGACCGAGAATCGAAGGTCGGGAGCGGCGAATCTTATGTCGGCGCCCAGGGCAATCTGTGCACCCGCGCCGTAGGCGACTCCATGGAGTGCGCCGATCACGGGTACTGGCAAGCGCTTCCAGAGGATGGCCGCAGTCTGAGCGAGGTTTCCTGGAAGCTCGCTCGGCTTGGCGATTGGAATGACCGAGGACTTGGTCCGGTCGCGGTCCCCCATCTGTTGAAAGCTCGCCATGTCGAGGCCGGCACAAAAGGCGCGACCATTACCGGAGAGAACGATCGCGCGAATCTCACGATTGTCCTTCAGCTCGGCTCCGGCCTCGGAGATCGCCTGCCACATGTCCTGATTGATCGCGTTCATCTTCTCGGGACGATTCAGGCGGACGTCCGCGACGTGGTTTTTCAGATCGATGGTGACGAGGTCGCTCATTTCTTCTTCCTTCTCTTGATTCTCTCCAGTGGGAGCCAGTACATCGTGGGCGCGATGAACTCTCGAGTATAGAAGGAATTTGGATCGAGCGCGGGCGTCTCGTGGCGCTGAAATTTCTATACGCGGGGCCTCAGGTCCCTCCCGAGTGGTCGGGAATTGCACAGACCGCGCCTTCGGAGAAGCCCTGGTCCTGCACGTCGAATCCGCGATTGAAGCGAGCCCGAAAATTTTCCCAGGCGATCGTCGCGGTCAGCTCGACGAGTTGCTCGTCGCTGAGGTTCTTGCGAAGTCCGACCATCTGTTCATCGGTCGCTGTGGCTGGCGTGTTGCTGAGCGCGACGGCGTAGTCGAGCACGTCCCTTTCGAGTTCGTTGAATGCGTCGCTCGCGCGATGATCGCGGATGCCAACGAGTTGATCTTCGGTGATGCCTTCCTCTCTGCCGACGGCAGAGCCGATATCGAGTCAGAACAAACACCCGACCATCGAAGCGACTTTCAGCGAAGCCAGGTTCTTGATCTTGGGATCAAGGCTCTTCGCGCGGCCGATCGCGAGTTCGAACCCGACGTCCGCCCACATCACGCCGCTGCTTCGCGCCATCAGGCGAAGCGGCTCCGGAACGGCGCCGCGCATCTTGGCGGCGGCCTTGAAAATTCGTCCGGCGAGAAATCCGGCTTCTTCGTCCTTGATACCTTCGATTCTCGGCATGCGGTCTCCTTGCTTTCAGGAATTTCGGGCGCGGTCTTCGCGCGCGAGGCGGAACGCGATGAACGGTAGGAGTAGGCCGGGCAGATAGACGCCCGGCAGATCGAGCATCCAATGATCGTGTCCGAGCGCGCCGCGAAGAGTGTCGTAGGCGTGAAGGATGGCATGAGCCGCCAGGAAAACAGCGCTAATCGTGATCAGGGGTAGTCGAAATCGAGGGCTGAAGAAGGCCCAGACGAGGGCGACGCCGGTGGTCAGAAACGCGCAACCGATATCACGGACGAAATGCGGATTGAAGGGTCCCGTGTCTGGAACGGCGGCGGGCAGTTCCGTGTACCAGTGCATCGGTCCCGCGAGCATCCAGAGCGCGTTCGCAAACGTCGTGACTCCGAGGAAGACGACGATCCACATCCACGGATCACGTGTTTCGAGGCTTTCGGATGACGTCATGGGGTTCGGCTCCTTCGCGGGCCCGCGACTCCGGCGAGCGGCCTAAGGGGGTGGGACGAGCGCAAAGGGTTCCCATCAATCTTCGAGAAGGCGAGCTGCATCCTCGTAGTCGATCAATCCGAGCCTTCCGCCGTCTCGCTGTCGAAACGAACGAAATCCGAGCAGCGATTGCACGCGTTCCGGGAGCTCGCGCGCTCGCTCGAGCGTGGTCGTGAGTTGGTGGTTCTCTTCCGCGCGCAGCCATCCGCGCACGAAGCCTGCATGCAAGCCGACGCGCCACTGGTCGCCAGAATCGCTCGGGCCCCCGCCGTGGATGATCTTGCCGCTGTAGAGCAGGGCCCCACCGGCCCTCATGGTCGCCCGGCACCTCTGGTCCGGACGCGAATCCGGAAGCAATCCGGGCCAGCGATGGCTGCCGGGGACGAGGACGGTGGCGCCGTTGGCTTCCGTGAAGTCGGTGAGCGCGAAGAGTGCGGTGATCGTGGTTTCTTGATCGTCGCGTACGGCCCCGGGCCAGTTCGCCTCATCGCGATGGAGGGGCTGTGGCGTCTCGTTGGGACCGATGCAGATCAGCTGTCCGGTATTGAGATAGTAGTTGCCGGCGCCGAGATAGTGATCGCCCAGTTCTTGATAGAGCGTGTCGCAAAGCAGGGTTGCCCAGCCGTGGCTCTTTTCGCAAAGCCCCGTGATGCGCTTGGTTTCGGTTCCGTGGAAATCGGACCAGAACGGATGCGTGGGGCCCGAAGCGCCATGGTCGTGGGCGGCGAGGTAGGGCATCAATTCGTCGCGCAGCTGAGCAAGTAGCGCCGGGGCGATGAAATCGTCGACGATGACCCCGCCGTCCCGGTCGAGGGCGGCCCAGATCGTCTTTGGCTCGCCACTTCGATCGAGGTGCGTCAATTCGGGCATAAAAATCTTTCGTCCGCGCTCCGGGTTGCCGAAAAGCTACCGTAGTTCTGCCAGTCCCCCCGGCTGACGCCCGCCAATAGATGAAGTAATTTCACTACGATTCTCATCAAGGGCCTTTGAGCAACTTCCCATCTTCGATGGGCGAGCGTATGCTCAGATGGTGGGCTCACGCCACGCTCCTACGGGATTGCCGCAGTGCGTCGGCGAACGGGGGGAACACGATGACGATTTACGGAGTGGCGGAAGCGCCGTTCTGGCGTGTGGTTCGTACCTTCGAGCGTCAGCTCGAGTCGACTGGCGGCGGAGCGGCCGTTTGTGTTTATCACGAAGGTCGCAAGGTCGTTGATCTCTGGGGTGGTGTACGCGACGAAGAAGATCGACCCTGGCAGCAGGACACGATGGCGATGTCCTTTTCGACCTCGAAAGGCATCCCGTCGACCCTGATCCATATTCTCGTGGATCGCGGACTGATCCGATACGACGACCCGATCGCACGCCATTGGCCCGAGTTCGCACAGGGCGGCAAGGGCACGATCAGCGTGCGGGACCTGATGACACATCGCGCCGGGCTTTCCCGCTTACGACCGCTGCTCGATCATGGCAGGCGAATGCTCGACTGGGACCACATGGTGCGCGCCATGGAACTCGCCGAGGCGAAGCCGACCGCGCATAGCGCCTATCACGCACTGACCTACGGCTGGCTGACAGGCGAATTGATTCAGCGCGTCACGGGCAAGCCGCTCCAAAAAGTGATTCACGACGAACTCGCAGCTCCGCTCGGACTCGATGGACTTTTCATCGGTTCTCCGCCCGAAGCCATCGCGCGTTCGGCGCAGCTCTTGGGTGGACCGGGAAAGAGTCGTTCGGAATGGGTGCGTCGGATCTTCTCCGAACCGACTGCCGACGCGCTGACCCTTTTCCACCGGGCGATCGGATCCCCGATCGACATGAGACTCATGCTCGACGCCCTGGTCCCGCCCGGCGGCGCGGACGGGCTCTGGAACGGCCGCAATCTCGATGTGCCTGTTCCCGCAGCGAATGGCCTGTTCACGGCGCGGTCGCTGGCGCGCCTTTACGCAGCGATCTCGGAGGGGGGAACCCTCGACGGGGTCCAGATCTTGTCGCCGAAGATGATTCCCAAGATCAGCAAGGTTCATGTCGAGACCCGAGACCGCGTCATCCCGATCAAGATGGGCTGGCGTCTGGGCTACCACACGGCCTTCACCACGCGTGGGTCGCTGGATTCGGCTTTCGGCCATTTCGGCTTCGGCGGCTCGGGCGCCTGGGCCGATCCGAAGCGTCGACTGTCCGTCGCCATGGTGAACAACCGGCTCGGGGGAACGCCTTTCGGCGATATGCGCATCGCCTCGATCGGCACCGCCGTGATGGCGGCCTTCCGAGGTCTCCCGCGCGGGACCCAGCGCCGATCGAACGCCCGATTGCGCGCCCAGGAGCGCCGGCGCGTACTCAACTTCCCAGAGGTCGCTTGACCCAAACCCCCCGCCCAACCGACCGCGGTGAGCAAAAAAGGAAGAGCCTTCAGCCCAAGCGAGCGCAGTGAGCGCAATAGAAAGGGCGTCCGGACAGAGTCCGGACGCCCTTCTTGCGTCGAGCAAAACCTGATTCGGTCTAGGCCTTGATGTTCGCGCTCGCGGCCTTGACCGTCTTGACGATTCGGCCGGCCACCTTGTACGGATCCGCGTTGGAAGCGGGTCGACGATCTTCGAGCCAACCCTTCCAACCCGCTTCGACAGTCGCGATGCCGATTCGGATCGAGGCCCCTCGATCCGCGACGCCATAGCTGAATTTGTCGATCGACTGGGTCTCGTGTTCACCGGTCAGGCGCTGATCATTGTCGGCACCGTAGACCGTGATGTGTTCCGCAATCACGGGCTCGAAGGACTTGCAGATCTGGTCGTAGACCGATTGGCTGCCACAGGTTCGGAGCAGGTTGTTGGAGAAGTTCGCATGCATGCCCGAACCGTTCCAATCGCCCTTCACCGGCTTCGGCTCGAGGTTGATCGAATAGCCGTATCGTTCGGCCGTTCGCTCGAGCAGGTAGCGGGCGACCCAGGTTTCGTCGCCGGCGCGCTTGGCACCCTTGGCGAAGACCTGGAATTCCCACTGGCCCATCATGACCTCGGCATTGATGCCTTCGATCGTCAGCCCTGCGTCGAGGCAGAGATCGAGATGTTCGTCGACGATTTCACGGCCGACCGCATTGCCGGCACCCACTGAGCAGTAGTAGGGCCCCTGCGGTCCCGGGTAACCTTCGGCAGGAAATCCGATCGGGCGATCGTTCTCGTTGTCCCAGATGCAATATTCTTGTTCGAATCCGAACCAGAAATCCTCATCGTCATCGTCGATCGCCGCGCGCCCGTTGGACTCGTGCGGAGTCCCGTCGGCGTTCAGCACTTCCGTCATGACCAGATAGCCATTCTTGCGGCCCGGATCTTCGAAGAGCGCGACCGGCTTCAGTGTGAGGTCGGAACTATTGCCGGGGCTCTGCTCGGTCGAGGAGCCGTCGAAACCCCAGATCGGGACATCGTCGAGCTTGCCGCCAAAATCTTCGACGACCTTCGTCTTGCTGCGCAGGCTCTGGGTAGGCTTGTAGCCGTCGAGCCAGATATATTCGAGCTTTGCCTTGGTGCCCATTCGGGGGGACCTCCATTCGTCCGTCAGTCCAGCTGGACTGGGTGTCTACTTGGGTAGATGTCTAGATATTTACGTGCGTCTTTTCGTTGAATCTCGATGTCGATCGTTTCAAACGAAGCAACGACTGTGCCAAAGGCTGAACACAATCTCAATCGCTACAAGCCGGCAGTTCGAGATCCAAGCTCGAATCAGGGGGCTTTCGAGCGGACTCCGCGTCATGGGCTCCTCGCCAGGCGGATCGGTGCGTCCTGGAAGTGCTCACCACGTAGGCATAATGCGCAAAATAATGCCCGGAAAGGTCGCAGCACGCGGTCGCCTACCAGGTGTCGATGAATCTTCCCGAGCCTGATCTCCTGGTGCCGACAGACCTCAGACCGCGAAGGAGGTTGGCTCGCGTTTCCGCGGGATCGATCACACCGTCGAATTCGAGCTGGCTGGCCGCGTTGAGTGCCTTGCCCTTTTCATACATCTGGCCGACGACCTTCTCGAAGAGCTTTTCGCGCTCCGCCTCATCCTCGATGGAATCGAGTTGCTTCTTGAAGCCCAGACGAACGGCGCCTTCGAGGCCCATGCCGCCGACCTCGCCGGTTGGCCAGGCCAGCGTGAAGAAAGGGGCGACGAAGGATCCGCCCGCCATCGCCTGGGCGCCCAGGCCGTAGCCCTTGCGCGTGATGATGGTGAAGAGCGGGACCGAGAGACTCGCGCCCGCGACGAACAGACGAGAGACTTTGCGAACCTGGCCGAGCATTTCGATCTCGGGGCCGACCATGAATCCGGGGGTGTCGCAGAGAGAGATCACGGGAAGTCCGAAGGCATCGCAGAGCTGGAGAAAGCGCGCGGCCTTCTGGGCGCCGGTGTCGTCGATGGCACCACCTAGATGCATGGGATCATTGGCGACGAGTCCAAACGGCTGCCCTTCGACGCGTACCAGCGCAGTGACCATCCCCACGCCGTAGGCGCGTCGGAGTTCGAGCACGCTGCCGCGGTCGAAGAGCGTGTCGATGACCTTTCGGACATCGTAGACACGCCGACGATTCTCCGGAATCAGATGACGAAGCTCTCGCTGGTCGGCGCATTCCCAATCGCGAACGGGTCCTTGGAAATAGGCCAGATAACGCTTTGCCGCGGCGACCGCTTCGACTTCGTCCTCGACGAGTAGATCGATCACGCCGGCCGGTTCGAGAACCGATGTCGGCCCGACTTCCTTCGGTTCGAAAACACCGAGGCCGCCGCCCTCGATCATCGCGGGTCCGCCCATGCCGATGCTCGAGTTCCGAGTGGCGATGATGACGTCCGAACAGCCCGCGAATGCAGCACTGCCCGCGAAACAGAATCCGGAGACGATGCTGACACGCGGAACCTTGCCCGAGAGCCGGGCGAAGGCGTGGAAGCTCGTGATGTTCAGGCCCGCGACGACCAGATCGCCGGGGTCCGAGTCGTTAGGCCGACCCCCGCCGCCTTCCGGAAAGAAGACGACCGGGGTTTCGTAGCGCTCGGCGAGTTCGAGCAGCCGATCGATCTTGCGATGATGGTAATAGCCCTGGGTGCCCGCGAGAACCGTCGCGTCCACGATCAGCATCGCGCAACGCGCGTCTTCGTCGCCGAAGAGCTCTGCGTTGACCGTTCCGAAGCCCGTGATGATGGCGTCGGCCGGCGTCTTGCGTTGAAGATCCTCGAGTGAGCGGCTCTTGCGCATGGCGGCGACGGCGAGGGCTCCGTACTCGATGAAACTATCGGCGTCACAGAGGTTCTCGAGATTCTCGCGCGCCGTCGATTGACCCCGCTCGCGTCTTCGTGCGACGGCTTCCGGGCGATTCTCGTCGAGCAGGAGACCGTGTCGCGCCTGCACTTCTTTGAGGTCGGGGCGAATGTTGTCGAGCGCACGGGCTTCTTCTTCGGCTTCGTGTTCGGCGTCGCCACCGGATCGAAGGATCGAGGCCAGCACCTCGGCTTCGGCGACGACGTCTCCGACGGCGGTGAAGAGCCGATCGATCCGTCCCGTCGCGCCGGCGGCAACGACGTGTTCCATCTTCATCGATTCGAGAATGCAGATCGGCTGTCCCTTCAAGACCTCCGCGTTCTCGTTCACACAGACTTCGATCACCGTGCCGATCAGCGGCGAGCGAATGGCAAGAGCGCCTTCGGCCACCGCTCGCTCCGACGAGTCCGACGAAGACGTTTCGCTGTCGACGACGGCTGCCGGCTGCCGAGACGACCAGGCTTTCGCTTCGGCGATCAAGGCCTTCGCGTTTTCCGCGATGAAGCGAGTCGTGAATTGATTCTCACTGAATTCCGGGCGATCGAGCAGAGCGGCCAGCAAGGAAAGATTGGTCTTCGGGCCTTCGATGACGAATTCCGAGATCGCGCGCCGGGTTCGACGCACGACGCGTTCATAGTCGGCCTCTGGGCTCGAAACGACGAGCTTGGCTAGGAGTGAATCGAAAGCGGGATGAGGTCCCTGGCCACAACGCATCGCAGTGTCGACTCGAATTCCGGGTCCCCCCGGTAGCTCGAAGGATTCGATTCGTCCGCTGGCGGGAAGCGGTTCCCCCTTCGGGCTGAGCGTCTCGGCGAGAATGCGCAGCTGGATCGAGAATCCGTTCGGCCGCGGCGCTTCCGCCAGATTGAGTTCGATGAGTTTGGCGCCTTGTGCGATCCGGAGTTGGACCTCGACCAGATCGACGCCGGTGATCTCCTCGGTCACGGTGTGTTCGACCTGGAGGCGGGGATTGGCCTCCATGAAGAAGAAGGCGCCCGACGGCTCGACCAGAAATTCGAAAGTGCCGATGCCGTGATAGTCGGAAGCCTTCGCGATCTTGATGGCGGCTTCGATCAGCGCTTCACGCAATACCGGGTCGAGTCCCGGTGCAGGCGCAATTTCGATCAGCTTTTGATGACGCCGCTGCAGAGTGCAGTCGCGCTCCCATAGATGACAAATTCCGCCAGCGCCGTCCGCCACGATCTGGATTTCGATATGGCGCGCGGCCTCGACGAATTGCTCGGCAAAGAGATGATCGGATCCAAATGAACGCAGGGCTTCGGATTGACAGCGTTCAAAGGCCTTGGCGAGCTTGTCCTCTGTTTCGACGACGCGCATGCCGCGCCCGCCTCCGCCGGTGACCGCCTTCAGCATGATCGAAGAATCGTCTGGTAGCCCTGCGAGGAAGGACGTGGCGTCCTCGAGCGTGGCCGGCGACTCGATTCCGGGAACGACCGGGACATCGGCCTTGATCGCGAGTGCCCGCGCCGCGGCCTTGTTGCCGAAGAGTTCGAGGGTCTGTGGGCTCGGGCCGACGAAGAGGATTCCCGCATCGAGGCAGGCTTCGGCCAGCCGCGCACTCTCACTGAGAAATCCGTAGCCGGGATGCAAGGCGTCACAATCGCGCGTGCGGGCAAGCGCGACGATCCTTTCAACGTCGAGGTAGGCCGCGGCGCCTTGACCTTCGAGAAGTGCGAGTTCGTCCATGCCGTAGCCGGCGGCGAGTTCTTCGTCTTCGGGGGAGTGGACGCCGACGGTCACGAGCCCCATCTCACGCGCGGTGCGGGTAATTCGGACTGCGATTTCGCCGCGGTTCGCGATCAGCAAGCGCTGCATCGATGGGGGCCTTTCAAAGTCAGAGTCCTGCCCGGCGCCGAGGTCGAAGTCGATTCACTCCATGCCACCGATTCGAATCCGTTCGAGCATCGCCTGCGCGAGTGCCTGGCCAGAAAAGGTGATCCGAGCCTTGCCGCGCCCGGAGGGTAGGGGGAAATCGATTCGGCCGCGCCTGGAAGATCGGACTCGGATTCTGGCTTTCGTTATCGTTGCCGACCGCGGATCGGTCCCTCACGCGGGGGCAGAACCATCATTCAACCGGTCGTCGAGTCTGGCGCCTTAGGGGGATTCGTGTGACAGAGCCACCTTGCGCGAAACTCTCGGTCTTCATCGCGTCGAGATTGATCGACGTGGTCGAAGCGCGCTTCGAGTCGGCCTTCGACGTCGCGCGCGCAAAGACGAACCATCCTCTCCGTGAATTGAAGACTGGCGAAAACGGTGGTGACAGGGACTTCGATGCAATTCTCTTCTCCCTCGACGTGCAGATGCAGGCCGAACAGATCAAGGCCCTTCCCGCGACCATCCGTGCCCTCGCCACTTATTCCGTCGGAACGGATCACATCGATCTAGAAGTCGCCCGTGAGCGGGGCATCGCCGTCTTCAATACACCCGGCGTGTTGGCGGATTCGGTCGCCGAGAATGCAATCTTTCTCATCCTGGGGGCTGCCCGTCGAGCAACCGAGAGTATTGATCTGGTTCGAAGTCGGACCTGGAAGGGATGGAGCCCAAGACAGCTGGTCGGATTTCAACTCTCGGGCCGAACGCTCGGGATTCTGGGGATGGGGGATATCGGTCTTCGCGTCGCGGTCCGAGCGGAGGCACTCGGCATGAAGATTCTCTATTCGAATCGTCGACGGCCGGCCAAAGGCGATCGCTACGCGGCGGGGTTTCGTGCAAGCGCGGACGAGCTCATTCGCGAGTGCGACGTCCTGTTGCTGGCTTGCCCGTCCACGGCGCAGACCCGCGGAATCGTCGACCACGCACTGCTCGCCCAGGCAAAGTCCGAATTGATCATCGTGAATATCGCGCGCGGGGATCTCATCGACGATCAAGCTTTGATCGAAGCGCTTCGCCAGCGGCGGATCTGGGCGGCCGGCCTCGACGTTTTTGCCGGCGAACCCGATCTGGCGTCGGCCTACTTCGATCTTCCCAATGTCTTCATGGTCCCGCATATCGGAAGTTCGACACTCGAGGCGCGGATTGGAATGGGACAGATTCTGGTCGATGCGCTGCTCGGATGGCAGCTGGATCGACCCGTCGACAATCGTGTTTATTAGGCATAGCGCCACGGAGTGAATCATGAGCGAGTCCAAAGAGGAGAAGACGATGGAAGCCGAAGAGCGAATCCTGACGGGTCATGTCTGGTCGGATTTCTGCGATCGCTTGAAGGCAGCGGGCGAACTCGTGCGAGCCGACGGGAACCCGACGGATCTCATGAATCAGGCACTCGGTTATCGCTATCTGACGCGGATTCTGAGAGCCGGGCTCGAGCGCTCCGTCGATTATGCGGATCCGCAATATCCGGCGTTCTATCGGCTGGCCGACGAGACGAAGAAGGTTCTCAACGACAACCCCGACAACTACTACGAGAATTGCGCGGTGGATCCCCGATTCGACTATCGGATCTTCGGTCAACGCGGATCTGTTAAGTGGTTCAGCGTCGGAGTGAAGGCGGGCGGGGGGAACGTCGAAAGCATGGCGAGTACAGGCGAGATCGACTCGAGCCAGCTCTCCTTCGACGAGGAGGGTCGCTTCGAAATCTGGATGAGTCGCGAGAAGAAGCCGGGCAACTGGCTCCCGATGACCGACGCCTCGAGCAATATCGTCGTCCGACAGACCTTCGGCGATCGCAAGAAGGAGCAGCGCGCGGAGCTTCAGATCGAATGCCTGAATCCCGAGCGAGCGAATAACAACCTGGTTCCCGGAGACCTCGAGGACCAGCTGGGTCAGGCGTTGACCTTTCTCGAGAATACGCTCGCCCTGGGTTCCACCTGGACGACGACCTATCGACAAACGACGCTCAACGAGTTACCAGCGCACCATCAGCCAACCCTGCTGGCGGCGGGTGGCGATCCCACGATCCACTACTACCAGAGTCATTGGGAACTCGCGCCGGACGAGGCTCTGCTGATCAAGATCGAAGGGATGCCGGATTGTCAGACCTGGAATTTTCAACTATCGAATTATTGGATGGAATCTCTCGAACATCGCTTTTTCGAGGTCTGCGTCAACAAGTTCACGGCGCGCTATGAGGCGGACGGGTCGATCGAGATCGTGGTGGCGCATGAAGATCCGGGCCCACGGTATGCGAATTGGCTCACGACCCTGGGTCACGACCAGGGCGGCATGCTCGGTCGGATCGTAGGCGCGACCTCGGGTTGGCCCGAGGCGTGGAAGACCGAGGTCGTTCACTTTTGCGATCTTGGTGATCGCTGAGTCGTCGTTCTCCGCCGAGACGAGCGGGCGCGGAGTCTTGCAGCTCGTCCGAAGACTCTCGCGCAAAGTCGATCGTCTCACACAGCGAATCCGAAAGCCCGGAGCCTCGCGAAACCTCACCCCAGAGAGTTGGCATCGTGTCGGGAATCCTGACGACGATGGCCACCACCAAAGGACAGATTCCCATGAGCGAGATCGTCGATCGTCATTTCGGGCCGGACGCGAAAAAAAGGAAGCTGGATGCGGCTTCGCGCAATGGACATTCGCCGGAGAAAAGGACCGAGTTGCCACTCCAGAACGAACACCTTCGCGCGGTCGAACCGCTTCTCGAGGATGTTCTGGATTCCCCGAATTTGGAGGTTGACCCCATGGCTCATGTTGGACACGCAACGACGATTACCGGAAATATCCTGGCTGAAGAAGATCTCGAGATCCAGGGAACGATCGAGGGCTCGATTCGCCTCGCCAATCACCAGCTGACGGTGGGGGCGGATGGTCTGGTGAAAGCGACCGTCGAGGCACACACGGTTCTGGTCCTCGGGCGAATCACCGGAGATGTGATCGCCAGTGAGCGGGTCGAGATCAAGGCCGGTGGCGTGATCGGCGGCGACGTCAAGGTGCCCCGCGTGATCATGCACGACGGCGGTGTCGTCGTAGGCGGCATGGACATGTCCGCTTGATTGCCGAGCAGTGGCGAATCTTCGAAAACGCAGCCGGTGATGCCAGAGCGTCTGAAGCTGAAGAGCGTCGAGCCAACCGCGATTCGTCGATGGAAGAGGGCGGCGCGTAAGCGCGCCGCGTGGTCCAGGCCGCGATCCGCGTGATACGCGGTTCCGGATGGAATCCGACCCGACATTGCGTGAGGGCCGAGTGCGGCTATTTTTGGTCGAACGAATAACTTCGTACTCGACGAAATCGATCCTCACTCGGAGACATCGCCTTTGCCTCGCGTGACCCCGGCCGCACGTACTGCTCCCGCCAAGCGGTCGTCTGAAAAGGACGCGTCCACTCGCGAACTGATTCTGCAGACGGCACTCGAGGCGTTCTCGCTCAAGGGTTTCGATGGAGCCTCGACCCGGTCGATCGCCGCGCAGGCCGGCGTGAACCAGGGACTCATTCCCTACTACTTCAAGACCAAGCAGACGCTTTGGCGAGAAGCCGTGGATCGCGCCTTCGACGAACTCCATTCGGCGATGGGTGGACTGCTGGCGAGCGAGGGTCCCAGCGATCGAGAAGCCGCCGCCCGAATGATCCGCGTCTACGTCGCTTTCGTGGCCAGCCATCCGGAATTCGTGCGGTTGATGAACGAGGAAGGGAAGCGAACGGGACCGCGCATGCGTTGGCTGGTCGATCGCCACGTGCGGCCACTCGTCGACGGACTGACGACTCTCTTTTCACGCGTGGCCGATGAGATCGGAATGCCGAAGGGAATCGATCCGACGCATCTCAATTACATTTTCGTCGGCTCGGTCGCGATGATCTTTCATCAAGCTCCGGAATGTCGCCGCGTTTCGGGAGTCGATCCGCTCGAAGAACGTGAAGTCGAAGCCCACGCCGACGCACTCGTCCATCTTTTCTTGGGTGACTCGACGCTGGGACGTTGATTTTCCCACGGCCGATCCGTTCCGATCAGTTCAGGTCGCGCCCGGGCGAAACCATCTTCAGTAGCGATCTCGTGAGAACCGATTGGGTCAGTGGGTCGAGCCAGCGATAGAGTCGACCCGAAATCATGATCGGCTTGCCCTTTTCGACGGCGCGAAGACCTTCTCGCACGACTGTTTCGGCTTCATACCAAACGAATTTTGGCGTGGCGTTCTTCATCTCGAGCAGGTCACCGGCCTGATGAAAATCGGTATGCGTGAATCCCGGACAAAGCGCGGACACCTGAACCCCGGTCCCGGCGAGGATCAGGTCCAGTTCTTCGGTCAGCGCAATCAGATAAGCCTTCGAGGGTCCGTAGTGTCCTCCGGCCGGTCGGGGGAGCCGGCCGGCAACGGAGGAGACGTTGATGATCCGGCCGAAGCCGCGTTTTCGCATGGGGGGAATGAAGTGATGACACATATGAGTGACGGACAGCATCATCAGCTCGAGAAACTCTGCCTGGGGCGCCCATTCCTCTTCTTCGAGTAGGTGGGGGCCCGAGCTGCCCGCGTTGTTGATCAGGTAGTCGACGGTCAGGTTGGCCGAGCGAGTGAATTCGAAGAGTTCTCGGGGTGCCTCTCGATCTGCGAGATCGGCGCTGACCGTCGTGACTTCGACGTCGTATTTCTCGCGAAGACGCTTGGCGACTTCTTCGAGTTTTTCCTTGCGACGGGCGACGAGGATCAGGTCGACACCCGTCGCCGCCAACTGATTTGCGAACTCGACGCCGAGGCCTGCCGATGCGCCCGTGATCAGAGCCGTTTTGCTCATCTGGTTTCCCCTCTCGCTGCTCTTCCGATCGCCGAGCTACTTGACAGTCGCGAGGCGATAGCGAATCAGGATTCGCGAACCGTCCGCACTGCCCGAGATCATGGCGCTACGCCATTGCGCGATTTCCTCAGGATATTTCTCGTCGTAGACGGCGATCAATCGATCGATCGTTTTGGGGTCGTCGACCCTTTCGGCGTCAGCCAGAAAATTCGGCGCTTCTCGGAATTTCTCGTTTCGCCCTCCGAAGAACGTCTTCCAGCGACCGTGATCGCCGACCCAGATCCGCGCTCTGTCGAGTCCCTTGTCGAGCGCTGTCGCCTTCCAGCGATCAGCAGCGACGGTGACGATGATGCTGTCGTCGAGCCAGGCGTACCAGAGTTCGGCATGGCAAGTGCTTTCCTTTCCGTTCGTTTGAATCGGAGAGACATAGACGAAGGGACTCGCCTCGAGAAGTTGGACGTCGGGTCGAGAGTTCGCGGCGGTGGCGGCAAGGGCGTAGGGCGTCCTGCCGTACAGACCGATTGCGGTGCCCAGAGCGCCGACACCTGCGCGTCGCAGAAACCGCCGGCGCGTCCAATCCTTGGAGCGCAATATTTCGATCTCGTTCGAGTCGAGCGGGTCGTTCATGAGCCAGTGGCCTCCCAGGGGTCGCGGATCGACGAATCTAGCACTCTGAAGCGTTCAGGGTTGAGGAGTCGCCCGGTGTGAACGAGTGGATGGCTTTGGTTAGGATTTGTGGCGAGAGGAGCGATTGCATGAGCAACACCGATGAGCGAGGCGAGGACACGGAGGACCGCGGTCGCGACCCAGCGATCGCGGATGAAGCAAGAACGGGGGCGCGTCGGACCAGTTGGCCCGAGTCGGCGGCCGACTATACGGTCCTCCTGGTCGATGACCCCGCACCGAATGTTCGGCGAATGACGCTCAACCGACCGGAAAAGCACAACGCTCTGAATAACACTCTTCGCGGCGAACTCCTGCACGCGCTGCAGGAAGCCGATTCGGATGCGGAGATCCACGTCATGATCATTCGGGGTGCCGGGCGGAGTTTTTCTGCGGGCTATGACCTCGGCGGTGGCAGTGACGGCGTCGAACCACCCTATTACACCGCGGGGGGCGAGGGTCATCATCCACGCCATGTCATCGAAGGTTGGATGGGGATCTGGGAACTTCAGAAACCGGTCATCGCGCAGGTGCATGGAGTCTGTCTCGCGGGAGGGAGCGAACTCGCCACCGGATGCGATGTCGTTTACATGGCGGAGGATGCGCAGATGGGATATCCGGCCGTTCGGTTTGGCGTGCCCGACATGCAATTCCATGCCTGGTTGCTGGGGATGCGGCTGGGGATGGAGATGGTGCTGACCGGCGATTCGATCGACGGTGTCGAGGCAGCGCGACGCGGCTGGGCGACCCGCGCCTATCCGGCTGGGGAACTCGAGGAAAGGACGCTCGCGCAGGCCAAGCGAATTGCCGCACTGCCAACCGACATCGTCCAGTTGAACAAACGGGCGGTACATCGACAGATGGAAGCAATGGGACTTCGCCAGGGACTGCGCCAGGGAACCGAACTCTGTTCACTGGCGATGCATCAGGCGAGTTTCAAGGAATTCATCGAACAGACAGGGATCGGAGCGGGCAAGCTGAAAGAGGCGATTCGAAAGCGAGACGAGCCTTTCGAGCGGGGGCCGTCGGGGTCCAAGGCGGGCTCTTGAAAATTGCCGAGCTGGCCGGCCGTGAAGTGACGCCGGCCTTCGGGGATCGAGTCGCTCTTCTCGATTCTTCTGCGCCCCAGGACTATCGAGAGATCGCCGCGCTTCTCGCCGAGCAATGGGCTGATCGGCGGCCGCACTTCGTCGGGCTTGCGGGAGGACAGGGCGCAGGCAAGTCGACGCTCAGTGCATTGATCGCGTCCGCGTGTGCCGAGGTGGGCGTTCGAGTCTGTGTTCTCAGTCTGGACGACTTCTACTACCCACTTTCGATTCGGCGCGAACGCGCGGCGCGACTTCATCCGCTCTTCGAGACGCGCGGGCCGCCGGGAACGCACGAGATGGACCTCTGTCGTTTACTGATGGAGCGGCTGCAACGGGACGAAGAAGTCGATCTGCCGGCTTTTGATAAAGGCATCGACGATCGGGTGGGCGTCCGCTCGGTGCGAGGCCCCTTCGACCTCGTCCTACTCGAAGGTTGGTGCGTCGGCGCGCAGCCGGAAGCGGAATCACAGCTCGATGTTCCGATCAACCTGCTGGAGGAGACGAAGGATGCCGATGGACGCTGGCGCCGGCTCGTCCATGATTACTTATCGGACTCCTACGCCAGGACTTGGCAGATGCTCGACTACCTGATTTTCCTGAGGGTTCCGAATCTCGAAGCCGTTCGTCGCTGGCGCCTTCAGCAGGAAAGCGGGCGTCCTAGACATCAGCGATTGGATTCGGACGCGATCGATCATTTCGTCCAGCACTACGAGCGCACGACCCTGGCCATGGACCGGGTTCTTCCGTCCGAAGCCGATCTCGTCGTGGATCTTTCGGAAGACCATTCTGTCTCGGCGATGAAGTTTCGCTCCGCCCAGTCGGACCAGGGCTAACGAGCGCAATAGTCGCTCGAAGCCGCTGTGTCGCGGATCGGATGAAACGAAGACGACGTGATACGATTCCATCGGTCGAGGCATCGGCCTCCGGAGGGCATCATCATGGCGCGAATCGTTTTCAGAGGCGGCCGGATATTCGACGGGCAAGACGTCCTGCCCGCTGGAGCCACCGTCGTTGTGGACGGAGACCGAATCACGCAGGTCGGCTCGGCGGACGTTTCGGCGGAAGACGACGACACGGTCGTTGAACTCGAAGGCAAGACGCTCATGCCGGGTATGGTGCAGTGCCATTTCCATACGGGCTTCGGACCCGACGCGGGAAATGCATCGCCCTACCTCGGACTGAATATGCCGCCCGCTTTTCTCGGCATGGTCGCTGCGAAGAATGCCCAGATCGCCCTCGACTTCGGCGTGACCAGCTTGATCGGATCGAGCAATGGCGATCTTCTCGACGTCTGTCTGAAGGAAGCGATTCTGCTCGGTTTGACTCGGGGCCCGCGCGTCCTGCCCTGTACGCGAGAGATCCTGGCGTCGGGCGATTCAGCGGATGGCGACAATCGCGCCTGGTTCATGGGGATCCAGAATCATGGGCTCGTCCGGCGAGCGGACGGCGTCGAAGAGATTCGCCAGGCCATTCGTGAGGAACTCGGTCGCGGCTGCGAAATCGTCAAGCTCTCGATCAGCAATGGACACGGTAGTCAGCCGATCCCGGACTGGAACTACTATACGAGTGAGGAAATTCAGGCTGCCGTGGATACCGCGCATGGACGCGGAGCACTGGTTCGAGCGCATTGTCCTTCGAGGACGGGCATCATCGACTGTGCACGGGCCGGCGTCGACATCATCGACCACGCGGATCTGATCGATGAGGAGGGAATCGAAGCGGTTCTTCGCGCCGATGCATCGATCACGCCCAGTCTGCTCTGGACGGATCGATATCTGGGCTTTGCCGACAGCTGGAACTTTGAACTCGGGCCCTTTCCAATCGGTGACGGCTTTCCGGAAACGCAGGCCCAGACACTCGCGCGCATCGAACAGGTTCGTCGCGACTCGGACCACACACTGTCGATGTTCCCGAAGCTACGCGAGGCGGGCATTCGACTGCTGCTGGGAGACGACTATGGGTTCGCGATGATGCCTCACGGCGACTACGCGTCCGAGATGGAGCTCTACGTGAAGCACGGCGTCGAGCCAATCGAAGTCATGCGATGGGCGACGCGAAACGGTGCGCGGGCCATGGGCACGCGCGGAGCGGACCTCGGCGCGATCGAGGAGGGCAAGCTGGCCGACTTGATCGTCGTGAATGGCGATCCGACCTCGGACGTCGGCGTGCACCGCGATCCGCAGAACATCGCGCTCGTCGTGAAGGCCGGCATCATCGAAAAGGACCTCTTGTCGCTCTGATGACGGTCTGTTCCTACGGTCGTGCGCTCACGAGGTCGGCTTCGCGCCAGCCAGATGCCGTTGCCCTCATCCATGAGGGTCGGTCGACCCGCTACGCCGGACTCGAGGAGAATTCGAATCGTCTCGCGCGTGCGTTCGCGGAACGCGGCGTTGGTGAAGGTGATTTCGTCACGATCTCGCTACCCAACGGGCGCGAAGTCGTAGAATCCTTCTTTGCCTGCTGGAAATTGGGGGCGACACCGCAACCGATTTCGGTCCGACTGCCCGACCAGGAACGCGACGCCATCATCGATCTCGTTGGCCCCCGACTCCTCGTTGGCAAGGCTTCCGGCAGCGTCGCAGAGAGCCGGACCTTCCCCGCCGACACGGACGTCTCCACGCAATCCGTCGAACCGTTGCCGGATCGCGTTTCGCACCACCGTTTCGCGATCTGCTCAGGCGGGAGTACCGGCCGTCCGAAGGTCATCGTCGATCATATCCGTGCCGAGATCGATCCGGAGGCCGGCTTTCATGGCCGGCCGCCCGGCGCGAGCATTCTCGTTCCGGGGCCCCTCTACCATTCGGGTCCACTGATCAACTGCTTGACGATCTTGTTAGGCGGTGGGAAGGTCGTCTTGATGTCGCGTTTCGACGCGCGAGAGGCGCTCGATCTGATCGTGACGCACCGGCTCGAGCTGGCGATCTTCGTTCCCACCATGCTCCTGCGAATCTGGAAACTCCCGAAGCAAGAGCGCGAGTCTTTCGACCTGTCTTCGCTCCATCGAGTCATTTCGGCCAGCGCGTCACTACCCAAATGGCTCGCTCGCGAGTGGATCGACTGGATCGGTCCCGATCGAGTCTGGGAAGCCTACGGCGGCAGCGAACGAATCGGGGGCACGATCATTTCGGGGAAAGAGTGGCTCGAGAAACCGGGTTCGGTCGGTCGAGTGAGCGAGGGGCGCAAGCTCAAGATTCTCGGGGCCGAAGGCGAAGAGCTGCCGCGCGGCGAGATCGGGGATATCTACTGCATGCCCCCGGATGGTCCGGGCTCGACCTATCACTATCTCGGCGCCTCGCCTCGTCGTCGGGAGGACGGTTGGGAGACGCTCGGGGACATGGGCTATCTCGACGAAGACGACTACCTCTTTCTCGTCGACCGGCGAACGGATCTGATCATCAGCGGCGGCTCCAATATCTACCCGGCCGAAGTCGAAGGCGCGATCGAATCACATCCCGACGTACTTTCCTGCGCCGCGATCGGTCTTCCGGACGAGGACCTCGGAGCGGTCGTGCATGCGATCGTCGAGACCCATTCTTCGCTTGCCGCCGAGGATCTGCGATCCTATCTGGACGATCGACTCGTGCGCTACAAGATCCCGCGAACCTTCGAATTCGTCCGCTTCGCGATCAAGGATGATGCGGGGAAGGTTCGTCGCGGTGCCTTGCGGGCCGAGCGTGTTTCGGATCGGGAGTTCCCGAAATGATGGATGCAAATGGGCGCGATTCGAGCGCTCACGGAAGGTTGATAGAGTAGAAGGCGAGAATCATGGCGAGGGCCGGGGAGGCGTCCGTTGGACTATCAGGAATTTGTCGAGGCACACCATCTCACGATCGACATCGAAGATCGTGTCGCGATCGTGCGTTTGAATCGCCCCGAGAAACGAAACGCGATCAATTTCGCGCTCCATGAAGGACTCGAAAAACTCTGGCGACCCTTGGGAACCGATCCCGACGTGGGCGCCATCGTCCTTACGGGCGAGGGCAAGGCGTTCTGTGCCGGAGGCGACATGGTCGGCTTCTATCCGAGCGATCCCGGCCCCTTCGACAAGCTGCGAGGTCCGAAAAATCTCGTTCACGAGATGGTGAACTGCGAAGCGCCGGTGATCGCCGCGGTCAACGGCGTCGCGGCCGGCCTGGGCGCGACGATCGCGCTCCTGTCGGACATCATCTACATGGCGGACGATGCTCGAATCGGAGACACCCATGTCAAGATGGGACTGGTTGCCGGAGACGGTGGAGCAGCGATCTGGCCGCTCTTGATCGGCCTCCACCGTGCCAAAGAACTCCTGATGGGTGGCGAATTGGTGACCGGCGTTGCGGCGGCCGAGATGGGACTGGTGAATTACTCGGTTCCGTCGGCGGACCTTCTCGACCGCGCGGTCGCACACGCCCGAAAATTGGCGGCCGGTCCGGCCGTCGCGATTCGATGGACAAAGATGACGCTGAATCAGCATCTGCGAAATAGCGTCAATCTCACACTGGACGCGGGCCTGGCGGTCGAAATGCTCTCGGTCGAGACGGATGACGCGAGGGAGGCCGGTGCGGCCTTCGTAGAGAAGCGAGAGCCGAAGTTTCGAGGGCGTTAGGTGCTGCTTTGCTGCGCCTCTTCGGTGGCCGCCGACCAACGTCCCAGTCGTTTTCGCGTCTGCTAGAGTCGGGGCCGCGCCCATTGCAGGATCGACGTGTGAACATGTCGATCAAAATCGGATCGATGACAGAATTGATCAAGAAATAGGCTCCATCGATGAAACCCGAAGATGGGCGCTCTCGTACATACGTTCCTCTTGCGATTGCGCTCGGTGTGGTACTGCTGGGCTTTGCGCTTCGCTTTACGGTCTTCGCACCGGACCCGCTCGAGGTTCGAGTCCAGGCGGTCGAGCGAGGGCTCGTCGAAGCCACGGTTTCGAATTCCAAGGCGGGTACCGTCGAGGCACGCCGACGCTCGCGCATCGCGGCGGAGATCGGGGGCCGCGTCGTCGCGATCGCCCATCGCGAGGGCGCCCACGTGAAGGCGGGCGAGACGCTGATCCGACTGGCCAACGCGAGTCATTTGGCACAGCTCGAACTGGCTCGTCATGGTGTCGCGGTTGCGGATTCACGATTGGAGGACGCTTGTCTCTTGCGAGACCGATCGAGGCGCGAACTCATGCGGGTCGAAAAGCTCGCCGAGAACAATGTCGCGTCCGAAGATCGACTCGACGCGCTGCAATATGGTTTTGATTCGGCGCGTGTTGCCTGCGCGGCCGCGAAAGCGGAACGATCCCGAGCGCTCGCTCAGCGGCGTGCGGCGGAGGTCGAGCTGGCCAAGACCGTGATCGCGGCGCCCTTCGACGGCGTGGTCGCGGAAGTGAATGTCGAAATCGGTGAGTGGGTTACGCCTTCGCCACCCTTGTTGACCTCACCGCCGGTCATCGACCTGATCGACCCGACCTCGATCTTTGTGAGCGCGCCGATGGACGAAGTCGATTCGGGCTCAGTGCGCGCGGGGCTGCCGGTGAAATTGACCGTCGACTCTCGTCCTGGGAAAGTCTTCGCAGGGACCGTCTCCCGGGTCGCGCCCTATGTGGTCGATGAAGAAGCACAGAACCGAACACTCGAGATCGAAGTGTCGATCGACGACGCGGAAGTCGCGGTCTCCCTGCTGCCGGGAACGTCGGCCGATGCCGAAGTCGTACTCGAAAATCGGGAGAACGTGCTTCGTATCCCGAGCTCGGCCTTGTTGGGAGAACGCGGGGTCCTAGTGCTCGTGGATGGCGAACTCGTCGAACGGGAGATCACTCTCGGACTTCGGAATTGGAAATACGCCGAAGTGCAGGCGGGGCTCGAGCTCGGGGAACTCGTCGTGAGCGCGCTCGACCGTGTCGAGATCGAAGCGGGCGTGCGGGCAATCCAGATGAAGGAAGACAAGCGAGGCTGGCGGTGATTCGCGTCGAGGATCTCTGGCGCACCTATGAAATGGGTGGCCATGCGCTCCATGCCCTTCGCGGAGTGACCGAGACGATCGATGATGGTAGTCACGTCGCGATCATGGGCCCGTCGGGCTCGGGAAAGAGCACGCTGCTGAACCTCTTGGGCTGCTTGGACTCGCCGACACGCGGAAAGTATTTCCTGGGCGGGGAAGACGTCGCGGGTCTGTCGGAGGATGCGCTGGCGGAGGTGCGGCTTCGACGGATCGGGTTCATCTTTCAGTCGTTTCATCTGGTGCCGCGACTCACCGCGCTTCAGAACGTCGAGCTGCCGATGATTTTCGGCGGGCTGAATCCCGCCGAGCGTCGGGAACGGGCGGAAGCGGCCCTCGAATCGGTCGCTCTCGTCGATCGCGCGAGCCACAAGCCCAATGAACTCTCGGGCGGTCAGAAGCAGCGCGTCGCGATCGCACGCGCGACCGTCATGGGTCCCGGACTGTTGCTCGCCGACGAACCCACCGGAAACCTCGACTCCCGGACCGGCGCGCAGGTCCTCGATCTTCTCGCGCGACTTCAGGCAGAGGGACGAACGCTGGTCGTCGTCACTCATGATCCCGGTGTGGCGCGCCGCGCCGATCGAGTGCTCGTTCTGCGCGACGGCGAAATCGTACGGCGCGTATCCGGAGCCGACGTCACGGATCTTGGAAGCCTCTTTGAAGCCAAGGTGGCCAGCGCATGAGTTTTATTGATCTACTCCGCTTCGCTGCCAACGCTTTGCTCCAGAACCGTCGCCGCAGCGCGCTTTCGCTATTGGGTGTTTCGATCGGCGTGATCGCCGTGGTCTCCCTGACCGCCATCGGCGAAGGCGGTGTCCGCTTCGTGGTCGATCAATTCGCGAGTCTGGGATCTTCCGTGGTGATCATTGCCCCGGGCCGAAACGAGACGACCGGAGGCATACCTCATGGCATCGGCGGAATTCCCAACGACCTCACGCTTCGCGATACGATCATCCTCGAGCGCAGAATCCAATCCGTTCGTCATGCCGTGCCGATTTCGATCAGCACCGACTCCATCA
>CAWLAJ010000002.1:0-44757 GCA_963854795.1 Deltaproteobacteria bacterium UBA4427 | reverse complement strand
CGACGGCCTCATCGGACGGCGCTGGCGCAGCGCCTTCGCCCGCGACCGAGTCGCCGTCGTCCGCCGAAGGCGTCTGTAAATCTTCCGACGGTGTCTCGGCGAGAGCCACAGCGGACGCCGATGCGAAGACCGCTGCGAGAAAGAGAACTTGAATGCGTCGCATGTATTCCTCCATGAACCGAACCGGGGCAATCTCCCGATCCGATGCCGGTAGAGGCCGTTCGCCCGGACTCGGACGCACGATCCCCTCGGCGAATCTATCGGTGTGCGCAGGCGTTCTCTTGAACCTGGGGAGGGGGCCGCAGGGATCCCCACCCGCGGGAATCAAGGTTGTCGCGTGGGCTCCAGAGCCAGGGCGGCCAGGGGCCGCCATCTCTAGAGCTGGGTCGGTTCGGCCAGACCGCTGGCCTCAGTTCAGGACGCCGCCTCGAGTCGCGTGATGCGCGCACGTGCTTCCTGCACCCAGCCTGGCTCGTCGAACTCGATTCCCCGCTCCTCGGCCGCCTTCGAGAGTCGATCGAAATAGTCGACCGATTTTCGGCTTTCGGCGACGGCCTTGTCGGCCTCGGAATTCTTCTCATAGGCCTCGGCGAGATGGTTTCGCACGATGCCTTGGGCCTCGATCGCGGTGGTCGGGAAGCGTTCCGCCGCCTCTTCGAGATATCCAATCGCGGCCGACGGAACACCGCGTTTGAGCAAGACCCAGCCCAGCGTGTCGGAAGAATTGGCATCGTCTGGCAACTGTTCTTTCGCCTGCTGAGCGAGTTCGAGCGCGCGATCGAGATCACCTCCCGATTCCGTCAGCAGGTAGGCCAGATTGTTCTTGGCGGCCGCCAGATCGGTATTGAGCGAGATCGATCTTTCGTAGGAATCGACGGCCTGGGCGCGTTGACCATTCCGTTCGTAGGCCAAGGCCAGCCGATATTGAAGGTCTGCGGATTCGGGGACCGCGACGGCTGCGCGCTCCATGACGGCGATCATGCCATCGACATTGCCAGCCCGGCCTTCGAGTGCGGCCAGTGAAAGCTGCGCGGTCACATTGCGTGATTCGAGTTCGATCGCCCGCTCGAGGGCCGCGCGGGCCCCCTCCTCATCGCCGCCGGACATCTTGACCTCGGCGTCGATCTCCGCGATTTCCGACTCGTTCGGATTCGCTTCGATGGCCCGGGCGATCCGCGCGATCGAATCGTCGAGCGTGTCGTTCGCACGATCGATATTCAGCAGTTCGCGCAAGACTTGCGGGTTCCCAGGATCGAGCTCGTCGGCTCGGCGAAGCCGCTTGGCGCCAAGTTCGATGCGCCCGAAGGCGAGATCGAGTCGGCCCAATGCAAAGAGCGCTGCGGCGTCCCGATCCTCCTCGGGAATCTTCTCGACCTCGGCATAAGCGTCTTCTCCGCGGCCGACGCGGATCAAGCTCTGCCCAACGATGATGCGGATCTGGATGTCATCGGCGTGTCGCTGCAGGTATTCGCGGCCCAATTCGATTGCGAATTCATGCTCGCCGAGCTGGGCATGCAATTTCACCAGGAGTTTTCGCGCAATGGACATCTGCGGATCGATCTCGACAGCGCGCGCGAGTTCAACCCGCGCTCGACTGAGCTCTCCCGACGCGGCGAGCGCCGAGCCCAAGGCGTATCGAGCCTGGGACCAATTCGGTCGAGCCTGCAAGACCGTCTCGAGCGATTCCTTCGCAGCGTCGATCTCACCGTTCGACAGCTCGACCTTGGCCCGAACGAAATGGCCCTCAGGACTGTCCGGCTCAGCTTCGAGGATCTTGTCGACGATCGCCCGCCCGGCTTGAATCTGCTCGCTGTCCGAATCGCGGTAGCCGATTTCGACTAACAACTCTGCTTCGCGCAATTGGGCCGAACGGTTGTCCGGCTCGATGGCGACGGCGTCACGGGCCGCTTGGAGTGCGCCGGCGAAGTCGCCCTCACGCCCGATATACGCAGACAGGACCAGATGCGCGGACACGCTGTCCGGCGACTCCTTCGTCGCTCGACGGATCAACTCGTCTTCTTTGTCGATCATTCCCTTTAAGCGATAGAAACTCGCCATCTGGTAGATCAATTCGACCTTCGTCTCGCTGAGGCCGACCGCTTCTTCGAGAACCTCGATGGTCTTGTCGAATTGGTCGCGATCAAAATAGAAGCCGGCAAGAATCAGATAGGAAGCCCGAATGGCGTCTTCGCGCAGAACATTCGAGCGCAAGCCGGTGTTAAAACTCTGTCCATCCAGTTCGTTTTCGGGTCTCTCTTTGGGTGCTTGGCCCGCGAGCTCTACGCTTCGCTTGAGGGTGGCCTCGATTTCTTCATCGGGAGCACGCCTGCGAATCAGCATCCGGGACAGCGAGGAAACGGCGAGATAACTCTCCTCGATTTCGACCAACTCGCGAAGCCTCTTCTCCGATTCATCGAGTCGACCACGGCGTTCGTAGAAACCGCTGATCAGAAAGCGAAACGCGGCCCCGTCCGGCTCGTTCTCGATCGCGGTCTGGAAATCGGACTCGGCCCCGGACAGATCGTCGCGCGACTCGCGTGCCTGGGCGCGCAGGACGAAAGCCGCCGAATTCGTCGGATCGAGCTGAAGCACGGCGTTGGCTTGTTCCGAGGACAGGTCGAAATCCCGGATCGCCGCCGAAATCGTTCCGTATCGCAGGCGGGCTTCGACGTTCTCGGGATCGAGGCGAACGGTCTCGGACATTTCCCAGTAGGCTTCCCGAGGTTTCCGCACCTTCAAATAGGCGAGTGAAAGTGCTTCGTGAGCGGTCGAGTTCTCGGGTTCGATCTGGAGCACATTCTTGAACTCGATGATCGCTTCCTCAGGCTGGTCGTTCTCGACGTAATTCTCAGCTCGCTCGAGGAACTCGGCGACGCGATCCTCATCGCTCGAACATCCGCCCAGGACAACCAGACCGAAACCCAAAGCGATGAGAACTAAAACTACGTTTTGAAAACGCCGAGAGTTGCGCGAAAACATCAGATGAGTCCTTTGTAGCCGGCCATGGGGTCGGAACCCGAGGGGATCAGATAGGGCCGAGAGAGTGCGTCATCCCATGGGCCGACGCCACAGGATTCGCGGCGCTGCCGATGGGATCGGACTCGTGGCGAGACGGCGTAGGCCCTGCCCCCGCGATGCGTGCGCGTGGACCGCGGCCTGGCTTGCTTTGGGTGATCTCGTCTGACCGGGATCGGGTCAGCGATCGTCGGGAATCACGTACCGCTTGCCCTCTTGGGACAGCCAGCCAGACTCCTTCAGTTGCTTGATCGAGCGCGTCACGGTCTCCCGCGAAGTCCCGACCATGTCTGCGATCTGCTGGTGGGTGAGCACGGGGGTGAGCCGGCATCCTTCATGTGTGTCGTCCGGCAGTGCAATGCGCTCGAAGAGATTTCGCGTTCGCTCTTCGACGCCCTGGAATGAGAGCGAGCGCGCCTGTTCATTTGTCTCGCGCAATCGGTTCGCGAGTTCTTCGATCACCGCCAGCGCAAGATCGGGGCTCTGTCGCAAGAGATCGATGAAGTCCCGGCGCGAAAGCGCCAGCAATACAGATTCTTCGAGCGTCTTCACGCTCGCCGATCGGGCCTCATCACCGAGTAGCGCCATATCCCCGAAGAACGCGCCGGTCTCGAGAAAGTTCATGATCTTTTCGCGTCCATCTTCAGAGGCTTTGGTCACCTTCGCGCGCCCCGAACGAATCACGTACATGTAGTCGCCGGGCAAGCCTTCTTCGACGACGGTGGCGTTCTTCGGAAATCGCCGCTCGATCAAGTGAGTGGCCAGCTCTTCGAGGTCGCCCTCAGAAACTCGGTTGAAGAGCGGAATCGAGCGAAGCGAGTCCACGACCTCCTTCCGGACCATCGGAATTGTATTCATCGAAGAACCTCGTCTGGATCGGCGTCTCGCGCCGAACCCGTAGTTGCCCTGCCCGGTCGTCGGCGCACGCGCCTCGGCCCGGCTTCGGGATCGAGGGCGGCTCGACGACTCGCTTGGGATCGTACGTCGGAAAGCCACTTTGACTTAGTGACCAATATCACAGTTTGATGCCGATAGTGGGCGAATATTCCAACGTCCTCCAGACGCAATGGGCCAGATCGCCGCCTTCAGTCGAGGTCGATCGTAGCTAGCGCCCTACGCTCCAATATTGGAAGCCCGCTTCGCCGGTCCGTGCCGGGTCGTAGACGTTTCGCAGATCGACCATCTTCGGTTCGGACATGATTTCCTTGGCTCTCTGCAGGTCGATCATCCTGAACTCATTCCACTCCGTGACGATGACCATCACGTCGGCGCCGGTGAGCGCTTCGTAGACGTCCTTGCAGAGATCCATTTCGGGAACCTGACGACCGGCTTCGGCCATGGCAGCGGGATCGTACGCGCGAATCGAAGCCCCCCGATCGAGCAGCCCTCGAACGATCGAGATCGCGGGTGCCTCACGGATATCATCGGTTTCGGGTTTGAAGGAGAGACCCAGGATCGCCACCACCTTGTCCTTCGCGTCTCCGTCGAGGGCGTAGACGATCTTGTCCACCATTCTCTTTCGCTGTCGTTCATTGACGCGAATCGACGCTTCGACAATCTCGAACTGATGGCCGAGCTCGCGTGCAAAATAGGCCGCAGACAGCGTGTCCTTCGGAAAGCACGAACCCCCGAAGCCCGGTCCGGCGTGGAGAAATTTCTTGCCGATGCGCCGATCCAGTCCCATCGCTCGCGCGATCGCCTGCACGTCACCGCCGATATCCTCACAGAGAATCGACACCTCGTTGATGAACGAAATCTTGGTCGCCAGGAATGCGTTGGCAGCGTATTTGGCGAGCTCCGCCGTATGGATGTCCGTCTCGACGAAGGGCGTTTCGTTCAGATAGAGAGGCCGATAGAGATCCTTCATGATCGCGATCGCATGATCGTCCCCTTCATCGGTTCCGATCACGACGCGGTCGGGACGCATGAAGTCGCCGATCGCGGCTCCTTCACGCAGGAACTCGGGGTTCGAAGCAACGCTGAAACGGACCTTGCCGCCTCGCCGGTCGAGCTCTTCTTGCACCCAGCCCCGAACCTTGTCGGAAGTTCCGACCGGAACCGTGCTCTTCGTGACGATGACCTTGTAGCTGTCGATTCTCTGGCCGACTTCTCGGGCGACGGCTTCGACGAAACGGAGATCCGTGCTGCCGTCGTCGGACGGCGGCGTCCCGACTGCGATGAAGATGATGAGCGCCCGATCGATGGCTTCCCCGACGTCGGTCGAAAAGGAGAGTCTGCCGCCACGAACGTTCCGCGCGACGATCTCGTCCAGTCCTGGTTCATAGATCGGGATTTCGCCGCGCTCGAGCGCTTCGATCTTTTCCTGAACCTTGTCGACGCAAGTGACCTGTACGCCGAACTCCGCAAAGCAGGCGCCCGTAACCAGACCTACGTAGCCGGTACCGATGACCGTGATATTCATCTGACTCTCAGCCCCCTAGACCAAACGCGCGAGCTTCAGCGCGAATTCCAATCGCCTCGACGACGCCCGCTCGCCTTCTCCTGGGCCTCGAGATCGGCCTCGACCATGATCTCGACCAATTCGCCGAACGCAGTCCGCGAAACCCAGCCCAATTCCTTCTCTGCCCTGCGCGGATCCGCGAGCAGTGTGTCGACTTCCGCCGGCCTCACCAGCTTCGGATCCGTTCGCACGAAGTCGCTCGGATCGAGATCGACATGGGCGAACGCGGCTTCGAAACAATCCTGTACCGAACTCTGCTTGCCGGTCCCGATCACAAAGTCGGACGGCTCGTCCGCTTGCAACATCAACCACATCGCCTCGACGTACTCTTTGGCGTAGCCCCAATCGCGCTTGGCGTCGGTATTTCCCAATTTCAATTCGTCTTGCAAGCCGAGTTTGATCCGGGCGACCGACTCCGTGATCTTGCGTGTCACGAATTCCCGGCCCCGCCGGGGCGATTCGTGATTGAAGAGTATTCCGGAAACCGCAAAGAGGTCGTAGGACTCACGATAGTTGACAGTGATCCAATGGCCATAGAGTTTCGCGACGGCGTAGGGACTGCGCGGATAGAAGTCGGTGTCTTCGTTCTGCGGCGTCTGCTGAACGCGTCCGTACATTTCGGAACTCGACGCCTGATAGAAGCGGATCGAGGGATCGACGACGCGAATCGCTTCGAGCATGCGTGTCACTCCAAGCCCCGTGAACTCCCCGGTCAACGAGGGCTGGACCCAGGAAGTCGGAACGAAGGATTGGGCCGCGAGGTTGTAGAGCTCGGTCGGCTGGCAACTCCGAATCGTATTGAGCAGCGAGACCTGGTCGAGCAGGTCAGCCTGATGAAGCTCTATGCGGCCCGTGAGATGGGCGATTCGCTCGAAGGTTTCGGTGCTCGATCTTCGAACGATGCCGTGGACCTCATACCCCTTTTCGAGCAGAAGCTCTGCCAGATACGACCCGTCCTGGCCCGTGATGCCACTAATGAGAGCACGCTGCGTCATCCTGGATGGTCTCCTTCCTTGTTCGTCCCGGTCTCGAGCGAAGCCGCCGGCGCTGCGGAAGCCCCGGGCGACTGCTCCTCGGACTCGCGAGGCGCGCCGCGATGGACTTCGAGAGCAAACGCGTCGAGGTTTCGCAGGAGTCGAATCGTGACGCCGACGACGGCGGCGAGGTAGATGAACGCCAACCAACCATCGATCCGGGAAAATGAAACGGCGATCATACAGAAGCAGCTCGTCAGGAAGTAGAGCAGCAAGACCGCGTTCTTGTGCGATCCCTCGCGATGCAGGAGTCGATGGTGCATATGCAGCCGATCGGCGGCAAAGACCCCCCGTCCGCTGCGCAATCGTCGCAGAATCGAAAGCGACGTATCCAACAAGGGAATCGCCAATGCCAGCATCGGAACGATGAAGGCGAGGAAGGCGGTCTTTCGATAGCCCTGCAGCGCCAAGAGCGCGAGCCCGAAACCGATCAACAGCGAGCCCGTGTCGCCGAGGAAGATTCGGGCGGGCGGAAAGTTGAAGGGCAGATAGCCGATCAGCGCGCCGAAGAGTGCCAATCCGATCACCACGCCCGTCCATTGCTCGGCCTGCCAACAGATGATCGTGAGCGTTGCCGCGATGATCGCGCCGAGACCCGACGAGAGTCCGTCGAGTCCATCGATCAGATTCATGGCATTCGTCACACCCACGATCCAGAGGATCGAAACCGGCCACAAGATCCACGCGGGGATATCGTAGGTCGTTCCCGTGATCGGATTACTGAAGAAGTTGACGCCAAAGCCCGAGTAGACCGCGATGCCGGCGACCATGATCTGGAGACCGAATTTTACGACCGCGGGCATCGAAAGCTTGTCGTCCCAGGCGCCAATCGCGACGAGCAGCGTGGCACCGAGGGCAAAGCCACCGATCTCGGGAGAGAACTCGCCCACTTCGGAAAGAAAATGGGCGGCCAACAAACCACCCGAGCAACCGAGCCAGACCGCGATTCCACCCAGTAGGGGCATCGCGGCACGGTCGCTCACCTTTCGTTCGTTGGGTTGATCGAATGCGCCGATCGAACGCGCGAAGCGAATGACCATCGGCGTCGAGAGCGCGGCGATGATTGCGGCGATGCCAACAATGGCGAGGGCGCGAATTTCGTCCAACGCTGCGTTCTCCAGATCCGGGATGACCAGCCAACTCGACCGCTCATGAAGGGCCGCCTAACGATGTCGGCCGATTAATAGTACCCGTATTGTTCGCGGGTCGCCTCGGATCCGTTCAGCACCAATCCGACGACGCGCCGGCGATCGAGAATATCGAGCGCCGCTTGGACTTCTTCCTGCGGCGTCACGCCGGCTCGTACGACCATGACGAGCCCATCGCAGATCTCGGAAACACTCTTGGCATCAGGTAGACCAAGACAGGCCGGCGTGTCGAGAATGATTCGGTCATAGCGGCCTGAAACATCCTCGATCAGCTTGCGCATCTCGGGAGAGGCCAACAACTCCGAAGGGTTCTGTGGGATCGTGCGCACAGGCAAGACATCGAGATTCACGCCATCGAGTTTCTGGATGGCTTCGTCGATCGTCGCCTGGTTGAGCAACACCTCCGCAAGGCCGACCTGTGGCTGCAGTCCGAGTGTCAAATGAACTTTCGGCCGTCGCAGATCGCAGTCGATCAAGAGGACGCTTCGCCCGACACTCATTGCCGTGACGGTCGCAAGATTCACGGAACAGGTCGATTTGCCTTCGCCGGAGTTGGCGCTGGTCACGGCGAGAGTCTTGAGTGGTCGTTGGGAAGCGAGCGAATCGATTCGACCACGAAGGCTCCGGTATTGCTCAGCCACGTAGGAGTCCGGCTGCAGCAATGCGATGCGACGCTTGTTGGCGTCTGCCGCATCTTCGATCGTCCTGTTCGGCTGCGCGCGAAGCAAGCGACGGAAGAAGCCGTGGCGCTCGACTCTTGTCCGCGCGCTCGGTCCCTCAAAGGGAACGGCGGCGGGATCTGGAGAATCGATGCCGGAAATCTTCCGGCGCCGTTCCTGTTCCGCGCGCTGCAGCGCTTCGTAATGCTTGGGCATCTATTCTCTCCCTAAAACTCTTCTCGGCTCGCCACGGAGCTATCGGCGAAACCGAAACAAACGACGCCGGGGGCGGCTCCTAGAGGGACTTCCCGATCCCCCGATGCTGCCATTTCCACTCGCCCTACCTTCGAACTCGTCTTTCGATACGAGACCTAGATCATGTGCGATTTCGCTGATCGCCCCCGCATCGATCGATGCTTCCTGACGCGCATAACCGAGTAACAGCGCACCGTCACAGACATTGTTGATCGTCCGAGGCGTTCCTTCCGTGACGCGAAACAACTCTCGGATGGCTTTCTTCTTGAAGAGGCCTCGGCCTGTATAACCGGCCTTGCTCAATCGTGCGCTGACGTACTCGGTCACTTCGCCCTCGTCGAAGGGGCGAAGGTGATGACGCAGCGAAATGCGCTGTCGAAGTTGACGGAGTTCGGGCTGATCGATCAGTTCCTGCAATTCGGGCTGACCAACGAGCATGATCTGAATCAACTTCGAGGTCGGTGTTTCGAGGTTCGACAGAAGACGAATCTCCTCGAGCAATTCTGTCGAGAGATTCTGGGCTTCGTCGACGATCAGCAACACTCGCTCATTCGCCGCGAGCTTTTCGATCAAGTACTGATTGAGAGCGAGAAGATACTCAGCCTTGGTCCCGCACGCGGGACCCACGCCGAGTTCCTCGAAGAGCATCCGGAAGAATCCGAGTGGGTCGAGTTTCGGATTGAATAGGAATGCGAAATTCGTTGAAGTGTCGAGCTGACCTAGCAATGCGTGCAGGAGGGTCGTCTTTCCGGTTCCCACTTCCCCAGTCAGCATGACGAAGCCCTTGCCGGAATTCACAGCGTAGACGAGCGTCGCCAGGCCCTCGCGATGGGCTTCGCCCATGTACAAGAACGACGGATCTGGCGTCATTTCAAAGGGCGCACGAATCAGCCCATAGTACTCGTTGTACACTTACCGTTCCTTCCGCTACCCGCGCCGCGAGCCGTAGTCGTATCGAGCTTCGGTCGCGATATCGTTGTCCTGTTCAACTTCATTCGAAGTGGGTCGGTTGGAGCCACCCCCGTTCACGAAGTAGTAGGTCGCCACACCCCCGAGCAGCACGAAGACCACCACGCCGACGGCGGCCAACGACTCGCGCAGGATCCGTCGCGAACGCGCGAGCCGATCCGGTTCGAGCATGATCCTTGGGACCGAAATGAGAACGGGAATACCGAGCGCGATCTGAAGCGCCGTCGACGTATGAACCGATGAATCCGTGATCTCGGACGCCATCCCAACGCCGGCGCCGAGTGCCAGGCCAAAAACAGTCCCGAGAATGAGAAGTAGAATTCGATTCGGCGAGCTCGGCTCACCCGCCTGCTCGGCGGGCTCCAGGATTCGAAATCGTTCACCGAGCTGACGTCGCTCGAGATCGGCTTGGACGCCGGCTTGCTGGAGGCGGTTGCTGAAATCCTGGTAGCTCAGGTAGAGATGGTCATATTCGCGCTGCAAGGCGTCGAGTTGTTCGGCGACGGCAGGTGTCGCGGCCAGCCTGGCCTCGAGCTCGACGATCCCCTCCTCGAGCCGCTTGACTTCCTCCGCCGCCGCTTCGGCGCGAAGTTCGGCGCGATTCTGCTGTGCGAGTGCGCTCTGCTCGCCCTGACTTAGAGGCTCCTGGCCATCTTCGCCGAGCCCCGCAATCTGGTCCTCGAGAATCACGAGTTCTGCTTCGACGTGGATGACGTCCGGGTGTCTGTTCGTGAAGCCGCGGGCCAAAAGACTGCCACGCTCGATTTCGAGGGCGCGCCTGCGATAGATCGGACTCGTCGGATTGACGTCCGTCGACAGTTCGGAAACCGTCGTCACCTGATTCGCCCAGAACGCCGCGTCGCCGGAGGCGGTATCTAGCGATCGCTGCGCGACGCGCCAACTTCCGATCGTGTTCTGAAGTCGCTGTTGGTGCGCATTCAATTCCTCCGGCAGTCGACCCGCATTCGCTGCCTTGACCTCACCAATCCGGGATTCAACACCCGACAGTGCACCCGTCAGGGAGTCGATTTCATCCTGCATGAATTCGAGGCTCTTCTTTGTGATGTCGGTTCGCGAATTGATGTTTGCATTGATGAAATCGTTCGCGATCAGCTGGGTGACGTCCCGCGCGACATGGGGCCGCTCGTTCTGAAAGATGATCTTGAATGTTCGGAAGGGTTGTTCCTTGTTGCGATTGCGTCGTTCCTCGAGCTCGGTCACAACCGGTTCGACCGCGAAAAACGAGCGCATCAACTCGACCACTTCGAATCGCTGCATATCCTCTCGCTCGTTTACGTAGAGATCCATGTCGGTGATGATCTTCGACAGCCGCGCGCGACTGAGGATCTCAGCCGTCATCAGTCCGAGTCGCTCGCTGAGTGCCGCTTCTCGCACGCCGGAATCCACGAGGCTCTCGTCCACGGACTGAGGCTCGACGAGAATTACCGCGTACGAGGTATAGAGATTCGGCAGCGCCATCGCGATCCAGAATGTCACCAGAATCACGACGCCCGCGACGATCGCGATGAGCTTCCCGCGACGACGCAAGATCCCGAAAAGATCGGGGATCTGGATGCTTTGTTGATTGCCTTGTTCGAGGTTCATTTCGTTCACCAGCCCCTAGAACCGCACGGGGTCGAATGAGTAACGGAAAATGATGGAGCCGCGCATGATCTCAGTTTTCGCTGTTTCGGTGTTCTGTGGCGAACCCGTTCGAGTCTGATTGTCGGATCGGCTATACGAAAAGCGGCCAAGTATGGAGACCTTGCGGGTGATCTCGTAGGACGCAGCCGCCGTGCCGGAGTAGCGCTGAAAACCGCGCTGGGCCGAAGACTCCAGCTCCGAGATCACTTCGCGCTGATTCCAACTGACGACCAGATTGATCGTCACCCGTCGCGCCGGTCGATGATTCAGTGAAACATTGACCTGATCCACGATCGAAGCCGAGGACGAGCCACCGGTTCCCGATTCAAATCTCGTATACCCGATCTTGCCCTTCGAATTACGCCACTGCTTGTCCAGGCTGACGTCGGCGACGAAGGACACGCTCTGCTCCGAGGAAGTGCGCCCTCGGCGCAAACCAGTGATCGGATCGAATTGCAGCGAAGGCGGCGCGTCCTGCTCGGTTCGGGTGACCGACGGGCCCGCTCGAACACTGAGGCTGAGTGATGGCGTAATCGCCTGCAGTACGTAGAAGGAGAAGTCGCCGGTCAGTGTCCGGCTACTGAACTGACCGATGGCGGGAAATGGCAGGAAATCGATTCCTCGGCCCTGCCGAATTCGGCCGGTGGCCGAAAGACCCGCTTGCGTTCGAGGACTGAAGACGCGTGTCGCACCTGCGGAGGCGGAATAGCTGCGTGTGTCGACGCTCTGATCGCTGAGATAGTCGATGTCTTCGAAATTGAAATCGAGTCGACCAGACAAGTCGGCGCCGAAACTTCGTCGATAGCCCAGCTGAGCCAGGGATCGAAGGATGAGCTCACGATCCGATTCGCCGAGTAGGAACGCTTCCGGGTCGGGCGGAGTGATCGGGGCCGGATCGTCCTGGAATTGTCGAACCACTCGCGTGCGCGTGATACTGCCACCTAACGTGAGAGTATCTGCGGGCGTCGCGCGCCAATCGATATCCGCGCGTGCGTTATGATCCCAGTCGTCGATGTCGATGTTGTCCTCGTTGAAGAAGGCCTGGAAGGTCGGCCGGTAGCGAAAATCGTATTCGAGCTCCTCCCGGGAGTCGCGCACGATCACGCGCGGAGAGAATTCCCAATAACCGTCGGATCTCATCTGACTCGAACGCTGAAAGACATTGCTATCCCAGCCGAGATTGCTGTCGACCAGGAAATTCATTTCCCGCGCTTCTGTCGATGCTGCTGCAAGCATCAATACCGACCCCCATAACGCGCAACCCTGCGCACGATGCATCTCCGGCCTCGTCTATTCCGGCACGACAACGGTGTCACCCGGCCGAAGTAGGAGGTTCGAATCAGGCGCTTTGCCCGAACTGTATGCGCCATAGTTGAAGACGTACTCGACGAGTTCGCCGTCGACTTCGCGCATGATCTTCACACGATCCTTCTTGGCCCAGGCGTTGAAGCCACCCATCGATGCGATCGCCTCGAGAACACGCATCTGTCGCACCAGTGCAATCTGACCCGATCGTCCGACTCCCCCAATGACCGTGACGGTATGGCTGTTGATCGCCTCGACGATCACGGTCACGTCCGGTGCCGTCACGAACTCTGCCAGCGCCTCGGTCAGGACTTCTTTCAACTCTTCCGGCGTCAGTCCTTCGGCCTGGACGTCGTCGACCAGGGGAACCGAAATCTTGCCGTCGCGCCGGACGGGAACGACGACCGTGAGTTCTGGATTCCGCCAGACCACGATCCTCAACTGATCCGGAATTCCGATCACGTAGTCTTCGCGTTCACCCGCCGCCGGTTCGGGTGGCATGGGCAGCCCCTTGCCGAAGCAGCCCATTGCGAAGACGGCCATCGCCACGATCGCAAGCGGTCGGGAGAATTTTCGAACACGGTTCATCATGAGTCTCCAGCGAGCGGGCACTAGCGCCCCTCGCTCAATCCGTTTTCTTTCATCTTGTAGAGCAGCGCCTTGTAACTGATCTGCAAACGCCCAGCTGCCTCTTTTCGATTCCAGCGTGTCAGGCCGAGAACCCGCTCGATCACCTTCTTTTCTGCAATCTGTGAGGCACGCTTCGAAATCGCCTTCAGATCCAGCTCCTGACAATTCGAAAAGTCCGCGCCGAGCGCTGCGAGATCGAGCTCCTCTTGATCCGCGCTGACTTTTCTGATCGGCGGAGGCTGACTGAGTTCGTGGAGAACTGTCTGCTCGCTGCCGAGCACGACCATGCGCTTGATCATGTTCTCGAGCTCGCGAACGTTGCCGGGCCAGTGGTATTCCATCAGCAGCTTCATCGTTTCCGGCGAGAGCTTCTCGAGATCCTTCTTGTACTGCTCGTTGTACATGCGCAAGAAATGCTCGACGAGCAGGGGAACCGCGTCTATTCGCTCGCGGAGCGGCGGAATCAAGATCGTCACGACGTTCAGGCGATAGTAGAGATCCTCTCGGAACTCTTGATTGCGAACCGCCTCCTCGAGATTTCGATTCGTCGCTGCGATGATCCGTGCATCGACTCGCACGTCGCTCTCTCCACCGAGTCGAGAGAACTCACCGTCCTGTAAGACCTGCAAGAGCTTGGCCTGGAGGCCGGGAGCCATCTCCGAGATCTCATCGAGGAAGATCGTTCCCTGATTCGCGTACTCAAATTTCCCAAGCTTGCGCTTCAGGGCACCCGTAAACGCTCCGCGCTCGAAACCGAAGAGCTCGCTCTCGAGCAGCTCCGAAGGCAGCGCCGCGCAATTCACCTTCACGAAGGGTCGATTGCGTCGATTGCCGAGTTGGAAGAGAGCGCGAGCGACGACTTCCTTGCCCGTTCCGCTCTCTCCTCGTACGAGGACGGTAATGTCTGTGTCAGCAACTTGTTCGATGATCTCACGCACTTCGCGCATCTTCGGGCTGTCGCCGCCCATCGGCAGACCGTCGACTTCGGTTCGCACTCGACCGCGTAGACTCTTCACCTCTTCTTCGAGCGCGCGGTTTTCGAGCGCTTTGCGAAAGGCCAGCTCCAGTTCTTCCACCTCGAAGGGTTTTCGCAGGAAGTCGGTGGCACCCAGACGCATGGCTTCGACGATCGTACGTGCCTGGCCATGGCCCGAAAGCATGATCACGGGAACTTCGGGAGCCCGTTGTTTGATCCGCCGAAGCGTTTCGAGCCCATCCATACCCGGGAGCACCGCATCGAGTGTGATCAAATCGGGTCGCGTAGTATCGAGATTTTCCAACGCACTTTCGCCATCGGCGGCGGTAAAGACGCGATAGCCCTGACGGATCACGAGGGTTTCCAGGTAATCTCGAATTCCGGGATCGTCATCGATCACGAGAACGGTCGCTTGTCCTGTCATCGAATCAGTAGAACTCCCCGCGAAAATCGAATTTGGATGATTTTCGCTACACTGTTTCCCAGGTAGAACGTCAAACGCCGTTCCATAATCCGGATCACCCTATGCAGTCACCCGGATTGTGGCCGTATCTTACAGAGAGGTGGCCTTCTATTTCCCAGAAATGTGGAAAAAGATGCCGAAAATGGATACTCGAATTCCCGGTAGGAAACTCTCTTCCCTCATCGGTCAATCAAAGTTCATCTTTTGGGGGATTTTTCTCTCCGGATAATCTAGAGCGCTCCAGCTCCCCTGCGTTCGACGAAATGGACCCCAGGGGAATGACGACGACACGCTTCTAGGATTTCGGGGCGTCTGGGAGAGAGCCCGCGGGCTCGCATGCTAAAGAAGGAAGTCTGAATTCCCGACTATCCCAAAAGGACGCCATCCAAGCGTTGTCGACTTCCGGCCATTCCGGGTGGACGAGGCGTACGACACAGTGCCGACTAGGTCCTTCACCCCCTCAGGAAATCTCCATGCCTGCCCCGCCGCGTGCCAAAGCAAATGAAAAAATCCGAGTCCTCGCCGTCGCGGGCGCCCGACCCAATTTCATGAAAATTGCCCCATTGATGCACGAGTTCGCGAAACGGCTCGAGACCTTCGAACCCATCCTGGTGCATACCGGTCAGCACTATGACAAGGCGATGTCCGAGTCGTTTTTCAGCGAGCTCGGAATTCCCGAGCCCGACGTCAACCTGGGCGTCGGATCGGGTTCTCATGCCGTGCAGACCGCCCAGGTCCTGATGAAAATCGAGGAGCTGCTGATCGAAAGACAACCTCATGTCGTCCTCGTGGTCGGAGATGTGAACTCGACCCTCGCGGCAACACTCGCCGCGATCAAGCTGCAGATTCCCGTCGCCCACGTCGAAGCCGGTCTTCGATCCTGGGATCGCGAGATGCCGGAAGAACTGAACCGCGTATTGACGGATTCGGTTTCCCAGTGGCTCTTTACGACCGAATCTGTCGCGGAGAAGAACCTACTTCGCGAGGGCATCCCGGCCGACAAGATCCACTTCGTCGGGAACGTCATGATCGATACATTGCTCGCCCATCGCGAGCGTGCCCGGCAACTCGACACCGTCGAACGCCTCGACCTCCAACCCGGACGTTATGCGGTTCTGACATTGCACCGCCCAAGCAATGTGGACTCGCCCGAGCAACTACGACGACTCTTCGAAGTACTGGGCAAGCTCAATCGCGAGCTGCCCGTCGTCTTTCCAGCTCATCCGAGAACGGCAAAGGCGATCGAACAACACCTCGGGGGGGCGAAGCCGGACCTGCTCATGACCGGTCCGCTCGGCTACCTCGACTTTCTATGCCTTATGACAAAGGCTCAGATGGTGCTGACGGATTCGGGCGGAATTCAAGAGGAAACGACCACATTGGGCGTTCCCTGTCTTACACTCCGAGACAGTACGGAGCGACCAGTCACCGTGACCGAGGGCTCGAATACAATTGTGGGAACCGACCCCTCGGCCATCGAAGACGCGATCCAGAAACTTCGCGAATCACCTCCGACGACGACTCGCCAACCGGCGCTCTGGGACGGCGGAGCGGCCGCGCGAATCGTGGACATTCTCGAACGAGATCTGGGGAATTCCTAGATGGCGGAAGCAACCAGCATGACGACCGAGGGTTCCGACCGACGACCAATGGTCGAGGCGGATCGCCAGACCCTGATCTACGGAACCTGCGGGCTCATCGTTTTGGCGTTAGGCGTCTACTTTCCGATTCTTCGCAACATGGTTTATCACTGGAGCGCCGTCGAGGACTACCAACACGGCTTCATCATCGTACCGCTGGCACTCTTCTTCGCCTACCAACGCCGCTGGGATCTCGAAGATGCCGCGATCAAGGGAAGTTGGCTGGGCCTGATCCCGATGTTCATCGGGCTGACGTCGCTCACGATCGGCCGGCTCGGGACCGAATTGATGACGATGCGATCCGGCTTCGTGTTCACGCTGATCGGACTCATCCTGCTCTTGCTCGGCAAGGAGATCTTCAAGATTCTCGGATTTCCCCTGTTCTTTCTATTCTTGATGGTCCCGCTCCCTCAGTCGCTCGTGAATACGATCGCCTTTCCCCTCCAATTGATCGCCGCGAAGTTCGCGGTCTGGAGTCTTCAAGAGCTCGGAATCCCGGCACTCGTCGAAGGCAACATCATCCATCTGGCGCATGCCGAGCTCTTCGTTCACGAAGCCTGCAGCGGACTGCGAAGCCTGATGGCGCTGATCACACTCGGCGTCGTCTTCGCCTATTTCTTCAATCGAAGTCAGCTCTGGATCCAACTCCTGTTGGTTGGATCGACGATCCCCATCGCGATCATGGTCAACGCCTTTCGAGTCGCGCTGACCGGCTACCTCTCGCATCATTTCGGCCAGGACTTCGCGACCGGAGTCATTCACGATTTTCAGGGGATTTTCACCTTCGGTCTGGCGTTCTTCGCGCTACTCGCTCTGGGTCGCTTGATCGAATCGATCATGCGATCGATCGACGCAAGACAAGAGTCCGCGCGCGCGCAGTCGCAGCCAGAGCAAACTGAAGCGAGCGGCGAGGATCCGAGCGCGTCATGATCAAATTTCTCGCCGCCTTCCTGATCCTCGGACTCAATGGCTATGTCTATTGGTTTCTGGGAAGTGACGAGGTTCTCCCCCCTCGAACTTCGTTCTCGGAGTTTCCCGACGAGTTTGGAGGCTGGCGCTGTTACGAGCGCGAAACCCTCGACGATGCGGTGATCAACAATCTCAAAGTCACCGACTACATCTCGTGTGGCTTCTACGACGTCGAGGCGAATAAAGTCGTCCATGTCTATATCGGATACCACGAACGCCAGACCCGAGATCGTGAAACCGGCACCGCAGCCGTGATCCATCCCCCGGAACATTGCCTCCCGGGCTCGGGCTGGGATATCATCGATTCCTCCGTCGTACCGATCGACGTCGGTACGAACGGTGAGGCCAAGCGATTCATAATCGCCAAAGGCAACCAGCGATCACTCGTCTATTTCTGGTACCACTCACGCGGCCATGTGATCGCGCGAAGTCATGAGAAGATCCTCTGGATGTTCCTCGACCGGGCCCGCCGAGGTCGAACGGATGGATCACTGGTCCGCTTCACGATTCCGGTCGTTCACGGTGACGTCGAAAGGTCGGAAAGACACTTTCAGCAACTCGCAGGATCGATCAGCCCGCTCCTCTCGGATTTTGTCCCGGACTGAAACAAGTCGCCGACGCGCGCATGCCAGAGGCGTAAGGGGCGTCAGGGTCGAAAGACGACGTCATTCATCCTAGTCTCCGAGCCGAATTCGAGGCTCAGCGCGACGGGACTTCCAATCCAGACATGAAAATCCTTTTCGTCACCCACAACTTCCCTCCGGAGGTGAACGCTCCCGCCAATCGCACACACGAACATTGTCGGCGTTGGGTCGCGGACGGTCACGAGGTCACGGTCATCACCGGCGTCCCCAATCATCCGCGCGGAGAGCTTTTCGACGGTTTCGAAAATCGTTGGCTCCAAGAAGAGGAAATCGACGGGATCCGAGTCATTCGGACCTGGATGTATCTGGCCTCGAATGCGGGATTCCTGAAGCGCGTCGCGAACTATCTACTCTTCTCGTTCACCGCAGTACTGGCATCATTTCGGTCTCCGAAACCCGACGTCGTGGTCGCAACGAGCCCACAATTCTTCGTCGGAGTCGCCGGCGCAATCATCTCGAAGCTGAAACGTCGGCCCTTCGTCCTCGAAATTCGTGACCTTTGGCCAAAGTCGATCGTCGAATTGGACCAACTCGGCGAAGGCCCGGTCCTCTCGGTCCTGGAAGCGCTCGAAAGGTGGCTCTACCGAAGTGCGAGCGGCGTCGTGGTCAACGCGCGCACCTTCCATGACCACATCACGACCCGAGGTGTCGATCCCGACCGGATCGAACTCGTCTACAACGGAATCGATCCAACGCTCTTTCGCCCGAAGCCCAAGAACCTCGAGCTTCTCGCAGAGCATGAATTGACGGACCACTTCACGATCGCCTATGTCGGCACCCTCGGCCTGGCTCATGGGCTCACGCTACTCGTCGATGTTGCCGAGAAAATGAAAGAGCGACGCGATCTTCGCTTCGTCCTGATCGGCGATGGTGCCGATCGAGCCAAACTCGAAGCGGACATCGCGCGGCGCGGACTCGACAACGTCAAGCTGCTAGGACTGCAACCGCGACAGAAGATGCCGGATTGGATCGCCTCGATCGATCTCCTACTCGTGTTGCTGCGAGATCTGCCGGTCTTCGAGACCGTCATTCCTTCGAAGATCTTTGAATTCCTCGCGCAGGAAAGACCCGTCGTACTCGCGGCCAAGGGCGAGATCCGGCGCATGATGGAAGAAGCCGACGGCGCCCTCGTGATCGATCCCGAGGTCGCTGACCAGTTGGTCGCGGCGATCGAAGACGTGATGGATCGGCCGGAGGAGAGCGCCCGCAGAGCGGCCGCCGGACGAAGATGGGTCGAGCAAGGCTTCATTCGGGATGATCTTGCCCGCAAGATGGCCCGCTTCCTCGAGCGTACCGCCGCTACTGCGGCACGGAACTAACCGGCGTTCCGGTGCGCAACTCGACCCGGCAGTCTCGAATTTTCTGGAGCAGCGTCTTGTAGCTGATGCCAAGGCGCGCTGCGGACTGTTTCCGATTCCAACCGGTCAAGTTCAGCATGTGTTCGATGGCTTCGCGTTCGATTTCGAGTGCGAACCGACGGCCGACTTCACGAAGGGGCAACTCGCCCGCTGTCTCTTCCATTTCGCTCAGCAGCGCGTCTAGTTCGGCGCGCCGTGCGCTGCGGTCGGATTGCGGGCGTCGCAAGTCGGCGAGAACCGAATCTTCGTTCTCGAGAACGACTACGCGTTTGATCATGTTTTCCAGCTCTCGAACGTTGCCAGGAAAATCATATTGATTCATTGCTTCGATGAGGCGCTGAGAGAGGCCCCGATCCGGTCGGTCGTAGAGTGCCGAATAGCGAGTCAGGAAGGTCTCTACCAGGAGCGGAATCTCTTCGCGACGTTCGCACAGCGGCGGGATATCGATCGCGACGACGTTGAGCCGAAAGAAGAGATCCTCTCGAAAATCTCCGTCGGCAACCATCTTTTGAAGCGACCGATTCGTGGCGCAGACGACTCTCACGTCGACTCGTACTTCGCGGTTGCCTCCCAGCCGCGTGAACTCTGAATCCTGCAAGACCTGTAGTAGTTTGGCTTGCAAGAGCGGACTCATCTCCCCGATTTCGTCTAGAAAGATCGTTCCACGATGCGCTTGCTCGAATTTTCCGCGCTTGCGACCGGCGGCACCCGTGAAAGCACCCTTTTCGTAGCCGAAGAGTTCACTCTCGAGCAGATCCGTCGGCAGCGCGGCACAATTGACCTTGACGAACGCTTCCTTCGAGCGATTGGAAACAGCATGCACTTCACGAGAGACGACTTCCTTTCCAACGCCACTCTCGCCCTGGATCAACACCGTGACATCGGTTTCGCCGATCTGCTCGAGCAATGAACGAATCTCGCGCATCGCCCTGCTCACCCAGATCGTCTGACCGGACGCCGCGGGTGTCCCGCGCAAGTTGGTTCTCGCTGCGTGCTGAGCGCTGTGCAGGCCGAGCCGGTTGAGGGCCGCATCGAGCTCTGCTTCTTCAAAGGGCTTGGTCAAATAGTCGGCGGCACCGAGCTGCATCGATTCTACGATGGTCGTCGCCTTGCCAACCACGCTGACCATCAGGACCGGTAACTCCGGCCAGGACTCTCGGATTCGAGCCAGCGCGGTCAAGCCATCCATTCCCGACATCATGACGTCGAGCAGAACGATATCGGGATCGGCTCCACTCTCGAGCAGCGTCAGCGCACGTCCACCGTTGTCGCAAGTATCGACGTCGAATCCGCGCAACTCGAACAAGCTGGCGAGGTAGGCGCGCATGCCTTCCGCATCGTCGACGATCAACGCGCGCAATCGAGAAGGCTGATCATCGGCACCGGCCGGACGTGTCGAGCCATCGAATTCCGCTTGATCGCCGTTTTCGGACACCGCTCAGTCCTCCCCGGTCGCCGGATCACGACCCGGAAGTTCGAACACGAAGCGCGCACCACCGAGTTCGCTGTTCTCGACGCGAATCTCGCCACCGTGGGCCGCGATGACGCGACGGCAGATGGCGAGCCCGATACCCAGGCCCTCACAGTCCGCGTGACCTTCGCCGCGAACATAGGGGGCGAAAAGATGCTCACGATCGTCGGCGGGAATCCCCGGACCATCATCCTCGATGACGACCTCGACCGAAGCCACGGCCGAGGGTGCGCTCGCCCGAGAATTCGTCGAAACCCGAATGGTACCTCCAGGACGTCCATATCGAATCGCGTTGCTCATCAAATTCGTGATGACCTGCTCTATGCGACGTTCATCGAAATACAGACGCGGAGAATTTGCAGCCAGTTGGACTTCAACCTCGATACCTCGCTCGGAAAGAAGTGGTGCGAGAGATTCGAGATGGGCCCGGATCACGGCATCAAGATCTGCGGCAGCGATCTCGATCGAGAAGGGCGTTGCGGATTCGGGCTGTGCCTCGAGAAGGTCGACCACGAACTGGTCGAGGCGACGACAGGCCTTGAGGCTCTCGTCGATGTAGTGCGTCTGTTCCTTGTTGAGAGAACCGTGCGCCTGATTCTGGAGAAGCCGCCCGAATCCGGAAATCACCGTGATGGGATTGCGAAGCTCATGGCTGACGAGATGAACGAGTTCGGCCCGCTGGCATGCCTGACTCGACAGCTTCGCTTCGAGCGAAGCAACGCGCGCCAACGCCTCTTCGAGTTGGCCTCTCAGCGGATCGGATCGCCCGCCCTGCGCATCCATCACGTCCGCGTGTTCGGACGTCGTTTCGAGCTGACCACCCATCCCCATATGGCTCCAAGCGAAGAGTGAATCGGACCCTGGTCCGATTCACAGCGTGGTATCGTCCACTGCGCCCATCGCGACTGCGCTGGACTTCCCCACTCATCGGCGCGCCAATACGGCCCCTTGATGGGATTTCAATTCGGCGGAGCATCCTTGCATGCGCAGGGCGCCGGAAACCGACGAGCAAATTCGTAGAAGGGGAATTGTGGCGGCTCGACCTAACAAGACCAAGACCGAAACTCCGACCGCAAAACAGCGAGCGCGCGCGGAGTCGCTTGCCGAAGAAATCCGCCACCACGACGTGCTGTATTTCCAGGACGACTCGCCGGAGCTGACGGACGCCGCATATGACGTTCTTCGCCGCGAGCTGATCGACCTCGAAACCCGCTTTCCGAGTCTGCAGACGCCGGCCTCGCCGACTCAACACGTCGGCGCGGCGCCGACTGGTGCCTTCGCGACGGCCAAGCATCGGTCGCCGATGCTCTCTCTGGACAATGCCATGACCGAAGACGAGATGAGGGCCTTTGACGCACGCGTTACGAAGGGGCTCGGCGACGGCGCCGCCGGTGGTGTCGGGTACGTCGCTGAACCGAAACTCGATGGATCGGGAATCGAACTGATCTACGAAAACGGCCGCTTCGTTAAGGGACTGACTCGCGGCGACGGACAGACGGGCGAAGACATCACTGCCAATCTCGGGTACCTCGCCTCCATCCCAAAACGCCTCGCCTTCGGCGCCCGGCCGAAGGTCGCCTCGGTCCGCGGCGAGATCGTCTTGCCGCTCGCGGCATTCGAATCGCTCAACACTGCACGAATCGAGCGCGAACAGCGTCCCTTCGAGAATCCTCGCAACGCCGCCGCCGGAAGCCTGCGCCAGATTCACGATATCGATCAGGAACGATTGCGAAGTCTCGAATTTCGAGCCTACGCGCTCGCCGAGGGAAGGCCGCGCGCTTGCAAGAAACAGTCGGAAGTACTCGAGGTCCTCGGCGATTGGGGATTCATCGTCAGCCCCGAAGTCCAACCCTGCCGTGGCATCGACGAAGTGATCTCATACCACGAGAAGCTGCTCGGCTTACGCGGTCAGCTCCCGGTCGAAATCGACGGCACCGTCTTCAAGATCGATCGGCTCTCGCAGCAAAATGAACTCGGCAGCCTGGCGCGAGCACCACGTTGGGCCATTGCTTTCAAATTCCCTCCAGAGCAAGCGGAGACCGTTCTCGAAGGCATCGATATCCAGGTTGGACGCACCGGTGCGCTCACCCCGGTCGCGCGACTGCGACCCGTGCGGGTCGGTGGCGTCACCGTTTCGAACGCCTCGCTGCACAACCAGGATGAACTCGAAAGGAAGGACCTGCGGATCGGCGATCGAATCGTGATCCAGCGGGCCGGCGACGTGATTCCCCAGGTCGTGCGCGTCCGGCTGGACCTTCGCCATGAAGCGCTCGCGGAAGGGCTGCGTCTCGAACGCCCGACCGCGCCGACCCATTGTCCGATCTGTTCGACACCGGCGGTCCGACTCGAAGGGGAAGCCATCACGCGCTGCGCCAACATCGACTGTCCGGCGCAGTTGAAGAACAATCTTCGGCATCTGGCCGGTCGGGGCGCCCTCGACATCGACGGGCTCGGACAGAAGCTCGTCGACCAACTCGTCGAAGCCGAACTCGTCACGCGACTCTCGGATCTCTTCGCGCTCGAATTGGACCAGCTCGCGGGCCTCGAAAGGATGGCGGATAAATCCGCCAACAACCTGATCGCTTCGCTCGAACGCGCGCGTCAGACGACACTGCCTCGATTTCTGATCGCCCTGGGCATTCGCCACGTCGGCGCAACCATCGCCGAACTTCTCGCGGATCATTTCGGGACTGTCGACGGTCTTCTCGCTGGCGAAGAAATCGAGATTGCGGGAATCGAGGGCATCGGTCCGATCATCGCCGAGAGCGTCGCCCGGTTTCTCCAGGACGCCTCGAATCGGGAAGAAATCAAGCGCTTCGGCAAACTCGGCGTCGTCATCGAGTCCATGCCGAGCTCCGGGCTCGCAGGCAATGCGAAGGGCAGTGGCCCCCTCGACGACTTGATCTTCGTCCTGACGGGAATGCTCAGCCAGCCACGAGGCGAATGGAAGGCTCGAATCGAGGCGGCCGGCGGGAAGGTCACGGGCTCGGTGTCCCGCAAGACGAGTTACGTCGTCGCGGGAAGCGATCCAGGAAGCAAAGTCACCAAGGCGTCCAAACTGGGTATCGAAGTCCTCGATGAAGCCGGACTAGCGGATTTGTTAGGCGGGGGTGTCGGGGAGTGACCTCCCGCGTGAAGCCCTTTCGCTAGCCGACGTGTCGAAAGCGGGTCGTCGTCGGACCAGGAGCCAGAGACGGACCAGTCGCCGTTCCGACCAACACGAAGCGCTCGACTTCGCTTCCAAAGGTCGGGTAGTAGAATCGCCGCTCGAGAAGCCACTCGAAACATTCAGCCAATTCGATCTCGACGATGGAGGCCTCGCCGCTCGCGGATTCGCGGGTTGCGCGGGCATGACCTGAATCGAGTACGACTCTCCAGGTCGGATCGATCGGAAGAATGGAACGCGCGTGCCCGAACGACCCTTCGACGACGTCGACGATGGTCGCCAGCGAAGGCTCCAGCGAAAAGAAGCGACGGTGAAGTGGCGCTCCCCGAGACCACCCGCAGCAGGTGGCCTCCGCAGAGCCGGACTCATTCCACGCGGTCAATTCGACGGAAGGTCGCCCGCCGACGCGATGGGCGCTCCACACCTCGGCCTGCTCGGTCCCGTCGAAGCCAATCGTGGCATGGCTGTCGGTGCAGCGTGCGAGATCTCGACGTCTGCCCGGGCGATACTCGAAGAGCCCGGTATCCGTGACCAGACGATGGCCAGCCACGGAGAGTTCGAAGGAGAGCGCATCGCAATGGGCGTGGCCCGGCTGATGCCGGGGTGAGGGTCCTCCGACCGAGGCGATCAGATCGAACGAGCCGTTGTGCAGTCGGAGATATCCCGTTTGGGGTAGGAGACGCGAACCGGTCGAAGCGTCCGTTCCCGTTGAGTTCGCGGCAGACGTAAGCGCGCCAGCCGACCTCGAAAGACCCAGTCGCGCGGCGTAGTCGGCGAGCGCCTTCGGCTTCGCGGCGATGCCGAAGGCCGAGTCGGCGAAGAGCGCGATCTCTCCATCCGGGTGCGTCAGCGGCTCGAGCGCCGAGAGCATCCTCTCGAGGGTCTCGCACAAGCCTGCCTCGAGTCCCATCGGCACTCTCGCGGGATCCGACCGACAGAGATTGAGTAGATCGAGCAGATTCTCGAGCAGCAGCGAGTGGTACATCGGACTGCGCTCTTCATGACCCCCGTCGGGCCGAATCTGGCTGTCCAGTTCCGCCAGAAGATCCGAAGCGAGATTTCGCCAGGCGGGACTCGCACTGCCGTCCAGCAGGAGTCCCGCGAAAACGACCGCGATCTGATTCGAGAGCAGGTGGTTGGCTTGTAGTCTGATTTCGAGACCCGAAGCCAGGGTCTGTGCCTGACTCGCCATCGAGCGAAGCAGATCATCGCGAGCTTCGGATTCGAGTTCCAGGAAGCCGGGCGTCAGCAAGATTTTTCCCCAACAGAGCAGCCGCAGGGAAATCGGATGCGGATTCCAGCCGACGCCGGTTGGATGATTCTGAATCCAATCGCAAAGAATTGCCGCGCGCGCCCGTGGCGAGAACTCGGGGAGACGAAGGGCTTCGTGCTGATGAAGGTGATAGGCGAAGAGCGGACCGCCCGCGTCACTTTCCCAGTCGATCGGCAAGTCGATCTCGATCGCTGTCCCGATCATTTCAATTCGCTCTTCGTCCAGGCGCTTGACGTGGGCGGGCGGAGCAAGGAAAGGCGTGTGCGGTCGCTCGATCGCCAGGATTGGCGAAGATCCGAAGGCGACCTTTGGCGACGGTAGGCCGAACAGGGCGTGTCGCAATTGTGCGAGCGCCTGTCGCGGGCGGAGGTGAGCGATCGTCCGCATCACCGTCGGCAGACGAGAGATCAAGGACAGCGGGGCCCCCAATCGACTCATATCGACTCGTCCAATTCGCCTCGGTCGTCTGAATCGAGGTCGCTTCCGGCGTCAGTGGCGGTGGCGGAAGGATCGCTGCCCACTGTCGCGGTCGCTTGCTCGCTCACACCCGTCGGGTCCTTGTCGCGTGATTCGCCTCTCACCGAGACGGCCTTCGCGTAGATGTCGCGCCGTGCATGACCCGAACGCTCGGCCAGATCACGAGCGAGATCTCGCGTCGATACACCTCCGGCCAACTCCAGGCGAATCATGTCTTCGAGTTCCTCATCCGGCCACCGGGATCGACCCTCGTCTTCTCCGTCGATGGCACCACCGATCACGATTGTGCACTCGCCGCGCGGCGGCGACGCCTCACAGATCGCGGCCAGCGAGGCAGCCGAATCCCGAAGAATTTCCTCGTGTTTCTTGGTCAATTCCCGAGCCAGACAGGCCGGTCGATCCCCGAGAACTTCCGCCACTTCCGCAAGCGTCGCGGCCACGCGACGGGGCGACTCGAAGAGCACGATCGTCTCCGGTCGGCCGCGCTGCGACTCGAGGATCTGGCGCCGAGCGCCCGCTTTGCGTGGAAGGAAGCCGAGAAAGAGCACACGCTGGGTATCGAGGCCGGCGACGGCGAGAGCGGTCAAGAGAGCCGATGCACCGGGTATAGCTTCGACACGGTGTCCGGCTTTGGCGGCCGCCGCGACCAGCCGCGATCCCGGATCGGAGACGAGGGGAGTTCCGGCATCCGAAACCAGCGCGACGTCGCGGCCCTCCTCGAGCGCGCCGAGAACGCTCTCGATCCGGCCGGCTTCGTTGTGAGCATGAAGAGAAGTCGGCTTCTGTGCGATCTCGAAATGATCGAGCAGGACTCGCGTGCGGCGCGTGTCTTCCGCCAGAACCCAATCGGCCTCGCGAAGAACGCGCAGTGACCGGAGGGTCACATCCTCGAGGTTGCCGATCGGTGTCGCCACGATGTAGAGCGTTCCCATCCCCTACCCTGCCGGATCAGGCGCGCGACCCGGTGAGATCCGACGTCTTGCGGGCTCGCTTCGACCGCCCTCCATCGCCAACTATCGCCACCGATCGCCACCTATCGCAATCCATCGTCATTCAAGAACTTGCCGAAGGCCCACCCATGAGTAATCCGCGACAGAGACTCGGACACGAAGGCGAAGCCCAAGCTGCCCGTTTTCTCGAGGCGCGAGGGTATCGCATCGTCGCGCGCAACGTCCGTGCCGACCGCGTCGAGATCGATCTGATCGTGCGGCGCGGGGCGATGCTCGTCTTCGTGGAGGTCAAGAGTCGAAGGACGGTACGAACGGCACTGAGCGAAAACCGAAATGGAATCGGTATTGGACTTGAGGTGACCGGACATGGTCTCGCCGCCGAGGCGGTCGACGAACGAAAACAGCGCCGCTTGCGCCGCGGGGCCCATGCCTGGCTCTCGGCGAATCCGCTCGAAGCCCGGCGCACGCGCCAACGCCGCTTCGACGTGGTGACCTGCCTTCTCGACGGTCGACTTCCGGCGCCCGGGGAGGATTCCAAAAAGAAGACCACCGCGCCCGAAGGGGCGCGGTGGTCGATTGAACATTGGGAAGCCGCGTTCTAGCGACTCTCGATTCATGCGGGCCGAGCCCCGGAGTTCAGCTCTTCTCCGACTCGCCCTCGGCGGCCTCTTCGGCAGGCGTATCGCCTTCAGCTGCATCTTCACCGGAGTCCGCGTCGGCTGCCGCTTTGGCCTCCGCCTCGGCCGCTGCCTGCGCTTCGGCTTCTTTGGCCTTCTTCGCGGCTCTCTTGCTTTCTTCGGCATCGAGTTCGACGCGTCGCTTGGCCTTCTCGGCCGCTCGCGCCTTCTTTCGGGCCTTGCCCTTCAACGCTGTGTCGGCGGACTCCTCGGAAGCGCCATCGCTCTTCGCGTCGAGCATTTCCGGTGCGGCTTCGTCGAGTGAACTCGCGTTCGCCAGCGCGTCGACGTCGTCCTCGGACATCAAGCCCGAGAGATCGCGAACCTTGCTGTGCAGGCGCGCCTTCTTGCCGGAAAGATCGCGCAGATAGTAGAGCCGAGAGCGGCGGACGTAGCCGCGCGATTTGATCTCGACCTTCGTAACGAGCGGCGACTGAACGGGGAAGATGCGCTCGACACCGACACCGCTCGAGATCTTGCGAACCGTGAAGGTCTCGCTCACGCTGCCACCGCGGCGACGAATCACCAACCCCTGAAAGATCTGAATTCGCTCTTTGTCTCCCTCGCGAACCTTCACGTGGACGGCGACGGTGTCGCCGACTTTGAAAGGAGGAAGGTCGCGTCGAAGTGTTTCCTTTTCGACGAAGTCCAGGGTCTGCATCACAGTTTCCTTTTCACGCAATCGGTCTTGCCGTTCGGCGTACCGGCGGTTTCCATCAGTCGATCGGGTCCCGGTCCCGGTCCCGGTCCAATGTAGGATCGGAATCAGGTCCGAACGACTCCACTCGATCCAATCGATCGATCAGGTCTGGGCGCCGTTCGAGAGTTCGGGTCTGGGCATTTTTCCGGCGCCATTCATCGATCGCAGCATGATCACCCGATCGAAGAACCTCTGGCACCGAGAGGCCTCGGTAAATTGGCGGCCGAGTATACTGCGGACCTTCCAGAACGGCTGCCCCCTGGAACGATTCCGTCTGAATCGAGGCCGGATTCCCCAATACCCCGGGCAAAAGCCGGATGATCCCCTCGATCAGGGCCATGGCCGGCACCTCTCCGCCCGAAAGCACGTAGTCGCCGATCGAGATTTCCTCGTCGACCGCCAGCTCGAGAACTCGCTGATCGATGCCTTCGAAGCGCCCGCAAACAAGCAGGAGCGGCGGCCCTTGTGCCAACTCCGAGAGCCTTTGCTGCTTCAAGGGACGACCCTGTGGCGAGAGATAGACCACGTGGGTCCGCCGGCCCTCGGCCTTCGAGCCGGCCAGAGCCTCGATGGCGGGAACCAACGGATCCGGCGTCATGACCATGCCGGGCCCGCCGCCATAGGGCGAGTCATCCACGGATCGATGCCGATCCTCTGCCCATTCCCGTAAATCGTGGGTTGCGACTTCTGCGGCGCCCTGCTCACGAGCGGCGGCCACGAAAGCCGTTTCAAGAAAAGTCGAGAAGAGCTGGGGGAAGATCGTCAGGACGTCGATTTTCAGCATCTCACCTCTCAGACCGGCTCGAGCAGGCCGGGCAGATCGACCACGGTGATTCGACGGTCTTCGAGATCGATCTTCTTCATCAATTCCGCCGCAGTCGGAAGCAATCGTCGAACGCCATCCTCGTCCTCGACCACGAGAACATCGTGCGCACCGGTCTCCCAGATTTCCCGCACGGTCCCCACCTCGAGTCCTGCCTCGGTCGCGACGCGACAGCCGATCAACTCATACCAGTAGAACTCACCTTGCGGCAGTGGCGGGAGATGACTGGCCGGAGCCGTCACCAGAAGACCCACCAGCCGGCCGATCGCGTCGCGCCCTTCGATGCCATCAAAACGCAGACGGACCTCGCCTTTTCGCCCCGGCCCGCAACCGTGAACCCGGTAGCGGCGGGCTTCGGGGTCCGTGGCGCTCGTGCCGACCCAAACGGCCTCGGCGCTGAGTAGGGGATCCGGTCCGTCCCCGGCAATTCGAACACGCACTTCACCGTCGAGGCCATGGGGCCCCACAATTTCTCCGAGTACGATTCGCTGCTGATTCTGGGAATGGGTCATGGGCGGTCGCCGGCGGCCGTCGACTGCCGACTGGCACGCGCTTGGATGATTTTCGCACTTGGGTACTGCGTGGATGTTATTCGAAACTCAACCGACGCCAACGCACGGCGATCGAACTCGTCGAAGTGTTTGGCTTTGCGGTCTAATCGAAGTACAGCCGCCGTCTAATCTACGTCTAATCTACGATGTCGAGACGCGTTCCGTCGCCGTCGGCTGTCGCATTCAGGATCGCGCGCAAAGCCTTGGCGACACGACCTTGTCGACCGATCACTCGGCCGCGATCGTTGTCGGCGGTTTCGAGTTCGATCAAATCACCGTCGTCTTCGATGATGACGTTGACCTCTTCTGGCTGGCTGACGATCGCCTTCGCCAGGAATTCGACCAGATCTGCGGAGTCTTCACCCTTTTCCAAGGAGTCGTCGCCTTCTTCGGACATTAGTTCGTCGATGCTCCCGTATTGGCGGAACTGCCTGCCGCGTTTGCGCCACGGCGGACACCCCGAACGAGGCTGCGAACGGTATCGGAGATCTGCGCACCCTTTCCGACCCAGGTATCGATCCCTTCGAGATTCAGCTTGACCGCTGGAGGATCGATTCGCGGATCGTAGGTTCCCAGGAATTCGAGGGGGCGACCGTCGCGCTGTTTCCGCTCGTCGATTGCCATCACGCGATAGAACGGACGCTTCTTCGTCCCCATGCGCATCATTCGAATCTTGACCATCTTGCTAAAGACCTCTCGGTGCTCGTTCGTGGGTTTCGGGGTTCCGGGATCGCTGTTCGGCTTCCGGTCCCGACTGGGTTGGTTCTCGGATCGACACTGCGCGACTGCACCACCCAGGGTGGCTCACGGAGGCGCTAAGCCGGCGCGCAACTTAGGGAAATCACTCGGGTCGGTCAACCGGGCCGCAACGATCCGTCCATTGGCCCCCAGAGGCCGAACCGGAATTCGCCGCCTCCGAAACCCCTGGATTCGTCCGATTCAGCGCCGGGTGAGTCCCAGCCGCCGCTTTTCCTTGGCCTCAAAGCAGCTCGCACAGGAATATTGTTCCTGATGAACCTTCTGCAGCCGATCGTATTCCTGATCCAGCGCGACGCGGCGCACGGTCGTGACCCGGTCCCCGCAGAAATCGCAGAGCCGCCCGAGTTCATCCTGCATCTCTTCTCCTTCTGCCATTCCGTGTGCCTCTGTGGGCGCCTGCATCTCATTCGCTCGTTTTGCGGCCGCGAGCATAGCCGACCTGGAAGCGCAGCTCTCGCGGCGCGTCCTTTCCGAAGGTCCGTTCGAGTGCCGCGATGAGCTCGGGCTTGCGAAGTTGGAGCTGCTGCGACCAGACGGGACTGTCGACCTCGAGTTCGAGTACGCCGGCGCGAATTCCGAGCGGTCGACAGTGGATCGCCACCCCCTTGCCAACGACCTCTTCCCAGCGCGCACCGATCTGATGTGCCTGCGCGACCGAATCGAGTCCAAGTTCGCCGAGTACCTTCCCGATCAGATCGCCCACCATCGTGGGCTTTCCCTTTCGTCGCCTTCCCATCGAAGCGCCGACCGGCCGCGGACTCATGGCGGCAGCTCGGCGTCGTCGCGATGGTCTCGAAAGGCCATTCCCGTCGGCACCTTCGGGTAGAAGAAAGTCGATTTCTGGGGCATGACTTCTCCTTCCGCGGTTGCCTGGAAGACGTCATCTGGCGTCATCGGGTTCAGGTAGAGGGCGACCGTGCCCGAGCCCTCCGCGACCTCCCGGGCCGCCCGCATCGCACTCTTCGGGAAGCTCACCGCGCCCGCACGGATCGCCTCGCTGTCGAGACCGAAGACCACGCGGAGCACTTCCTGCTCAATGATGCGAACCATCAATTCGCCTGGCCGGGCGTCGCGTTGCCGGACGAGCAGCCCGGGGCCCTCGGCACTCACCGCGACGAACGCAGGGAACTCGGACAGCGGAGCCAGTTCCTTGGCAAGCTGCGCCTCGATTTCATCAGCGTGGACGGCGGGTAGCCGGCTGATCGTCCAATCGGGCAGAAGCGCGCGCCACTGCTCCTCGCTCGGCGCCGGGACCTCGCGAACGACGCGATGAATCGGCAACAAGAGAGAACCCGCCGCGTAGGCATTCGCGAAAAAGGCAATCGTTGATTGCCAGGGTGCGCCCGCCCGATCCCCGATCGACTCGATTTGTTCGCGCTGGTACTCGAGCGTCGTCTCATAGCGGTGATGACCGTCGGCGATCACGCTCGGTCGCGCGGCCAGGAAGGTCTGTAGGTGTTGGATCTCGTCTGGATCCGACAGTCGACCAAGTCGGTAGGAGACGCCGGCCTGATCCGTCGCCCGACCGACCTCACCCCGTTCGAGAGCACGGGCCAGGAGTTCGCCAAGCTCGTCCTCGCGATCTTCATAGAGAAGAAAGACGCAAGAGAGATTCGCTTCCGCCGCACGCATGAGCTTCAGACGATCCGCCTTCGGACCGGCCAGCGTCCTCTCGTGCGGACGGACGATGCGGGCGTTGTAGGATTCGAGCTGGAGTTCGCCGATGAAGCCGATGCGCTCGAGGACCTCTCCGGAAGGCGCCGTAAAACGCTGGGCCATGACGTAGTAGGCGGGCTCATCGTCTCGAATCAACACGCCGCTCTCGCGCCAGGCGTCCAGGGTCTCGCGAATCCAATCGTAATTGGCCTCCGCGTCATCGGCGGCCTCCCGCGTCAATTCGAAACGAATCGCATTATGCGGGTCGAGATCGAAGAAACCGCCGCGCTCGTCTGCGGCGATCACGTCGTAGGGCGGCACGATCACTTTCGACAGATCGACACGCTTGGTGTCATAGCGAACGGCTCGAAAGGGTCGGACGACGGTCATTGAACCCAGACCTTCTCGAGCGACGATGCCTCGATCGCCCCGATTCTCAAGATCCTGGGCAACGCCCCGGTGCAATCGACGATGCTGCTGGGCGGCCCGCCGCCGGCGTCGCAGGGTATTCCGGAATCGAGCGTCGCAAACAACATCGGGGATTCGAATCCGCCTTGCGCAGCGTCGCGAATCGTCCCCGCGGCCGAATCGACGGTGGTCGCAGGTGCTTGGCCGGTACGATTCAGACTCGTTGACGTGAGCGGCCCCAGACCGGCCTCCTCCACACGCTCAACGAGCGCCTGCACGATCGGATGATCGCTGCAGCGCAACCCAATCGATCCAGTGGGGCCCGCGATGCCCGCGGCGAAGGACTTCTCGCAGGGCACGACGATCATCAGCGGTCCCGGCCAGAACGCACGTGCCAGGCGCCGCGCATCCTCATCCAGTGAACAGCCAAGCTCGAGCGCGACCTCGACAGACGAGACGAGCACGGCCACGGGATGATCTCCCCTGCGCCCCTTCCAGGCGAAGAGACGATCGACTGCGAGTGTTCGATCCGCACAGGCGCCGAGTCCCCAGACGGTTTCCGTCGGGTAGGCGATGAAGCCATCGGCCGACAATCGATCGATGACCGTGTCGATATCGCTTGCGACCTCGGGAAGCTCGCATGACTGAATCGTAGTCGCCGATTCCATTCGCTAAGCGCCCCCGCGCTTGATCGCGCGAGAGGCGATGTCGTTTCGAAACTGCATGCCGTCGAAGGAGACGCCGGCAACGGCCTGGTATGCCCGCTCTCGGGCTTCGGCGACATCGCGACCCCGCGCCGTGATCCCCAAGACACGCCCGCCCGCCGTCTCGTAGCCCTCACCCGCCTCTGCGCGGCGCGTCCCAGCGTGAAAGACGACGAGCGATTCGTCTTCCTCGAGCGCGTCCAACCCGAGAATCGCGCGACCCACCTCGTAGTCGCGGGGATAACCGCCGGAAGCGAGCACCACACAGACTGCGGCCTCGCCCCAGCCGATTGCCGTCGCCGAATCGAGTGTGCCGCGCGCCGAGGCATCGAGAATCGGCAGAAGGTCGCCCTCCATTCGCATCATCAGCGCCTGTGTTTCCGGATCACCGAATCGTACGTTGAATTCGATGACATGAGGGTCGCCCAGGGAATCGATCATCAAACCAACGAAGAGCACGCCCTGAAAGAGATGCCCCTCCTTCGCCATGCCGCGGACGGTCGGGTGAACGACGCGTTCGAGAATTTTCTTTTCAACGGCTTCGCTCACGACGGGAGCCGGTGAATAGGCGCCCATCCCCCCGGTGTTCTCGCCCTCGTCGCCATCGCGCGCGCGTTTGTGATCCTGCGCCGCCGCCAGCGTGACGATTCCCTCGCCGTCCGTGATCGCATAGTAAGACGCTTCTTCGCCGCGAAGCCACTGCTCGATCACCACGCGGTCGCCGGCGTCCTCAAAACGGCGCGCAGTCATCATCTCATCGATCGCGGCATGCGCGGCCGCGGCGTCTTCACACATGGCCACGCCCTTGCCGGCTGCCAAACCGTCGGCCTTTACGACGCAGGCGCATGGACTCGCCAGACCATCGACATAGTCGTGGGCGGCCCCACTTTCCTCGAAGACGGCATAGGCGGCGGTCGGGATGTCGTGGCGCTGCATGAAATCCTTGGCGAAAGCCTTGCTCCCCTCGAGTTGTGCCGCGGCCGCCGAGGGGCCGAAGACGGCGATGCCCGCGTCGCGGAGGCGATCCGCGAGGCCGTCGGCCAGTGGATTTTCGGGTCCGATCACGACGAGATCGATCAACTCTCGCTGGGCTAGCGCGAGGACGCCGTCCAGATCGCTCGCCCGGGTCTCGGAATGACACTGCGCGAGTTCGCCGATCGCGGCACTGCCCGGCGCAGCGTGAAGCCGGGACAGCTGGGGGCTCTGCGCCAATTTCCAGACCAGTGCGTGCTCGCGCCCGCCGCTGCCGATGACCAGAACCTTCAAGGAAACTCCTCTCGCGAATCCGTTTCGCCGGTAAGCCGCTGCGCTAGTGGCGAAAGTGGCGCATGCCTGTCATCAACATCGGAATTCCGAGCTGATTCGCGGCCGCAATGACTTCTTCGTCCCGATTCGAGCCACCGGGCTGAATCACGGCCGCGGCCCCGGCACCGACCGCCGTCTCGAGGCCGTCGGCGAAGGGAAAGAAGGCGTCGCTCGCCAACACCGAGCCCTCGAGCGAAAGTCCGACGCGGGCGGCCTTGGCTGACGCGGCATGGACGGCATCGACGCGTGAGGTCGCACCACCTCCGATGGCCAAGGTGCGATCGGCAGCGCCGAAAACGATCGCGTTGCTCTTCACGTGCTTGACGACTCGCCAGGCGAATTCCATCGCCGTTCGCTGCTCGTCACTGGGCGCTGTCTCCGTCACCAGGTTCGCGGTCTTCGCCTCTTCGGGCGCGGGATCGGATTCCTGGACGAGCAGCCCACCGAAGACGCGCCGGACTTCGACCTGTCCGGGGTCGATCTTCGATCGATCGAAACTGAGCAGCCGACGATTCTTCTTTTTCTTCAAGAGTTCGAGGGCATCGTCCGTGAAGCTCGGCCCGATCAAGACCTCCGTGAAGATCTCGTCGACCTTCGAGGCCAGCGCGAGATCGAAGGGTCGATTCGAAACAATGATGCCACCAAAGGGCGAGTCCGGATCGGTCGCGAAGGCATTCTCGTAGGCTTCGAGTGGCGTTGGGCCGGCCCCGACTCCGCAGGGCGTATTGTGCTTGAGGATCGCGACCACGGCGCGTTCGGACGGATCGAAATCGAGAATCAGGGCGAGCGCGGCATGGGCGTCAATGAGGTTGTTATACGAGAGTGCCTTACCGTGCAGAAGCTCGGCAAGTTCGAGGAAGCCGCCGTAGAGGGCCGCCCTTTGATGCGGATTTTCGCCGTAGCGAAGCTCGGTCGCCTTCTCGAGCGAGATCAGGAGCGAATCTGGAAAAGTCTCGGCTTCGCCATCGGGATCGTGTTCGGCCAGCCACTGAGAAATTGCGGCGTCGTAGCCCGCCGTATGCTGAAAGGCCTTGAGCGCCAGACGACGACGTGTTTCGCCCGCGAGCCCCCCGGTTTCGCGCAATTCACTCACGATCGATGCGTAGTCCGCGGGATCGCAGACGACGCCGACATAGGCGTGGTTCTTCGCCGCCGAACGGATCATCGACGGCCCGCCGATATCGATCTTCTCGACCGCCTCGGCACGAGTGACGTTCGGCTTGGCGACTGTGGCCTGGAACGGATAGAGATTGCAGACCACGAGATCGAGCACGCGAATCGATTGGGCTTCGAGGTCCGCCTGGTCCTCGGCCAGATCCCGCCGAGCGAGAATCCCGCCATGAATCTTCGGGTGCAGCGTCTTCACGCGCCCACCCAACATCTCGGGACTTCCCGTCAGCTCTGCCACGTCGAGTACGCGTAGGCCAGCATCACGAATCGCCCCGGCCGTACCGCCAGAGGCGACCAGTTCGACGCCCAGACAATCGAGGTCCTTGGCAAGCTCGACGAGCCCCGCCTTGTCGGACACCGAGAGCAATGCCCGAACGACTTTCCTGGATGAGTCCGCAGACGCTCCGGAAGTGACCGTGCCCTTGCCTGGGGCTTTGGCTGTACTCGCGCCTCTAGACGACTTCGACGAATCGCTGGGGGGCATCCGTTCCTTCTCCCTCTTTGTGTGGTCTCTTCTTCGACTACGACCGACTACCTACTTCTGCATCCATGAAGCCTGCAGGTGCTCGTGCGACCCGTCCCGGCCTCGATTCTCCAGAGATCTGAACCAGATACAGCGAGCGCCCCGCGATTGCGAGGTCCAATTTGGACGCGCCATCCGCGTCGAGAATGGTCGGGGACAGGGGGGCTTGCGATGTTGTAACCGCGCGCGGACGCGGCGTCAAACGGCGCGACCGAGCGGGCTGGGATCCATATTCGGAGGTAGCCCGCTGCCGACTTCTCGCGGCACTCTGGCGCCGACACCGACCAGAATTTCGTAGGCAATCGTGCCGGCCGCGCGAGCCAGCGCCTCGACGGGAACGCGAGTTCCGTCGCTGGTCCGGCCGAAGACGGTGGCGACCTGACCGACTTCGACGGCAGCATCCGCCACATCGACCGCGATGTAGTCCATCGACACGCGCCCGACGATTGGACGCATCGCCCCCGCCAGGAAGACCTCGCCCTTCCCCGCGAGTGAACGCGGCAGCCCATCCGCATAGCCGAGAGGCAGGGTCGCGATCCGGGTATCGCGAGCGGCACGCCAATCACCGCCATAGCCCACACCATCGCCCTTCGAAGCCACGCGAATCGCCACCACGCGAGCGGCCAGGGTCATGACCGGGTCGAGATCGAGCGATTCCGCGCTGCGGTCAGAAAACGGAGACACGCCGTAGAGCATCAGGCCGGGCCGAACGGCAGACGTGACGACGCCCAGGTCGCGGGTCTCGAAGTCGTTCAGGCGAAACAAGCCGGCTGAGTTGGCGATATGCGTCTGCGGCATCGACCGGCCGCCGCGACCGAATTCGCGTGTGATCTCGCCCAGCAGAGCGACCTGATCGCGACTGGCCTTCGCGTCGGCGTCATCCGCGCAGGCGAGATGTGTGAAGACGCCAGAGAGCACCAATTGCCGAGTTTCCGAAATACGATCGAGGAGACCGACGGCCTCTCCCGGGGCAACGCCCATTCTGCGCATGCCCGTGTCGATTTCGACTTCGATGGAAAGCGGCGATCCACCGCGGCCCGACGCGCGCGCCAGCTCAAAGCCGCGCTGATCATGGAGGACCGGAGTCAGTCCCCATTTCAAGGCTCGCTCCGCCGCTGTGGTGTCTTCGAGACCTCCCAGAAGGAGGATGGGCGCGACGATGCCTGAGCGCCGCAATTCAGCGCCCTCGGAGACCGAAACGACGGCGAGTCTGGAGACGCCCTGCGCGAGCAGAGCCCGCGTGACGTCGGCGATACCATGGCCGTAGCCGTCCGCCTTGACCACTCCGATGATCGTGCGGCCCCGGGCGCAGTCGATGGCCCGACTTGCGTTGTGGCGCAGCGCGTCCTGATCGATCCACGCCCAAACCGGCCGCTCTTCCCCCGAATCGCGCATTCCAATTCTCCGATCGCGACAATACACCAACCCTCGCAACCCGCGGCCGTCGAATCGGCGGCGGCCCGGGAGTCCGTCCGGTATGTTGCCGAGATCGGCCGCGCAGGCGTCGACCCCGAAGAAAGAGCCGCGAAGGAGCGATTCACGAATGGACTCCACGAGCGAACTCGAAGTCGTCGTGAACGGCGGCGTCCAGAGACTGGTCGCGGACGCTTCCGTCGCCGATCTTCTCGCGGTCCTCGACATGGGGGAACGTCGGGTCGCCGTGGCCGTGAACCGGAACATCGTCGTTCGTTCGTCCCATCACCGGGTCCAGCTGAACAACGGCGACCGAATCGAAATTCTCGAAGCAGTGGGAGGGGGCTAGCGATGACCGCGGACAACGCGAAGAACGAGACTGCCAATCGTGGCAATGAGATGTCGGGCTGGCAGGTGGGCGAATGGTCATTCGAATCCCGCCTGATCATCGGTACGGGAAAATACGAGAGCTTCGAACAAAACCTGGCCTGCGCGGAGGCGTCGGGCGCCGAGATGATCACGGTTGCGCTGCGGCGCGTGAATTTCGACGCCTCGAAGGGTCCGCGGCTGCTCGATGTGATCTCGCCCAAGCGCTTCGTGATCCTGCCTAACACCGCGGGCTGTTATACCGCAGAGGATGCGATCACGACGGCCAAGATGGGACGCGAACTGCTCGAAACCAATCTGATCAAGCTCGAAGTGATCGGCGACGAACGAACGCTCTTTCCCGATGTGCCGGCCACGCTCGAAGCGGCGAAGGCACTGATCGCCGATGGATTCACGGTCCTGCCCTACATCACCGACGATCCGGTCGCCTGCCAGCGTCTCGAAGCCATGGGCTGCCCGGTCGTCATGCCTCTGGCAGCGCCGATCGGATCGGGCATGGGAATTCGCAATGCCGCCAATCTACGGATCATTCTCGAGACGGTCGAAGTTCCCGTCATCGTAGACGCCGGCGTGGGGACGGCCAGTGACGCTGCGGTCGCCATGGAGCTGGGTGCCACGGCGCTGTTGATGAATACCGCGATCGCCCATGCGAAGGATCCACTCAAGATGGCGGTCGCCATGCGTCAGGGAGTGCTCGCCGGACGCGCCGCCTACGAAGCAGGTCGCATGCCACAGCGACTCTATGCCTCGGCCTCGAGCCCCCTCGATGGCACTGCGACCTTCTAGCCCCGAGCGTCTCTCTGCCAACACCAGTCGTCCAGTTCTCTGCGCGGTGCTCGATGCTCGCGCACTCGGATCACGACCGGGCGATTTCGCCCGACAGCTCTTCGAGTCGGGCGTCGATTGGATTCAGCTGCGCGACCGTTCGCTCAGTTCTGACTCGCTTTTCCGAATCGCTCGGCTCCTGGTCGACGCGCGCAAAGATGGAACCGGTGGCGATCGAGGCGAAGTCCAGGCGGACAGCCAGGCGGTTGTTCGAAGCGCCCGGCGTGTGATCGTGAATCGGCGCGTCGACATCGCGCTCTCGGTCGGCGCCAACGGCGTACACCTCGGCTTCGATGCGATCGACGAGGGCCGCGCGCGCGAGCTGCTTCCCGAGGACGCCTGCATCGGCCGGTCCTTGCATGCTCTCGATGAAATCGAGTCGGCCTCCCCGTCGGCGGGCGGGCTGCGAAGCTATGTGCATCTGGCGCCGATCTGGAATCCGATCTCGAAGGAAGCCTCTCGCCCGGCGCTCGGCCTCGAACTGCTGTCGAAGGCGGTGGACCGAGGGCGACCGATCCTGGCCCAAGGTGGAATCAACCCCGAGCGTGCAGCCGAGGTGGCGCGCGCGGGCGCGGCCGGCATTGCAGTCACCGGCGCGATTACGGCTGCCGTGAACCCGATGGCAGCGGCGCGGCAACTACGCGAGACGCTCGACACGAATTATTTTCCCGAGGGGTAGAATGCGAGGCGACGATGAACCATGAACCAAAGCCGGCTGGGCGGATTCAGAGTGTGCAGGTCGCCGGGCGAGCCTCGCGCGGTGGCCGGTTCGGCCGAAATACAGGCTCGATTTCCGGTGCGCCCCCGGAATGGAGCGACGACGGGATGATGATGAACGAGAACGAAGAATGCAGGGCGCAGCGAGACTCGACTCTCCCTCGACTCGCCACCCTGCCATCCGAATCTTCCGGCTCCTTCGGCCGGCTTGCACTGGTCCTCGCCGCCCTCATCATGACTCTGGGAAACCCCGCGACGGCCCGGGCGGGCGATCCCTTCCTTCGCCGCACGGCCGCCGTCGACGTGGTTCGGCAAGTCGGCCCGAGCGTGGTCAACATCACGACCGAGCGAATCACCACGACGGCGAATCCCTTCGCGCGCCGCGGAGGCTCGGACCCCGTCTTCGACAGCTTCTTCCGAAACTTCTTCGTGCCGAGATCCCAAACGGTGCAGAGCTTGGGTTCCGGCGTGATCTTCGATGTCCAGGGTCACGTGTTGACCAATGAGCATGTCATTGCCCGCGCCGATCGCGTCCGCGTCACGATCGCAGACGGTCGCGAGTACGATGCGGAACTCGTGGGCGCCGACCCAAACAACGACCTGGCCGTCCTCAGGATCCTGACGAACGAAGCCCTGCCCTTTTCAGAGCCCGGCACTTCAGACGACCTGATGGTCGGCGAACCCGTGATCGCCATCGGCAACCCCTTTGGCTTCTCGAACAGCGTGACGACCGGCGTCATCTCGGCAACGAACCGATCGGTCCGGTCGCAGGGCAGCGACATGACCGTGCACGGATTGCTGCAGACCGATGCGCTGATCAACCCGGGTAATTCGGGCGGACCGCTGTTGAATGCCGAGGGCGAACTGATTGGAATCAACACAGCGATCTTCGCAGGCGCACAGGGCATCGGCTTCGCCATTCCCATCGATGTCGCCAAACGCGTCATCCACGAATTGCTTCTCTACGGCGAGGTCCACCCCGTCTGGCTCGGTCTCGAATTCCGGGACATCAATCCGGCGCTGCGCGCGATACTCGATCTCCCGAACGGAGTCTCCGGCGTACTCGTCAGCCGGCTGCACGCGCGAAGCCCCGCCTCGCGTGCGGGCATCCAGCGCGGCGATATCGTGGCCAACGTCGATGGTCGCGCGGTCAAGAATGCCCAGGAGCTTTTCGAGATGCTCAAAGGGCTGACCGACAATCAGAGCCTTGCCTTGGAACTCTACCGCGATGGTGAGTCTCGGCTGCTCACGGCGATCGCCGAGGAATTACCCGAGGCGATGGTGCATAACATCGCGCGACGAAAACTCGGTCTCGAACTGACCCGCTCCGAACTCCACCGGGCTTTCGAGGTCACGGGCGTCAATCCGGGCTCCGCCGCCGAAACGCTGGGCTTGCGTGCCGGAGACTTCTTGCTGGGAATCAATGGAGTCACCCTGTCCTCCAGCGAAGACCTGCGTCGTGCGGTCGCGCGCCTTCGCGGGCGCGCACGCGCTCTGGTCGTGGTCCAAAGAGGACCCGGCCGATACCATCTGACCCTGCCACTGTTCTGAATTCGATCCATCCGATCCACACGCCCCAAGAGTCATTTCATCGCAACGAGGAGAATCAATCGTGCGTCATCTTCTAATCTCCACACTGGCCACCGTCTTCATCCTATTCGGAGTAGGCGCCGGCTTCGAGTTCGGCCGGGGACTCGGAACGACTTCAATGATTGGCCCCAACACCGCGCAGGCGCTGGACTTTTTCGGTAGCCAGGAAGATGAGAAACCAAGCTCGCGAGCGGAGCGCGAAGCCTTCTGGCGATCCGAAAGTGAAGTCCCGGAAGCGCAGCCCGTTGGCATTCCCACGAGCTTCGCCGACCTCGCCGAACGCGTCGCGCCCGCCGTCGTGAGCATCCAGACCAGTGGCATGGTCGCGACCCGACAGCGCGTCTTCCCACCCGGTTTCTTCGGCGGCAGCCCGTGGCATCAGCGTGGCATGCCCGAAGAACGCCGGAGCAGCGGCGAGGGCAGCGGCTTCGTCATTTCCCCCGACGGCTATATCGTCACGAACAATCATGTCGTCGCCGACATGGACCAGATCATCGTCCACTTCCTCGATGGAACCGAACTCGAGGCAAAAATCATCGGCCGCGATCCCAAGACGGACATCGCATTACTCAAGGTCGATCCGGGCAAGACCGCCCTCGACACGATCGCGCTCGGTGACTCCGAAGCCGTACGACCCGGCGATTGGGTCGTCGCGATTGGGAATCCCTTCGGCCTCGCACACACCGTCACAGCGGGCATCGTCTCCGCCAAGAACCGACGCGACGTCATGGACCCAAAGCTCTACGAAGATTTCATCCAGACCGATGCCGCGATCAACCCGGGCAATTCCGGCGGACCCTTGATCGACCTCAAGGGTCGAGTGATCGGAATCAATACGGCCATCCGCAGCGGAGCGAACACGATCGGGTTTTCGGTTCCCATCAATCAAGCGAAACAGATCCTTCCCCAACTCCGTGCCGACGGACACGTCACGCGCGGTTGGCTCGGCGTCTCGATTCAAAGCGTCACCAACGAGATTGCCGACCACTTCGATCTCGACCAGGCGAGCGGCGCTCTCGTCTCGCAGGTTCTCCCGAATACGCCCGCAGAAAAGGGCGGCATCCGAACTGGAGACATCATCATCGAATTCAACGGAGAAGAGATCGTTCGATGGAATGATCTGCCGATCGTCGTGGCCAATACGCCCGTCGATACGAAGGCCAAAGTCATCGTGATTCGTGAAGGCAAGCGCAAGAGCTTCAAGATCCAGATCGGTCGACTCAACGACCCGGAACAAGTCGCGATGCGCGTCGAAGAACCCAGCGAGGGCGCCGAGTCCCTGGGCATTCGAGCTCAAGAACTGACCGCCGAGCTCGCCGAAGAGCTCGGTCTCGAAGAGTCGAACGGCGTCATCGTCACAGAGGTCGCCCCCAATGGTCCCGCGTCCGAGGCGGGCATCCGGCGCGGAGACATCATCATCGAATTGGACCGACGGGAAATCAACAGCGTCGAGGACCTGGCCGCTGTTCTCGAGGCTTCAAAGGGCAAGGAGAAGATCCTCGTCCTGGTTCGACGCGGAGCCAACACGCTGTTCGTGCCGCTCGACCGCGCTAGTTAGCGTGGGGGACCGTCGATCTCGAGGTGTTGGTAGAGCTCGCCATCGATGAAGCCCTGCCGCCGGTAGTACGCGCGGGTGCCGATGGCCGAAATGACGGATAGGCCCGGGTAGTCGGCCTTGCGAGCGAGCGATTCGGCCGTCCGCAGCAGGCGAGCGCCCAGACCGCGATGCTGAGCGCGCCCACCGGAGGCGGCGCCGATCTGAACCGCCCCCCCGTAGACGTGCAACTCACGAACGATGGCATTCGCACCGAGTTCATCGACGAACGAAGCCGCCCGCGGTAGTAGGAGTCTGAGAAATCCGACGATTCGATCGGACTCGGTCACCAATTCGAGAAAGACCTCCCGCCCACTCTCGACCGCGTATTCGGTCTCGATCAATTCGAGCGCCAGCGGGTCGAAGGCCTCGCTGCGAATTTCACGCTGCCGAATTTCCACGAGCTGCTCGCCCCGACGCGCCACTTCGGCTTCCGCGATCTGTCGAAAATTCGTGCGCTTGTTTCCTGCGACGATGTCGTCCGAGGAGATGTCGCGGATGACCCGCGTGACCCGGCAATATCGGGGCACACGAGGCAAGGCGTCCGCCATCACTTCGAGCAGCTGCTCGTCGTCGTAGGGCTGCCACTCCCCGCGCCGCCACGGCCCCATCAACTCAGCGGTCTCGATCAGACTACACGGATAGAGCTTGAGTTCGTCTGGGCGAAAGGAGGGATCCTCGAAGAGGCGCTTGAAATCTTCGCAATCGCCCTCGGGAGTCGCTCCGAGCAGATTGGCCATCCAATGTGCGTGCAGCTTGAATCCCGCGCGGCGCAGGACATCGAAGGCACGACGCGTCGCCTCGACGTCATGCCCACGGCGGTTCGCGAGCAAGATCTCATCATCGAGACTCTGAACGCCCAGTTGAACCTTCGTCGCGCCAAGGCGTCGAAGTCGCAGAACTTCTTCTTCATCGACATGATCCGGACGGGTTTCGAGAACCAGTCCCACACAGCGCGCGCCCGCCGATTCGTTCAAGCGCTGCGCCTTCGAGAGCGTTGCCCAATCGGACTCCTCCTCCGCGACCACCAGCTGCCCGTCGAGGCGCTCCCGCAAAAAACGAGTCACGATCTGGTTGTAGGGGTTCGTTTCGATCTGATCACCGCGAATCTCGGCGTCGATCTCTTCGAAGTCGGGTGTCCGGGGCTCGCATTCCTCGCGGCGATCAAGGCCCGCGCCAAAGTCGTTCATCGCTTCGAGGCAGCGCAAAACGAAGTGAATCTGATAGGCCAGCGGATAGAACGACCAGGTCCCGCCGAGCACGATCAATTCGATCTTGTCCGTCGGATGGCCGGTCGCATCGAAGGCCGCCAAGCGATTCCAGGTCTGCAGATAGGGGTCGAAGCGATTGTTGGCAGCACGTTGTGCGCCGGGTTCGTCCGAGAGATAGCTCTTCGGCATCCGCACATCGTTGGGGCAGAAGATGCACTTTCCGGGACAGGGAAAGGGCTTCGTCAGGACCGTGAGCGGCGTGACCCCACTCTGCGTCCGAACGGGGCGACGCTGGACGCGTCGCCGGAAGCGAGTCTCATCGAAGCGGAACGCCGTCTCCCGGGAGAACTTGGCGAATGCGGCGATCAACTGGCTGCGGGAAAAGAAACCGCCACTGGGTTTGGCGAACTCACGCAGCAGAGGCTCCATGACTTGCGCTGCGAGTGGATCCGGAATGTCGTCGGGGACGGCTTCGATCGCGCGTAGCAGCGGGATCAGAACTTCGCGCAGCGGCGTCGGATCGAAGGACCGATCGGGCCCGCGACCGCGGAAACGACCGGCCAGACGCTTCGGCTCGGCGGGCGACCGTGGCTCGCCGCCCGCTGCGATTTTCTCTTCATTGCTCTCGGTCACACATACATCCTCGTCGACCGAGTTTAGGCGGCTGGGACGCGTTCGCCCTCCCCGGGCTAGACTCGTGCCCGATGGATCTACGTACCCGAAGCCAGCTGCTCGCGCTCTCCGAGAGCTTCTATCGGGCACACGCCGAAGCCTTCGACGCGAGCCGCGGGCACCAGGCCTGGCCTGGCTGGAAGCAACTCCTTCACTGGCTCCCCTCACGCGAGTCGCCGGAAGATCGCAAGGCGCGCGACTCGCGCGGATTCTCCGTTCTCGACATTGGCTGTGGCAACGCTCGCCTCGCGCGCTTCCTGATCGAGTCCGGATTCGCGGGGCTTCATTATGTTGGAGTCGATGCGAACGCCGAGCTGCTCACCGCCGCGCGCGAGCGCCTGGCGGACCTGCCCGATGAAAATTGCGTGTTGATCGAGCAGGATTTCCTGAGCTCGGACCGGCCGGGCGCCGCGCTGCCCAGTGGGCCCTTCGACCTGATCGCTGTGATGGGCGTCCTCCACCATGTTCCCGGGCGCGACTGGCGACTCCAACTCTTGCGTGCCGCCACCGAGCGCCTTTCGAGCCAGGGACTCCTGGCGCTGGCGACCTGGCAATTTGCCGGTCG
>CAWLAJ010000001.1:0-55819 GCA_963854795.1 Deltaproteobacteria bacterium UBA4427 | reverse complement strand
TTGCCCTTGGTCTTCTCCCAGGTTTCGCCGCCGAGTTTGTCGAGCCGCGGCTTGACGCCGTCGGCGGCCCCGTAGCGCTGTACGCGGCTCAGGCGGTCGACGGGCAGAAAGAGTTTGTCAGAGCCGAGGTATTCGATGGCGAGCAGTTCGCTCGACGTGCCGCCGGCCTTCAGTTCCTTCAGGCCGCGGTAGATCCCGATGCCGTGATCGGCGTGGACCAGGAAGTCTCCGGGAGCGAGCTGGGCGATGCCATCGAGTTTCTGGCCTTCGCGCCAGCCGGGGCGATTCTTTCGTCTCTCTCGCCGGCCGAAGATCTCTTCGTCGGTCATGACGGCGAGTGACTGGTCGGGCCAGATGAATCCTTCGTCGAGATCCACGACACGAATCTCGAGGCGCCCCGGGAGCGACCAATGCCAGACGGGCCGCGGATCCGTCGCGACCTGCCCGTCGAGGTCGTAGTCGGCCAGGAGCGAATGAATTCGTTCCGCGATCGACAGCGTGCTGCAGGCGATGACGACGCGCCAACGCTCGGCAAGCCAGGCATGACAACGATCGGCAAGCGGCGTGAGCGCATGTTCATGACTGCGACTCGAGACGAGGTCGCGGCGCAGCTCGTCCTGGGTTTGGGTTTCGAACACGTGCCGGCCCCGTTCGTCGACCGCGAGTTCGATGTCGAGACGCTCGAGTCGAATCGGGTCGAGGCCAGCGAGGCCGTTCGAAATCTCGTCCGTCGAAAGAAGAAGGGATTCGATCGGTACGGTCAGACGTTCGCCTCTCGCCGCGAGGTGATTCGATTCGATTTCACCGAAGACTTCGTCGAGGTGCGCCACGGCTTCCTCGGGTTCTTCGAGCAACACGAGCACCTGCTCCGAGAGGTAGGCGAAGAAACTCTCCTGGTCTGGCTGGATGAGTGGTGCCAGCGACTCGGCGCCCGGTGGCAGATGGCCGCGCAGAAGCGAATCGATCAGGCGGTCGACGTCTGCCATCGAAACACCTTGTTCCGCCGCGTTCTCGCGAATTGCGGGCTCGCAATCGACGATGCCATCGCGATCGAAAAGGAGCTCGCGGGGCGGCGGAAGCAGAACGGTCGCGGATTTCGTCTGCGAGCGTTGACTGGCGGGATCGAAACTTCGAATCGAATCGACCTCGTCGCCCCAGAGTTCGATCCGTACGGGATTCGCCAGTTGGGGTGGATAGATGTCGACGATGTCGCCGCGAATCGCGATTTCACCGGGTTCTTCGACGAGCGCCATTCGCTGGTAGCCGCGGCCGACCAGGCGCGCGGCGAGCAGATCTCGATCGAGCGACGCGCCAACCGAGATGCGCTCGGTCGATTCGCGAAGGAGATTTCGTGCGGGAACGCGAAGGGCGAGGGCGGCCATCGGGGCAATCACGATCGGGCTCGCCTGCTCGCGGCCGTCGAGCGCCTGATTCAGGAGATGAAGAACTTCCATGCGCTGGCTGACGAGGAAGGGCTGCGGAGAGAAGCGGTCGAAGGGCAGGGTGTCGTGGCGCGGAAACGCCCGAATCCGAGACGTGTCTTCGCGTTCGCCGAGCATGCCTCGGAGCGCGAGGGCAGCGTCGTCGGCGGCGCGCGAATGGGCCGTGATGTAGAGAACGGGGCGGTCGCCGTGAGCGCGGATCAAATGACTGGCGGCAACTCGGTTCGCGGCACCACGCAAGCCTGTTAGGCGCGTGAGTTCGTTGGCCTTTCCCTTCTCTCGAATGAGACGATCAAACGGCGTATCCCCGCGCGGTGTGGACCGGCGTCGCTTCATCCCGACCTGGGCCTTCGCCTCAGCACTCATCGCGCAATCTCTCCGCTCAATCCCAAAACCCCACTCTCCGCGATCTCACGAATCCAGGCGAGCGAAGAACGCCAAAAGCCCGATTCCCGAAAATCGGGGACCGAGCGGGCGTCAGTTTAGGGGCCTACGACGAAATGACACGTCGCGTGCGTATTCAGGGATCATCGGAGAAACGGAGGGTCGGCTGCACACCGCCCGCTCCGGGACTCTGCCGGCGTCCTCGCGTCAGCGCACGTCGCGAGTTCGACAGACCTCCTCGACCAGCGCGAGAACGCGTTTCGCCGCTGGCTCGGGTCGGTGCCGCTTCAGATAGAGTGCACGGGCGCCCTCACCAAGCCGACCGGCCAGCGCATCGTCCTTTTCGAGACGCTCGACCGCTTCGACCATCGACTCGACAGGCTGGACGGGCGAACAGATCAGCGCGTTGCGGTCGTGTTCGAGACCCCATTCCCGTTCGTGAAAGGCGATCGCCGGGGTGCCGACCGCCAGACTGTTCACGAGCTTGATCGGGAAGCCACCCTCCGTGCGCCGGAGGAGCAGGCTGGCGCGGGCGCTTTCGAGCAGCGCCAGCATTTCGGCCGAAGAATGGACCTGTCGGAATTGCAGGCCGGGAATCGAACGGGTGGTCCACGCCGTTGAGGACGCGGCTAGATGACTGGCCAGAACCAGGGGTGTGGATGCGGAATTCCGCCGCGATAACTCGGCAGCCGCCGAAACGAGAATGTCGAGTTCCTGGTAGCCGTCGAGGTTTCCCGAGTAGAGAAGGAAGCGCCCGGGTTCGAGACCGTGCGATCGCGCCACCGCGTCGGGATCGAGTCTGTCCAGACTGGCCAGCGGATCGGGAATCGGAGGAGGGACGAGAGCCCCTGGCCGGCTCGAGAATTGACGCATGACGCGCTCTGAAGACTGCGTCAACGCGATCCAGCCGTCCGACCGACGAGCCAGCCAACGGTCGATTCCTGCCCCGACCCTGTCGAGGCCGGTCGTGAGACGACCCGCAGACTGCGATAGATCGAAATTGTTCCAAAAACCCTGTTCCTTAGGGCCTCTGAGATAAGCGGAGAGCTCCTGTTCGAGAAGTGTGTGGACGCAGTAGACGACGGGTGGACGCTTCGGGCCTGCCACCAGGCAGCTCGTCAAAGTGGCTTCCGCATTGTGCGTCAAGATTGCGTCAAACGCGTCATCACCCACACTTGACGCGAGTGCGTCACGAAGCGTCATGGCAAAGCCGAGATCTGCGAGAGGCTTGGCCCAACTCGGGCCCGCTCGCGGGGAAGCTGGACGGGTCCAGGCCGGGGACTGAAAATGGTCGAAGCCATCGAGTGCACGCCAATGCTCCGTCGACCGATTCTCTCGCTGGCCAAGGCCATTCGCAGCGGCCGCCGATCGCGCCTCGGCCCGAGCGCTTCCTTTCGAAGACCTTCCCGGTCCGTAGGTGAGCAGAGTGACTTCGGCCCCGTGCCCGCGCAGCGCGATCGCTTGTTCTTGAAAATAGACCTGGGAGCCCTGGTTCAGGGGATAGGGGAACGCGCCCGCCAGCAGAAGCCGCAATGGCCGCATGCCCGACGGCTACCGAGTCGTGCCGAGTGAGCCCATCGATCCGGTCTTGCTCGCCCGATTCGCCTGGCGGCGAGGAGCCATGCCGCGAGGTTGGCTGCCCGCCGGACGCAGCCTGGCAAGCGGCGCTCGAAGGTCACCGCGAAGCTCGCCATAGAGTTGTGAGAGTTCGACGATGGCGCGCAGGATGACGCGAGGATGGGCGCCGCTCTGACGACCCGATTGGCGCCGGCGATGGGTCACGGGAACTTGCTTGATGGCGAATCCGGCAGCGCGAGCGCGAGCCAGAATCTCGGTGTTCACGAAGGCACCGATCGATTCGATCGGGATCGCGTCCAGGACGTCGCGTCGGAAGACCTTGAAGGCGCAGTCGATGTCGCGAATTGGGAGATCGAAAAGGAGCCGAACGAGAAACCCCCAGACAGTAGCGATTGCACGCCGAATCCAGGGGTCCCGGCGCGGTGCGCGATATCCGGCGACGATCTCGTAGTCCTCGGCGTATTCGAGCAGATGGCGAATTTCTGCAAGATCGAATTGAAGATCGGCGTCGCTGAAGAAGACCAACTGGCCACGCGCCTCTCGCAGCCCAGAGCGTAGAGCGGCCCCGTAGCCCAGGTTGGCCGCATGATGGACAGCGCGGATTCGTGGGTCGCGTCGAGAAGTCTCGGTGAGGAACTCGGCGCTGCGATCCTGCGAACCATCATCGACGATGACGATCTCGAATTCGAGACCCAGGGCCTCGCCGATCGCGATCGCGCTCTCGAGTAGTGGCGGAAGGTTTTCGGCCTCATTGAAGGCCGGAAAAACCAGTGACAGTGCGATCGCCGACTCACTCATTTCCGAAGAGTCCGGTCTGGAATGGATCCGCGAACATCGATTCCTCTCGCTCCCGGCAACCCTCACGTCGGGCGACCGTCTGCAGATGTGAGACTATACCGGTCCTCCCGTGAGCCGGGACGGTGGAAGCCCTGATGTATGCTGCGCTCGGCTGCCGATCGCCACCGGCGTTCACCGGTCGCATCACAAGCCAGCGTTTGGGAGTCGCGAAGCGGACATGGGTGCTGCAGACAGGAGTGCCGCACCGGGCGGCGAGCCGTCCCTTCCACCCTAGTCGATTCTGGGCTGGCGCCCGCTCGGGCTGATCTTCGCTCTGGCCCTCGTTGCTCGAGCGGTCGTCGTCTTCGAGCTCTCGCAGACGGCCGTCTTCTCGACCCCGATCGGAGATGGCCGGCGGTCCGCAGATCGCTTCGATCGCGTTGCCCAGATTCAAGAGCAGCTTCGCCCATTTCCAACGCATGATCTTCGCTTGTGCGATGGACGAGAACGTCGACTCGGAAAGCGCCGCGACGATCGCATCGACCGTGTCATCGATCCCATCCGGATAGCCGCCGATGTCGATGAGTCCCGTGATCGGAGAGCAATGGGCTCGAACTTCGCCCGGCAGCAGATGCACGGCCACCGAGTCCGGACTCTTGACTGCGAGGAGCACGACGTCGTCACTCCGGCAACGCAGAGTGCGCGGCTCCTGGACGACATCGACATCGACATCGAGATGGGCAGCACCCGCAGGCGATGCAAGACGGAGACCCGACTCGGCGATCGCCCGTCCATGCGGACCCCGCGCGACGAATACGACATCATGACCGTGCTCGACCAGTCGTCGCCCGACGACGCCACCGATCGCCCCGGCTCCGACCACTATGAATCGCACGATCTCAAAGCCTCCTTGCCGCGTCGCGTTTCCGCGAAGTCGCCAACGCGCGGCGGACATTTTCCCTGGCCGGTCGAGAACGCAGAGGGGCAAGCTACACGACTGGCAGCGAGCCCCTCCCACATGCTCGGGAGCACTTCGCTAGATTCGAAACCGGCCAAGGAACCCGGATCGCCAAGCCAGCGAGGAATCATCATGTCTACCCGCGCAGACCTTCTCCCCCTTCCTTCTCATCCCGAAAACCTCGCCTGGCCGACAAAGGATTGGTCGATCGGGAAACTCGATTCACGCGTCGATCAAGGCGCACTCGAAAAGCTCCTGGATCATGCGTTCAGCCAGCCCGAACCCGAGGATCTCGACCGAACGCATGCGATCGTCGCGATTCAGGGCGGCGAGATCGTCGCTGAGCGCTACGCGCACGATGCCGGGCCGGAGGACACCTTTCTCTCCTGGTCGATGGCGAAGAGTATTACGAGCGCCTTGATCGGCATTCTCGTGAAGCAGGGGAAGCTCGACATTTCAAAGCCCATGCCGGTTCGTGAATGGCCGGAAGATGACAAGCGTCGCCGGATCACGATCGATCAGATGCTGCGGATGGTCGACGGTCTGCGATTTCGCGAAGCCGAGGATCTCGGTGGGGGTTCGGTTCGCTATTGGCCGCCCGAGGAATCCGACGTGATTCCGATGCTATTCGGAGATGGGAAGGCGGACGTCGCGGGCTTCGCAGCGACACTTCCCTACCAGGCCGAGCCCGAAACGCGCTGGAATTACAATAGTGGGGGTAGCAATCTGCTCTCGCGACTCGTGTCCGAGACCGTTGGCGGCGGTGAAGCCGGAATGCGCGAGTTCATGAAGCGTGAGCTCTTCGATCCGATCGGGATGACGAGTGCGGATCCCCGTTTCGACGAAGCGGGAACCTTCGTCGGCTCGAGTCATTTCTTTGCCAGCGCCCGTGACTACGCACGCTTCGGCTACCTCTATCTGCGAAATGGTTCATGGGATGGACAGCGGATTCTGCCCGAGGGCTGGGTGGATTACAGCCGAACGTCCTCGGCAATCGCTCCGGCTGGATGTTATGGCGCCCATTTCTGGGTCATCCCCGGGAGTCTCGGTCTGTTCGAATGTCATGGTGCCGGCGGTCAAAGGATTACGATCAGTCCGAAACTCGATCTCGTGATCGTTCGGCTTGGCAAGACCGAACCGCACAGGGTCGGCAACGTCGTCGGCTTCTGTAAGCACCTCGTCGATACGTTTCGTCCAACCGGGGGCTGAGACGGCTCGCGGCCAGGGCTAGTCGAGATAGCCAAGCGCTCTCAGCCGCTCGGCAACCATGGCTTCCTCTGCGTCGTCGTACTCGACGGGTTCGCGCTTCCGGGGCGACGTGTCCGCGGCCGGTTCCCAGTCCAATCCCATCGCTCCCGCCAACCATGGCGCCACGTGGGTCAGTCGCCTGGGGGCATCGCGATCCTGGGCGCCCGGACCGACGGCAATCCAGATTCCGTCGCGGCGATGAGTGCCATTCATGCCGCGTCCGCGTCCACCCGCCTGTTGATCTGCGGCGAGCGTGCGAATCGAGGCAATGCCCGAACCGTGCAGGCCGCCCTCGGACCATGGAGTCGGGACGAGCGACAGGCCATAGCCGTCATCGAGCGCCAGCTCGATCACGATGTCCGGAGCGCGCTCGGCATACGGGCCCTCGTGGACCTCTTCTCGTCGCAGAGCGCGGGCGATGACTGGCTTGCCGGTGGGCAAACGCCAGGTCAGCAGGGCCTCGATGACGCGATCGCGGACGGCCTCGTACTCACTTTGTTCGACACAGCCCTGGGCCTCGCGCCCGGCGAGATTGATCCACACGCCGGGGTTGGTGTTGGCCTCTTCGCAAAAGGCGACGGTTCGATGCCATTCGAAGCCGCCGAAGCGCGCGCGACTCTCGAGTTCAGCCGCCGCGCCGCGCGCACGGCGAAAGAGCTGTTGGGCAATCGCGGCCGGCAGATGGGCGAGGGCGAAGTCACGAAGTGTTCTGGCGAATCGATCGATGAAGCGTCCGCTGCCTTCGCGGCGAAAGAGCAATCCCCTCTCGGCCAGATGACGATTGAGATGAACGATCTTGTCGGATGCGCCGCCCATCCCGTGATCCGATAGAACGACGCATAACACGTCTTCACCCACAGCCTCGCGGATCGAGCCGCAGGCATCGTCGAGACGTCGGTAGACGCTTTCGAGTGCTTCCCTTCGCTGGCGGGAAACAGTGGGATCGTGGCGGGGAGAATCGGGATCGTGATCGCGCCAATAGTGGTGTCCGGCCGTATCGCTCTCCGAGAAGACGACCATCATGAAAGCGGGTAGGGACCCGTCCGCGGCCGCGCGCAACCTCGCGAGCGCTTCGAGAGCGAAGTCGCGCTTGCGATCGATGCGCGTGAGCAGGGTTTCGACGGCTCGTTCATGAAAATCGTCCGCGCGTGACGATTCGTTCAGCTCTGGCCGCATCCAGGGGCCGGCGACCGCGGCGATCTCGCGATAGAGAGCAGGATCACTCGCGCTTCGCTCGTCCGTGCCTGTCGAGACGGGTGCATCGAATCCGCAGACCAGCAAGCCGTCGACTTCCTCGGGCGGATGAGTGGCCGGCAGACCCAGCACGAGCGAGCGCTCTCCTGACTGTCCCACACGCCCAAAGATCGAAGCGCCAACGCGATCGGTGGAGTTGATGAAGCGCAGCCGGTATTCGCCTGGCTTCTTCTGGGTAAAGTCGAAGATTCCGTGTTGCGCAGGGGTTAGGCCAGTCATGAACGACGACCAGGCGGGAAAGGTAACGGGTGGGGTCGTGCTCGCGAGCGGACTCGCGTGCCCTTCCTTCATCCATGCGCTGAGATTCGGGAGAAGTCCTCGCTCGACGAGCGGCCGGATGACATCGAAGGTTGCGCCGTCCAGAGCCAATACGAGGACGGGTCGGAGCCTGCTCGCTGCATATTCATCCGTGGATTGATCGGGCGAACGCATACGCGGGTTCCCTTGAAGCTCGGTCCTCAGTCTTCGAGCTCGCGCAAGATCGCATCGGTGAGCTGATCCGTCGATGCCTTCCCGCCGAGATCACCGGGTTGGTTCGTGGGATCGGAGAGTGCCGTCAGGACGGCGCTTTCGATGCGCGCGGCCGCGTCGATTTCTCCGAGGTGGGCGACCAGTTGTGCAGCGGAGCGGATGACAGCGGTCGGGTTGGCGCGGCCCTTGCCGGCTAGATCCGGCGCGCTGCCATGAACGGCTTCGAAAACGGCGCATTCATTTCCGATATTGCTTCCGGGTACGACGCCGAGTCCACCGACGAGTCCCGCACCGAGGTCCGATAGAATGTCGCCATAGAGATTGTCCATGAGCAAGACATCGAATTGTTCGGGACGGGTCACGAGTTGCATCGCGCAGTTGTCGATGATCAATTCCTTCAGCTCGATTTCGGGATAGTCGCGGGCAACGCGTCGGGCACATTCGAGGAAGAGCCCATCCGAGAGCTTCATGATATTGGCTTTGTGAATCGCGGCGACGGTCGATCGTCCTTGATCCCGCGCGAGCTTGAACGCATAACGTGCGATGCGCAGGCTCGCGGATTCGGTGACGACCTTCAGACTTTCGACGACACCCTGGGTCACGCGATGTTCGAGGCCCGTGTAGAGGCCTTCGGTGTTTTCGCGAACGATCACGAAGTCGACGTCGGTGTAGCGCGAGGGGACACCGGGGATCGTACGAATGGGCCGGACGCAGGCGTAGAGATCGAGCGATTGTCGCAGCACTACGTTGGCGCTCTTGAAGCCGCCCCCGATCGGCGTTCCGATCGGACCCTTGAGCGCGACACCGGTCGTTCGAATCGAATTGAGCACTTCGTCGGGCAGCGCCGTGCCGTATTTCACGAATACGTCGGCACCGGCTTCCACCCGTTGCCAGTCCACACGGACACCGGCCGCGGCAACCACGCGAACGGCCGCGTCGACCACTTCGGGGCCGATTCCGTCGCCGGGAATGAGAGTGGCTCGATATTCCATGGCTGATTGCTCCGTTTTCGTCCTGCGATGGTTGCTCACCGGTTCCCGGCGTCGAGGGACGTCGCGATCGGTTTCCCGGCTTCTTGTCGGCTGGCTCTCGGGGCGTTCGGATTCAGCGATGGGATGCGATTCTTGCCCGAATTTCAGCGAATTCGGCTGAATTCGATCAGGATTCGCCGGGATCCGAACCCCGTGCTAGCCTGCCGCGCTCTCGAGATCAGGTCGCCCGCGAAAATCGGGAACGACGACCGAAATCGGGAACCACAGATGCGAGAATAGAGTCTGATCGCCCCTCGCGCGCGGGCGCCCGCTGCAAAAAATGCCCGGGTCAGCCCCACCCGAGTCGCATCGACCGCGACGAACCCACTCCGACGGACGGAGGCGGTTCCAATCCGGACGAGGAGATCCCCGATATGTCCATAGAACTACTGTGCAAGAAGCTCGGCATGACCCGTGTCTTCGCCGAGTCCGGCGAAGCCGTACCCGTCACCGTGCTCGAAGCGGGCCCGAACGTGGTCGTGCAGAGGAAAACCGGCGAGAAGGACGGCTACGACGCGGTCCAGCTCGCTTTCGGAGAGCGCCGCGCCGCGCTCTTCTCGAAGGCCGAGAAGACCCATTTCGAAAAGAACGGCGGTAGCGACCCAAAGCGATACCTCGCCGAGAGTCGACTCAGCGCCGAGGAAGTCGCCGAACTCGAGTCTGGCGCGGAGCTCAAGGTCGACATCTTCGCGGTCGGCCAGCGCGTCGATGCCATCGGCACGAGCAAGGGCCGCGGCTTTTCCGGCGTCGTCAGGCGCCACGGCTTTGCGATCAAGAAGCGTACGCACGGTACGCACGAGGCCTTCCGCCACGCCGGCTCGATCGGCGCGGGCGCGAGTCCCGGCAAGGTCATCAAGGGCATGAAGATGGCTGGCCAGCTCGGCAATGCCCGAGTGACGACGCAGAACCTCGAAGTCATTCGCGTCGATACGGATCGCAACCTGCTCTTCGTGCGTGGCGCCGTGCCCGGCCACAAGAACGCCCTGGTGAAGATCCGCAAGGCGATCAAGAGCTAGGAGCCGGCTTTGGCCTCCGGATGCATTACGGCGACTTCGTCCAGGTAGAGAATATTGCGGTCGGGATCCGCGATCATGGCCATGAATCCACCCCAGGGCTGCTTGCTCGGCTCCATCGTGAACTCGACGCCTAGCGCTTTGAGACGAGCGTGCTCGGCGACGAGATCGTCGACGGCCAATCCGACTCCCGTGTGGCGGCCCAGAAGTTCACCCTGGTCGGGGCCGGGCAAGGTCAGTCCGAGTCTCACGGGACCCGAGTCGAGAGACGCATATCCGTGTTCCGAATCGGAGAACTCGAGTGCGAGACCCAGCTTCTTCGAGTAGAACTCGACGGAGCGATCGAGATCACTCACAAAAAGATTCACGTAGGCGACATGCATCGCGGGCCCTCCGGATTCACGTTCGGTTCAGACTTCGATCGAGTGCTCTGATGTTCGCGGCTCCGCCAACCGATGATAGGCGAGCGTCATCAAGACCAGAGTAAAGGGCATCGTCAACAGAGTTCCGAAGGCGGTCGCCGTCCCGATTCCACTCAACACGAGCATGATCACGAGAAAGACCAGGGAGACCGCCGGGTTTTCCTTCACGATCGTGAAGCTTGCAGTCATGGCCCCCGTTGCATCCTCATTGTCGATTGCGATGGCCGGGAATGTGAAGGCCATCGCGAGACCGAAGAGCACACCGGGTAGGACCAGGAGCATCATGCCGATGAACACGCCCGCCCCGATCAGGATCGATGCGATCAAACTGGCTCCGAATTGCGTGAAGCCATCGAAGATGTCGGTGGCGGATCCGGATTCGCCCTGGCGGCGTCTCTCGACGAGCTTGATGAAGCCGACGGTCATCGGGCCGGAGAGAAGGCCCAGGCTGGCGACCGAGACGACGATCATCAGCAACCCGGCGATGACAAAGAGAACGAAGTCGTTTACGAAGATTCCCCACGCTTCGCTGAGCGTGTCCTGAATGACATCTTCACTTCCCGATGATTCGGTCATGGTGTCCTCCCGAACGCGTAGGGACAGAGGATAGGCGAAGTCGATTCGATCAACCCGCGCTGTCGGTCGCGCGTAGCGGTTCCGAAAGCCTACTATGGTCTCTGCCTCGTGAGATGAGGCTCCAGGGGGTTCGATGGCCAGCGATCTAGAAGCGGTGCTCGACGGAGCGGACGAGATTCGTTCCGAACGGATTCGCGCCAATGGGCTCGACTTCCATGTTCGTGTCTGCGGAGAGGGGGATCGGCTGGCCCTGTGTCTGCACGGCTTTCCCGAGATTGCCTATTCATGGCGTCATCAGATGCCCTTGCTGGCGTCGCTCGGCTATCGGGTCTGGGCACCCGACCTGCGCGGCTACGGGACAACGGATCGACCGCAGGGGATCAGGAATTACAGCATCGAGACGCTGATGGAGGATGTTGCCGGGCTGATCGATGCGTCGGGGGCGAGTGAGACGATTCTGATCGCTCACGATTGGGGAGGCATCATCGCCTGGCAATTCGCCGCACAAAGGCTGCGCAAACTCACGCGTCTGATCATTCTGAACGCACCGGTTCCGCGACCGCGCGAGCATGCGCCGAGCGTTTTTTCGCGGGAGTTCTGGCGCTTCAGCTACGTCTTGTTCTTCCAGATTCCGCGACTTCCAGAATGGGTGCTCGGTCGAAAGAAGGCTCGAGCGATCGCGCAGTTTTTTCGCGGTTCGACTTCCGCACAGCCGGAGCGATTCACGGACGATGTGATCGAAGTCTATCGAGAGGCGGCTTCGCGGCCGGGCGCGCTGACCGCAATGATCAACTACTACCGAGCCCTGGTGCGTGGCGGCGGGATGAAGCGACTCGCGGTGTTGGGCTTCCCGAGAATCGAGACGCCGACGCTGGTTGTCTGGGGTGAACGGGATCCGATCTTGCCAACCGAGATGATCGATGAGGCCGCGAGTCGAGTGGAAGACCTGACGATTCGCCTGGTCCCGAACGCCGGCCACTGGGTCCAACAAGAAGCGCCCGAAGCCGTGAACGCGCATCTTCGAGAATGGCTCGGCGGGGCTGCGAAGTCCTAGTACCCGCATTGACCCGCATCACCAGCGCGAACGTGAGCGTCTTCAAATCAGCTTTGCGCTGGTGATGACTGAGCCGGCCCTCACCCTACACCCGCAGCACATGAAAATGGGCAAGAATCGACTCGCGATGGAAACATTTTTCGATCGGCCGCGTAGTTCGACCCGAGACCCGAGTCTGGTTTCGCAGAAACCGACGGCGACTGTTCGTTGGTGGATCACGGGCCGCCGAATCTGTCTCGTCGAGGGTCGGCGCACCCTCGTTCCAGAGGCTGATATCGTTGGCCGGCCATGGCGAAATACAATCGAAAGGATCATCTCCATCAACGCGCAAAAAAGGAAGGTCTGCGATCGCGTGCAGCCTACAAACTCAAAGAGGTCCAGAAATCCTCGAAGCTTCTCTCGAAGGGGCAGCGGGTCATCGATCTCGGTTGTTGGCCAGGCGGTTGGTTGGAAATCGCTGCGGGATTGGTCGGGAAGGAGGGTCGTGTCGTCGGAATCGATCGCGCTGAAGTCGACCCGGAGATTCCGCTCCGTCAGGTGACGGCAATCGTTGGAGATCTCGAAGACGCGGACATCGTTGCGCGCCTTCGTGACAGTCTGGGCGCGGAGCGTGCCGACGTGGTCTTGTCCGATGCCGCTCCGAAGCTCACGGGCATTCGCGAAACAGATCGAGCGAATGTCGAACGCCTACTCGAAACGATCGAGCAGCTCTTACCCGCGATCCTCGAGCCGGGAGGCGCGGCGCTCATCAAGATTCTCGAAGGACCGGAAGCCCAGGTCGTCGATCTACGGCTGCGCAAGGCATTCGATCGAGCGAAGACTTTGAAACTCCAGTCGACTCGCAAGGGCAGCAGCGAGCGCTATTTGCTTGCGCGAGGCTTTCACGGCGAGGCGAAGGGAATCCGTTAGACTCGCTCCTCTTCGATTTTTCGTTCCCGCTCGTTCGGAAGTCGATCGACCCAGAGGAGATTTTTCGTGGCCCGATCCCGTCCGTTTCAGGTTCTCGGTATTCAACAAGTCGCCGTCGGCGGGCTCGATAAAGACAAACTTCGGCGGTTCTGGATCGACATCATGGGCCTGCGCTTTGGTCATACCTACAAAAGCGAGAGTGAAAACGTCGACGAAGATATTTGCGCGATCGGCACCGGTCCTCTAGCGGTCGAGATCGACTTGATGCAGCCGATCGATCCGGAGAAGAGCCCCAGGGTCCACAATCCGGCGCTCAACCACGTGGGTCTCTGGATCGACGACCTTCCGCAGGCGGTCGCGTGGCTCGAAAAAGAAGGCGTTCGTTTCACGCCCGGCGGCATTCGCAAAGGCGCCACGGGCCACGACGTTTGTTTCATCCATCCAAAGGGCAACGATCTCTCGCCGATCGGATCGGAAGGCGTTCTCGTGGAACTCGTTCAAGCACCCGATGATGTGCGCCAAGCATTCGCGACGATTGCGAATGCCTCGACCGGCGGATGAACCGGTCCGGCTAGAGCGATTCGATTCCAGTTCGATTCAGCGAGGCCGTCGAACGACTAACATTCAGGCCGCGTTCGATTCCGCCTCTTCTTCGACCGGCTCGACGCGTCGAAGTTTCGGAAGCGCCGGCCCGAGTAGAACGGCGGCCCATTGGGTCGATGGCTGGCTGCCGAGCATGATTCGAAGAATGACGGTCAGGGGTACCGCAAGGACCATACCTACCGGTCCGAGGACCCATCCCCAGAAGATCAGTGAGGTCACGACGATCAGCGGCGAGAGACCCATTCCATCCCCCATCACGCGGGGTTCGAGGAAATTTCCGATCGCGATGTTGATCCCGACATAAATGAGCGTGACGAGGGCTGCGGTCTGTGGGCTGTTGTCGACCAGGGCCAGCGCGACGGCGGGAATCGCGGCGATCACCGAGCCGACCGTGGGAACGAAATTCAACAAGAATGCGATCAGTCCCCAGAGCGGTGCGAATTTCACGCCGAGGACCATCAAACCGCCGTAGGCGAGAAAACCCGTGGCAATGCTCGTGAGCGTCTTGATGCCGAGATAGCGGCGGATCGATTCGCCGATCTCGGTCATGCGGGCTTCCATTTCCGGCGAGTCGCCGAAAGCTTCGCGGACCTTCAGCGGGAAGCTCGATGCCTCGAGCAGAATGAAGCAGACGGTCAGAAAAATCAGGAAGGCATTATTGAGCAAAGAACCGAGGTTGCCTGCGAGATTGCCGACAAGGCCCAAAGCGGCTTTGGGATCGAAGGGATTCGTCTCGCTGGCCTGCGTGCCGAAGTCGATACCGTAGTCGCCGAGCGTCGCCGTCAGAGAGGCGATCACCGATCCGAAACGTTCTTGATACGCGGGTAGGGAGCGGGTGAATTCGTTGATGGACGTGCTCATCAATCCGCCGAAGACGGCGCCGATTCCCAAGAGCCCCACCAGCACGACGACCAGGGCAATCGGTGTCGGCAGACCTCGATCGCGCAGCCAGAAGAGCGCGGGGGCGCAGAGCAGCCCGATGAAGCCGGCCAACAGGAAGGGGACGAAGAGTGAGCTGGCTGCGCGCAGGCCAGCGATGATGACGACGATGGCGGCCAGGCTCAGGAGCGCGTTCGTGGTCGGATGAGGGCGATCGATCGGCACGTGGAGAGAATGCCGCGCCTTGTCGGAGTTGGACAGGGGCGAGGTCTTGCGCGACTCGACCCAAGGGCTGCTAGCGTCGATTTTACTGGGCGGTCGCTGGCGACGAGACGGCCTGATCATGCCCGGCCAGCGCAATTTCCCGAATCCCAGGAAAGGATGGCCATGGACCTGGCAGAATTCTTCGAGATCGAAGCGATCAAGCAATTGAAATATCGCTATATGCGCTGCGTCGATATGAAGCTCTGGGATGAAATGGCGACGACTTTCATTCCCGAAGCGACTTGCTCCTACAGCTCCGGCCACTACCACTATGAGGGTCGCGACGCGATCATCGCATGGTTGAAGAAGGGGATGGACCGAGACGCCTTTCATTCCTCACATAGCGTTCACCATCCGGAGATCACGCTCACAGGGCCGAAGACCGCGACCGGAATCTGGGCCCTCGAGGACATCGTGATCGACACGGATCACGACATCCAGATTTCCGGCGCCGCCTTCTACCACGATCGATATGTCAAGCGAGATGGCGAATGGTTGATCGAACACACGGGCTATGAGCGGGTCTTCGAGCAGATGGAGTCGCGCTCGGATCGACCGAGTCTCAAGTTGACGGCGTCGATGTGGACGACGGGCGGCGCCAGCGAGATCAAGGCTTGACCCCACCGGAGAAAGTCTGAGAGGGCTCGAGTCGAGATGGCAACGCTCGGTTCAGATGGCGATCGCGAAGCTCGCGCGGCGACAAGATCCTGCGGGACCTGTTCTCTTTGCTGCAGCGTGCTGCGCGTCGATGAATTGAAGAAGCCGGCTGGCGCGGACTGCCGTCATCAGCTTGGCGATCGGGGCTGCGGGATCTATCCCAGGCGACCGGAAATTTGTCGCGCCTACCAATGTCTATGGCGTCAGGGTGGTCTCGAGGATGACGAACGGCCCGACGCAACGGGCGGCATCGTCGATCTCGAATCCAACGGCATCGGCGTTCGGCTGGGCATTCGCATGCGCCGACTCGAGGACTTCGACTCGTCGCCTGCGCTTCGTGCGATCGCCGAGCGCTACCGAAATGAGATGCCAATCCGGCTGAGCGATATCGACGATGTCATGAACCCGGATCGCCCCTTTCGAGTGCTCCTTCCCGAGGGCATCGAACAGCGTGTGATGGGAGACAGAGTCGAGGTCTACCGCGACGGTGTCCGAGTCGATGTGAAAACTATGATGTGGGCAGAACGCTGGGCGCGCCGGTTTTCGATCTGGTGGTGCAACAGGGGGCTGCAGTGAGTTCGAACCAGCAGCGCGCTGGCAATGTTGGGGTATATACTTTTGTCGCGCGGGATGCATTTCATTTGGTGTCTGAACGGACGATGAGATCGTTGGTTTCAGGAGAACCCGATGGCAGATGATTCTCTAGGGGCTGGCGGCACTTCACCGGTCGCAGGCACTTCACCAGCCGCAGGCGCATCACCGGCCGCAGGCGCATCACGAACCCCCGGCGGTCGGCGGGTTGCCGGATTCGTCCGGCACGGTCATTTCGATCGGCCCGACGACACCGCCAGTGCGCATTCCCTCTTCCCGCTGACCGGGAAGGGTCGCGAGCAAGCAAAGAACGCCGTCGATCCGATTCTCGAATGCTGCGAAGAGCTCGGTCTGGAGCTCGATCCCCGCATCGAAGCGTCTCAACTGTTGCGCGCCTGGGAAACGGCGAATCTCATCGCTGAAGCTCTCGCGGCTCGAACCGGCAAGCGCTTTCATGTCTTCGCGCGCGACGAGCTCGTCGAACGTGGTCTCGGCAGTTGCGCAAACATGACCTTCGACCGCATTCGGGAAGTTTTGTCGAACGATCCGCGTCTGGGACCCCTGCCCGAGGGTTGGCGACGAATGCCCGAGTTCCGACTGCCCGTGCAGGGCGCCGAGAGTTTGATGCAAGCGGGCGCGCGGACCGCGGCGCGAGTCGCCACCAGTCTGGATTCGATCCCAGCCGAGGACGACCGTGATTTGATGCGGTTGTTCGTCGCGCATAGCGGGTGCTTGCGCCACGCGACGGTTCAACTCGGCGCACTCGACGTTCGCGTCGTCGCCGGACTTTCGATGGACTTTGGCCAATCGGTCTTCGTCGAAAAACTTGCGAACGGCGACTGGGTCCACATCGCAGGTCAATTCAAGAAGCGACTTCCGGGCAGCTGATCCTTCCGCTCGCCGAACTCGACAAATCGTTCTTTCAAATCGTTAGTCGGCGATTCGACCGACGTGCCGCGCAGTCAGATGCCCGGCCTCGTACATCCATCGCAGCGTGTCGCGGTAGGTCTGCTTCGCTTCGCGAAAAGTGACACCGAGCTCACGGGTCGTTCGCTCGCCGCTGCAGCCGGGCCATTGGGTGGCGAATTCCATCCCATCTCGTGTCAGCGGAAACGAGAAGTCGTAGATCGGCTTGATGAGGTCGCCGATGCTGCCGAGTCCCCGAAAGAGCGGTCCCGGGATTGGAAAACGCCGCGTCCACTTTCCTGTGAGTTCGTCGAGAACGCGATAGGTGTCGGGCCAGGAAAGCATCGGACCCGCGGCGGCATATCGACAAGCACCCTCTGGGCGCTCGAGCAGAACGGTATGTAGATTGGCGAGATCGCGTACGTCCACGATCTGGAAGCCACTCGAAGTATTGACGCCTGTTTGCTTCAAGAAGATGTAGACCGCGAGATTGGCATCGCTCAGTCCGGGGTCGTCGGGTCCGATGATGCCAGTCGGATAGGAGACGCGAATAGGCGCGCCTTCGGCTTGCATGCGTCGAATTTCATGTTCGCCCTGAGATTTGCTCCTGGCGTAGGCGGTCGTTCCCGGAGCGATCGGCATGTCGAGGTGGAGTGGGGGACAACCGGGCTCGAAGAAGACCGACATGCTCGACACGTAGACGATCGAGGGCAGGCCTTTGCGAGCGGCGCCGCCGACGACGAGTTCGACGCCGCGTAGATTGGTTTCCATGACCTGACTCGCCATCGAGCGTTTCATTTCGACGAGGGCGGCGCCGTGATAGACCGCGTCGCAGCCCTGCATGGCCCGCTGGACGGAGTCTTCATCGGTAATGTCACCGACGATGACGTCGGCCTCCGGAATGCCAATTTCGAGCGGGTCGAAGATGCGACGAACCTTGTCGGCGTCTCGGACGAGTAGACGAACCTGATGACCGGCCGCCAAGTAGCGCCGAACGGTATGCGAGCCGGCAAACCCGGTCCCCCCGGTCATCATCACGCGCATCGGCTCTTCCTTGATCCCTCGTACCAGACTGAGCAAATCCTAACGCGCGTACACGCCGAATGGAAAGAAACGCGCCACAATGTGCCAAGACCAGACGGAACCTCAACATTCGTACGAGGATATTCAATGCCAGATCAGAAGAGACCCAACGCCCAGCGAATGCTCTCACGATGGGCTGCTTGCGCTCGGGGCATTCGGTCACGACCTGGTTCGCTTCGGTTGGACCCGATCTCTTCGTACCAACATCGATGATTCTGGGACCCAAAGAACCCTCCGAGCGAAGTTGGGTCAGCCACGTCCGGGAAGACCCGCGCGTTCGTATTCGACTGGGCGACCTCGTCTACGAACGCGTGGCCAAGAAGGTCGACGGTGATGCCGAATTTGCATCGGCGCGTGCGGCTCTCGAAGCGAAATTCGCGATCAAGCCCGAAGATCGAGATCCGGAGAGAACGATCTGGATCTACCGGTTGGAATCGCGAGCCAATTAATCGCTCGGAGAATCCTCGGCCTGACTCGCCATCGCGTGTTCTAGCATCGAGACCTTCGGGCGAATGAAGATCCCCTCCGCTTCGGCGCAGAGTCGCTCGCCGTGATGCATCGTTCCATTGATGAAACACTTCCGACCTTCGTGGCGGTCGATCCAGCTACGCATTCGAATCGTCTTGCCGATCGGTGTCAGCGATCGATACCGAATCGCGAGCGTTCCCGTGAAGCCGCCGATATCTCGAAGCGCGCCGAGGGTGCCTAGCAATTCGTCGAAGACCAGGGCGATCACGCCACCGTGCACGGCGGTCGGCGGGCCGTTGTAGGGCGCGTCGAAAACATGCTCGGCCTGGATTTCCTCGCCATCGAAGTCGAAGGAGACAGGTGGCGCGACAGGGTTGAGGGGCCCGATGACCGGGCTGTACGGAAAGAACTCGGCAGGCTGATCCGTGTCTCGAGGCTGGCCGCCGATGAGATCTGGATCCTGCATGACGAGTCGTCGCTGCTGGTAGGGACCTTCATAGTCGTAGGGCGCGAGGCGGTCACCCATCGCGGCGACTTCTCGTTCGACGCTCTCGAGGAGTTCTGTCGGCGCACGGGTTTTTCGCAGATGGGCCGTCAGGTGTCGGACACTCGCAACCGCGCCCTGTAAAGCCTCGAAATCGGGTCCTTGTTCGCTCATCTCTTCCTTGCTCGCAGGGCGCGCGTGCGGGCGCACTCTAACGCGTTGTCGAAGTCGCGGCTGCTTGCCGGGGCTGAGGATCGATGGCTTCTGCTTCAGTGGGTGGCGCCGACGCGGATCGTTCGTGATCCTGAGGAGAAGCTTCAGGAAGAGGATCAGCATGTATATCGGATACGACGAAGATCAGGAAGAACTCAGGCGCACGCTGCGCGCCTACTATGACGAATTGCTCACTCCGGAAATTCGAGTCGAGCTCGCAAAGGGTCACGGGGTTGGCTCGACGATGCGTCAAGTCGTGCGCCAGATGGGCAAGGACGGATGGCTCGGGATCGGTTGGCCAAAGGAATATGGCGGACAGGGACGTTCGGCGATCGAGCAATTCGTTTTCTTCGACGAATCGATGCGCGCTCGCGCTCCGGTTCCGATGCTGACGATCAACACCGTCGGTCCGACGATCATGCACAATGGCAGCGAGGAACAGAAGAAGTTCTTCCTTCCAAAGATTCTGGCGGGCGAGATTCATTTCTGCATCGGCTACAGCGAAGCCGGAGCTGGGACTGATCTCGCATCGCTCACGACGCGTGCCGATCCCGATGGGGATGATTTCCTGATCAACGGACAGAAACTCTGGACGAGCCTCGCGAGCGACGCCGACTATTGTTGGTTGGCGGTTCGAACGGATCAGGAAGCAGCGAAACACGATGGACTCTCGATGTTCCTGCTCGATATGAAGACACCGGGCATACGCATCGATCCGCTCGAACTGCTCTCGGACCACGACATCAACGCTGTGTTCTTCGACGATGTCCGCGTTCCCGCGGCAAATCTGGTCGGCGGGCTGAACAAGGGCTGGCGCCTGATCACGAGTCAGCTGAATCATGAACGGGTCTCGTTGTGTGCGCCCGGGATGATCGAGGGCGCCTACGAATCCGTCGTCCAATGGGCAGCGGAGACCAAAGACGGCGACGGCATGCGAATCATCGACCACGAGTGGGTTCAGTTGAATCTCGCGAAGGTGAAAGCGGGAATTCATGTGCTGCGGCTGATGAATTGGAAGATCGCCTGGGCGAGTAGTGCCGGGATGAAGGTCAATCCCGCCGACGCGTCGACGATCAAGGTCTACGGAACCGAGTTCTTCCTCGACGCATTCCGCCTCATGATGGAAGTCATGGGACAGCGTGGCTATCTGCGGGCCGAAAGCGACGAAGCGGTCGCCAACGGCATCGTCGAAACGCTCTATCGAAGTCTGCTCATCCTGACCTTCGGTGGCGGGACGAATGAAATCCAACGCGACTTGATCGGCCTCTTCGGGCTCGGTCTTCCACGTCTTCCGCGCATGTAATGCGACGGGCGGCCGCGCTTCGCGCAGTCCGCCCGATCAAGCCATTCTGGAGAAATTGAAATGAACTTTTCCTATACCGACGAACAACAGGCGATCTTCGATCTCGCCGGTCAGATCCTGAGCGAGGGCGCGCCTGCGGCGCGGCTCCTCGAAATCGAAAACGCAGAGGGTCCGCGCTTCGACCCGACTCTCTGGGCCCAGCTGGGCGAAGCCGGCCTGGTGGGTCTGGCCGTGCCGGAGTCCTACGACGGAGGTGGATGCGGATTCGTCGAAGCCGCGGGCGTGATGGAACAGATCGGCAAGACCACGGCGCCCGTTCCCTTCTTCGAGACGGTTGTGTTGGGCGCGATGGCGATCGAGGCCTTCGGGTCCGAAAAGCTCAAGAAGGCGATCCTGCCCGAAGTCGCAGCCGGGCAGCGAATCCTGACCGCGGCTCTGGTCGAGGCGGAATCGTCGATCGCGAAACCGTCGACCCGGGCGAGTCGCGAAGGGGATGGATGGAAGCTCGACGGGGCGAAAGCCTTCGTGCCGGCCGCTGAGATCGCTGACCAGATTCTCGTCTCGGCGACCACGGCGGAAGGTCTGGCGATCTTCGTCGTCGATCGAGAAGCCTCTGGCGTGACACTCGAATCTCTGTCCACGACGAGTCGCATGCCGGAGTCGATGATGAAGCTCGAGGGCGTCGTCGTAGATTCCGGAGCGCTAGTCGGTTCGGTCGGGCAGGGTGGCGAAATCATCGAGTTCATCGATCTTCGCGCCAACGCCGCCCTCTGCAATCTGGCCCTCGGCGTCTGTGAAGCCGCGCTCGATCTGACGGCGGAATACTCCAAGACCCGAAAGCAATTCGACCAGCCGATCGCCATGTTCCAGGCCGTGTCCCATCGCGAGGCAGACGCCTACGTCGACACGCAATCGATTCGTTTGAGCGCGCTCGAAGTCGCGTGGATGATCTCGGTCGGCCGGGACGCAAGGGAAGAGCTGGCGATCGCGAAACACTTTGCCAGCGAGGCCGGCTACCGCGTGACTTTCTCGGCGCAGCATATTCACGGTGGCATCGGCGTCGATCGCGAATATCCGGTGCATCGCTACTACGTCTACGCCCGGCATCTCGAATTGGTACTCGGCGGTTCGACCCATCACCTGCGACGGCTCGGCAAACTGATCGCCGAGTCAGCGACAGCGACCGCGGCTTGACCGGGACCGACGATTCGACAGCGTGACGCCGTCATTCTTCTTCATCGTCGGCAGTCCCCGCTCCGGCACGAGTCTTCTTCGCTGGATGTTGGATTCTCATCCCGATATCGCGGTGACGCCCGATATGCTGAAGACGTTGCCATCCATCTGGCGCAAGCGCAGCATTCGCAATCGACCCTCATGGGTGCGCTAGAACCAGAACGACGATGGAATCAGGCCGAATCGGCCTGACCGTTTCTCGACAAGAAATCGTGGATCAGCCACTGCGAAATGCTGACCTTTCCGGGAAACGCGGTCGGCATCGCGTCGGCGGCGAACCAACCTGCTTCCACGATTTCCTCGCCGTCGATCACGATCTCGCCGGAGTCGTAGGTCGCGCGGAAGCCGAGCATCAGCGAATTCGGAAAGGGCCAGGCCTGACTCGAGAAGTACTGTACGTCCTTCACGATGATCGAAGTCTCTTCGAAGACCTCGCGAACGACAGCTTCCTCCGCGCTCTCTCCCGGTTCGACGAAGCCGGCCAGCACGCTCAGGATGCCGGGCGGAAAATGGGGAGAGCGGGCGAGCAGAATCTGATTGCCCTTTTCGACCGCGACGATCATGGCGGGTGCCAGCCTTGGATAGTTCGGGATCTTGCATTTCGGGCAACTTCGCGAGCGATCGTTGTCGGAGAGTTCCGTCGGTTCTGAACAAGCTCCGCAAAATTGATGTGTGCGGTCCCATTCGACGATCTGCACGGCGCGCCCAGCGAGGGCATGCACGATCTCGTCGAGGGATCCGAAGAGGGTGCGCAGATCCGCGAAGCGGAATCCGGCTGAGACCGCCGCGTCCTTGGGTAATTCGGCGGAGTAGCAATGTCGGCCACCGAGATCGCCGAGGTACTGGGTGCGGACGGCCTCGATGCCCTGTGCGTCGATTTCCTCGACTTTCGGCAGCTGCAATTCGCTCGTCACGAGCAGCTCACGCCCACGAAATGCGAAAAGGATGGGGCTTTCGCCCGGGCTCTCCGGAGGCTTGTGGTGAGGAACGAAGAGTTGAGGAGAGCGTGTCAAATCAGCCATGCCGTCAGGCTACCGGAATTAGCTCATTTCCACCGCGCCCAGCGGTCCCAGACGCCCGGATCGGCCCGAATCCGGCCGATAGACCGTTCATGCGTAATCCGGACGACATCAGACAATTGATGCCTCTGATGCGTGAGTTCGGAGAGCTCGCTCGCAAGCGGGTGGGCGTGGGCGTCACGCCGCTCGAGTATCAACGATATCTCGATCTGAGGGGTCGAATCGGCAAGTGCTTCACGGACAAAGGGTCGATCCAGTCCCAGGGCCGGAAGCGACGGGTGGGCCAATCCAACTTGACCCGACTCGCGCTGTCCTACCCGAACCGGGCGGCCCTCGTGTCCTACATCATCGACAACATCAAGCCTGCGGGCATCATGGTCTGCAGGCCCTTCGCCGCCGACGTCGGGACACACTTCCTACCTGAGGATTTCTCTCGAGCACGAGGAAGAGGCCGCGGAATTTCCGGCCGTCGTCGTGACCAGCATGACTCAGGGAGCGCCTACGCTCTCGACCACGAGCATGGGCATGAGTCTCAAGATCGAAAAGATGAATCGAGCGCAGAGCGCGGGGCTCTCGAAGCTCTTCGCAAACGAACTCGACCGACAGCTTGGCTGGGTCGACTGATCGCGGCGACGGCGAGCCACACTGCCGCTGGCTGCCAATGTTGTGGGCTCTGATACCTTCTTCGAGTTCTCGATGAGTCGCCTGCGCCCGTTGGCAGAGAAGAACCAACCGCCGAAGCATCGATCAAGAGAACCAGGAAAAGGCTCAGGAGACCGAATTCGAAATGGGTACTGCGAGTAGACTTCGACTACTGATCCTGCTGTTGATCTTCGTGTTGGGTGCGGTTTTCGTGTCGCGTCAGTTCTCGACCGACGCGAAGGTCGAGATCGTTTCGGGGAGCACGCTGGTGATCGAACTCGGCGGCTCCTATGTCGAGGCGCCGGCCGCTTCACCCTTGGCGCGATTGGTGGGAGATTCGACGCGACCCTTCATCGGTCTTCTGTCGATGTTCAGTCTCGCTGAGCGCGACGACCGACTCGGCACGGTCGTCCTGCGCATCCAGCCTCTGAGAATCGGTTGGGGCAAGGCGGATGAACTCCGTGACGCCATCGGCCGACTTCGCGACCGAGGGGTCCACACCGTCGCTCACCTCGAAGTGCAATCTTTCTCGGCCAACAAGGAACTATTCGTTGCGTGTGCAGCGGACGAGATCTACGTCGCCCCCGGGAGCGCGGTTCCCCTCGTGGGCATGGCGGCGGAGTATCTCTTTCTCGGAGGCTTCTGGGAATCGCTCGGCGTTGAATTCGATGTGGCGCGCGCTGGTCGGTACAAGAGTGCCGTCGAACTCTTCGCGGAACGCACGATGTCCCCGGCTTCACGCGAGATGGCCAATTCGCTGCTCGACGACACGTTCGATCGATTCGTCGCGGCCCTGGCTTCGGGTCGAAATATGTCGACCCTGGAAATTCTGGAAGCCATCGATGCGGGGCCGGTGAGAAGTCAGACGCTCGAGGCCATGGGTCTGATCGATGGCGAATTGCATTTCGACCAGCTCCTCGAACGGATCGGGAAACAGGTCGTTCGGCACCGGGACTACGCGGGCATCGATCCCGCCGAACTCGGGTTCGACGCCAAGGCCGAGTTCGCCTTGATCTACGGGACCGGCACGGTCATTCAAGGCCGCTCCGGTGGATCGCTCTTCAATTCGACCCCGGTCTTCGCCTCCGACACGATTTCGGAGGCGATCCTCGATGCTGCGGAAGATTCGGCAATCTCGGCCATCATCCTTCGAATCGATAGTCCTGGCGGGTCGGCGCTGGCGTCGGAGTTGATCTGGCGGTCCATCGGCCGCGCGCGAGCAATGGGCAAGCCCGTCATCGCATCATTCTCCGATGTCGCCGCTTCGGGCGGCTATTACGTCGCGTCGGCGGCGGACGTCATCGTTGCCGATCCCGGGTCGATGACCGGATCGATCGGCGTATTTTCGCTCCGGCCCGCGATCGGCGGCCTGCTCGAGAAGCTCGAGATCGGAATCGATTCTCTCACCCGTGGCCGCCATGCGGATTTCTTGTTGTCGAGTGAGAAGCTGTCGCCGGCCGCTCACGCGCGGCTTCAGACCTCCGTGCTCGATACCTATCAACTCTTCCTGACGCGTGTTTCGGACGGTCGGCATCTCACGATCGAAGAGGTCGATGCCATTGCGCAGGGGCGGGTCTGGACCGGGCGTCAGGCCTTCGAACGGGGTCTGGTGGACGAGTTGGGCGGTCTATACACGGCGGTGCGTCGGGCCAAGGAGGCGGTCAGTCTCGCGGAGACGGACGACGTCTTTCTGATTCCCTTTCCGAGGGCTCGATCGCTCACGGATCAGATCGTCGAGGCCCTTCAGTTCATGATGGTCGAAGCGGCGGGTCCGCGTCTCGACTGGACGGCGAATCTGCCGGAGCCATTGAAACGAGTTGCGGAATGGACGCGCGATCTGCCGAGTGCAACTCCGCTCTTGATTCCCCCGATCATGATCGAAATTCACTAGCGATCCAGCTACCAGGAGACCTTCCACCTTTGGCCACTCTGAAAACGGACGACGGTGTTTCGATCTACTACGAGCATCATCGCGCGGAAGGCTCGAAGCGACCAACGATCATTTTCTCTTGTGCCTATTGCACGACGCACGAGAACTGGAGAAGTCAGGTCGAGCCGATCGTGGCGGCTGGACATTCGGTCGTGCTCTGGGATCTTCGTGGACATGGAGACTCCGAAGCCCCCGATGGTCCGGATTCCTATTCGATCGAACTCGTGGTGACGGATCTGCTGGCGGTCGCCGAGGCCACGACGCCGGATTCGCCTTTCGTCGCGGCAGGTCTTTCCTTCGGTGGACTCGCCTCGCTCCACTTCGCGGTTCGCCATCCCCAGCGGGTTGCCGGACTCGCCCTGATCGATGCGGGACCCGGCTTCAAGAATCCGGATGCGGCGGCGGCCTGGGCCGCCCAGGTCGAGCGCACGGCGAACTTTCTCGAGACACGCGGCTTCCTGGATTTCGTCGAAGGCCGAGCCGGTACGACCTGTATCGGCGCGAAGCCCGAGCTGCCCGCCGCACGCGCGGCGGCCGCTGCCATCTGCGCGCAGAGTGTTCCCGGAATCGCTCGCTTCGGGCGCGAGGTCTCCGGATTGGCGCCCTCCGTGATCGACGAGTTGTCGACACTCGAGATGCCGGCGCTCGTCCTGATCGGAGAGAACGACAAGCCCTTCTTGCGTGCGGCTGAAGTCATGGCTGCGAAGCTTCCGAAGTCGCAGCACGTCATCATCCCGGGCGCCGGTCATATCGTGAATATCGAAGAGACCGAGGTCTTCAATCGAGAGATGATCGATTTCCTGGGCAAGCTCGAATCGGCCTGATCGGCTGAAAATCCCGCTGTGATCGTCGACCATGCGCCTAGAGGGCGCTGCGAAGGTCGTGCGAAACTCTGACGCCCCTGGCCTGTTCAGAATGGGAGCGGAGGTGAAATGCAGAACGGTGATCCGGATATCCGGCTCATGCTCGCGTTTCGCGATGGCGATCAAGCCGCCCTTTCGGATCTTTATGGCAAATGGGCGGGTCCCCTCCTTCGCTATTTGGAGCGGATGGTGCGAGAACGAGCGACGGCCGAAGAATTGGTGCAAGAGACCTTCATACGAGTTCATGGTGCTAGGGAGCGCTACTCGCCCGAGGCACGCTTTTCGACCTGGCTCTTTCGGATCGGTCGAAATCTCGCTCTGAACGAACTCGACCGCGCACATCGACGAATGCCCCATCTGTCGACGGATCGGATGGACGACCGCGATGGGAAGACCCCGGTCCTGACGCTGGTTTCCGATCGGCCGAGCGCGCTGTCCGTTCTCGAAACCAGGCGGGCGGTCTCGAGATTGGACGCAGAGTTGTCTGAACTTCCCGAACGACAGCGAAGCGCGCTGTGGCTGGCCGCTGTCGAGGGTCATTCATACGAAGAAATCGCAGAGGTCCTGGAGACCTCGGTCGCCTCGGTGAAGTCCCTGGTACACCGTGCCCGCGCAAACCTTGCCGATCGAATGGTCGCCTCGAGCGATGCGATTGCGGAGGGGGGACGATGAACGATCACGACGATCTGGATCGATTGGACGAGCTGCTCTCGGCTCGCATGGATGGTCGACTCACAAATGCGGAGCACGCTGAACTCGAGACGTTGTTGGCAGACGAGCCCTTGTACCGCGAACGCGCTCGCGCCTTCGAAGAAGTCGACCACCACCTCGAAGCGCTTGCGGAAGAATCGATCAGCGAAGAACGCCTGGCATCGACACTCGCGAATCTGCGCGCGCGGCTCGATCTCGATTCAGCGGATGCGTCTACTGGATCGCGACCCTCGCGCTTCGTGGCCGGTGGCCTCGGGAAGCTCTCGGAGCGACCCGCCATCCCGCTGCTACTTGCGGCCGCCGCCGCGTTCTTGTTCTACCTCATCGTGGCGCAGGAGCCTAACACGATGGAAGCACCTGCTGAAGTCGTTGCGGATGCGAAAGACCCGGCCGGCGTCGAGGAATTCGACTTCAACATCATGGGCAGCGCCCTCGAAGACGAACTCGTCCTGGTCCTGGGTTACGGGGATGAGATGTCTCCACTCCGTGGGATCACGAGCGACGACATGGACGTGATCGAGCAGCTCGATCTGCTCGACTTTCTTTCGACCCGCGAATCGTCGGTCGGCGAGTTGGAGGAACGAGGATGACTTCGTATCTCGATCGATCTCGATGCACGTCGAAGGCGTTGACCATCGTTGGCGTTCTGCTGATCCTGATTGGAGCGTTAGGCGTCTCGGATACGGCCTTCGCAAGAGATCGGGAAGGCGATTCGCAGGAACGAGCGACTCGGAGTGAGGAACGTGACGTGAATTCGCGCTGGCGTTCGACGACGCGAGACGAACGGCGAGCCTTGCGAAAGGCGGCTCGCGATAGATGGGAACGTGCGACGCCGCGCGAGCGTCGGGTCTTTCGTCGCGGAGTGGCTGGACTTAGAATCGCTCTTCCCGACTTCACCGAACTCGAGCGAGTCGTGCTGCTGCGGGCTCTCTTTGCGATGCCCGAAGCAGAACGAGACGTGTTCCGAAAGCGACTGCGGACAATCGACGATCTCGACGAGGGCCAGCGACGAGAGTTGGTCGCGGAACTCCGACACATCGCCAATCGTCCGAAGGCAGAACTCGAACAGAATGTCGGTCGCTGGAAGTCGATGTCGGAATCGGATCGTGACGACTACCGAGAACGCATGCGTCGCTTCCGCTCTCTTTCGTTCGAGGAACGCAAGGAATTACTGGACGAATGGGAGAAGTCAGATCGGTTGAAGACCGACGCCCCGAAATCCAGGGACGATCGCTGATGAAGGGCCTTGCGTCATGATTGATCCAGCGGACTCATCGACATCAGCGGGGACCCGGATTTCCATTGGCATCACCGTCGACCGAAGTCGCTGCGTACTCTGCGGTGAACCCAACGAGTGTGCACTCGCCAGTGGCGATGCGAAGAGCGATGAAACTTGCTGGTGTGTCGGCGAATCGTTCCCCGCGATTCTGCTCGCCACGGCGGCGAGTCGGGATGACGGGGAGAGCTGCATCTGCCGAGCATGTCTCGAGAGGACTAAATCCGACGCAAAGGAAGCGTGACAAGAGAGGCTAGGGCTTCGCTGCGGTCGAATTCTCGGCAAGCCCCGACGCCTCGGCGATCCGTTTCATCTCGCGCAGCCCGCCGCTGATATGCCGTGCGTTCAGGCCCTTGCGACGCATGAGGTCAGCCAGGTGGGCGCTCTTCAGTCCGAATTCACAGTAGAGCACATAACTCTGGCTCGGTGTGAAGGTTCCGTAGGCGCGAAGCGCATTCGGGAAGTCGAGAAAGAGCGCTTCGGGGTAATGCCAGGAGTCGAAGTCCGTCTTGGTCCGCAGGTCGATCACGGTATCGCTCGCGGCAACATTCTTCGTCGAGAGATCGGGAGCAATCCAGGCATCGAGGTCGACATCGGCGAGCATGAATTCACTGCGTCCCTCGAGCGCTGCCTCGAGCACGGTCGGGTCGAGTTTTGTTTCTTCTTCGAGAATGTCCGCGAGGCGCGCGTTCGTCGCCGGTCGGCTGGGAACGATGGCGCAGTATTCACCGACCTTGGCAGAGAGATCGTGGGTTCCCACCAACTTCGATTCCGCGATGATCTCGTTCTTGTTGTTTCCAACCAGAGGGCGAAGGATCGGGAGTCGGGCTCCGTCCGCGATCACCGAGAGATTTTGAAGAGTCTGTGACGACACCTGTCCGATCGCTTCGCCGGTCACGATTGCGGCAGCGTCGTAGCGTGCGGCGACGGCTTCGGCAGCGCGCAGCATCATCCGCTTGAGGATGATCTGCCAATAGCGAGTCGTGATCTTGTCCTGGATTTCCCGGCTCACGGGATCGAAGTCGATCGCATGAAAGCGAGGCCGCGATCCGCATTGCCAGAGGTCGGCGAGTCGCTTGGCGATCGTGAGCGTTTCGAGTTGATGAGTGCGGCCGCCGAGATTGCAGAAGACGTAGTCGAGGGCGACACCGCGACGCAGTAGTCGCCACGAAGCGACGGGTGAATCGAAGCCGCCCGAGAGCAGGCTGACCGCCCGACCTCCAGTGCCGAGGGGAAGACCACCGGCCGCTCTCTGCGTCGCGACGAAATAGTAGGCATGATCAGAATCGACTTCGACGTAGATCGTGGCTTCGGGAGTCGTCAGGTCGACGCGTGCGGCAATCGGTCGCAGCGCTTCGCCGAGATCGCGTTCGATGTCCGGTGAGCGAAGCGGAACTTCGTTGCGGTCCCCGACCCGCCTGGCACGAATCGCAAAGCGTTTATCGCGCACGAAATCCTCGCCGAAGATCACTCCGAAGCGAACCACATCTTCGAGCGTCGACCACGGTTCTACATGACAAAGCGAAACGGATTCAACCCCGAACACCCGCGCGAGACGCGTCGCCATTTCGTCGTCATCGGGTCCCGCTCCGGATTCGAGTTCGACGTAGATGCGATTGCGATCTTTTGTGACGCGGGCCTTTCGGCCGCTTGCCTTGATCGAGGCGCGTAGATTCTCGACCAGGCGCGAGGTCATCCGTCGGCGGGTCGCGTCGGCCTTGGTGGTCAGGTCACCACTGAAGCGAAGTAGAAGCAGTCGTGTGTCGGTGGCGGCGCTCGTCATGCCCAGGTCTCCTGGTCGTGATCCAGTCCGAAGTGGCGTGCCGGCCACCAGTTGATGGCCTGGACGGTTGCCGCGATCGTGAAAAAGACATGGTAGACCAGCAATCGGTCCGGGGCGGATCGAAGGCCGTATTCGAGCGCGATGCCGGCTATGAAGGGGACCAAAGCTGCGACCACGCCGACACTGACGGCGGCTGCGACGAGCGTTCGGGCCGGCGAGTCCACGGGCGTGAGCTTGAAGAGAACATGGGTGTCCGCCATCCCGAAGCCGGAGGACAGGATCGCATATAGAAAGAAGAAGAGCAGCGCGCCGCCGAACGCGTTTTCTCCGCTCGTGGAAACGACGATCAACGAGAGCGTCAGAAGGGCCAAACCGATCGATGTACCTTGGAATACGATCGCGGCACCTTGCCGATCGATCACGCGACCCCAGAAGTAGAGCGAGGCGAGCCCGCCCGAGAAGATCGCGATCGAGGTGGAGAGGAGTTCCGCTTCCGTGAAACCGACTTCTCGACGAAGCATCACCAGGGCAAAGGGCAGGACCGACACGCGCAGCGCCTGTCCACTACCCACGGTCGCCAGCAGGCGACGCAGTCGGGGATTATTTCGTACGAGCGCGAAGGCCTCGCGCACGCGGATGCCCTGATCGGTGAGCTCGCTCTGTTCGGGCATTCGCGCTATCAGCAGCAAGCGGACGATGCCGAAGATCAGGACGACAGCGAAGAGTGGCGCGAAATCCCCGGGTGCACGCGAGAGCCAGTAGGCGGCGCCCAGATAGAAGACGATCAGCGTGAAATGCCAGCCCGAACGCAACAGGCCGAAGAATCGGCCGATCCGGTCGGGGTCGACATAGGCGCGCAGCATTGGGAACCAGACCGTGCTCGAGATACTGATTCCGGCGGCCGCGACCGCGAGCGAGGCGAAGGCGATCCAGGCCGGCCACGGATCCCCCGCCTGGGCGGCCTCGCGAAGTGGCGTAAACGCCAGCAGCGGCAGCATCCCGACGATGGCGAGCAGATGTCCCCGGAGCAAGATCGTTCGCTTCGGGATTCGTGCGACGCGACGAAGCGTGGGGAGCTGAAGCAGGTTGGCGAACGTCCTCACGGCGCTCTGGCCACCGACGATCGATTCGCCCGCCCCCAACGACAGGAGCGCGATCGTGGGCAGAAATTCCGTCAGCGCAACGGAAAAAGCGTTGCCCGCCGGGTGGCTCATCAGGGCAAGGCGCCGACCCCGTGCGCGATCCGACTGGCTCAGTGATTCGTTTCCGGTCGCGGGCATTGATTCGCGTGATGGTTCGAGCGTCGAAGCTCCCGGCGAGTCACCGTCGCCCTGCTTTGGTGCCTCTAACCGCGCCATCGAATGATTCTCAAATCCCTTCGCGCCCCTGCTACGGGACTGTGCGATGCGGCATCATACCCTGCGATGAATCGCCTGCGACTCTATCGACTCTTGATGGGCATTCTCGCCGTGGCGATCCTGGTTTTCGGGCTCAGTCTGGTCGCCACTTTTTTCGCGTACCAGCGGCCGGGCTCGGTACCCATGATCCCGACGGGTCCGGTCGGACACTATTTCGTCGCGTTTACAGGCTGCGCGCTCCTGGGTTGGGCCGGTGGTCTGCTCGGGGCGGCGCGCGATCCACTCTCGTCCCGTTCGGTCGGTACCATGACCGCGTTCGTCTTTGCGCTGATGGCCGTGATTCGAATGATGGTGTGGTTCGTCGGCGACTATTATGTCTGGCTCGGAAATCTGCCGAGAACCGAAGCCAGCGCATTCCTGATGATCTCGCTTGCGCTCGTCTGGCTGCGCCCGACCGTTTCGGAGAGCCGAAGGGCCACGAAGAGAGAAGACTGAATCATGCTTTCGGGCCAAAGGAACTTCGAATGATATTGCGTGCCTTGGCAACGCTCGTGCTCGTCGGTCTCATCGGCCTCAACTTCGCGTTGCCGACGAGTTCTCTGAGCCATCGCGGATCCGAGAACAAGGTTCGCGCCGATATCACGAGCGAGTTGTTAGTTGGCCAACAACTTCCCGAACTCGAGCTGATCGACTTGAATGGCGCCGCAGTGACTCGCGACGATCTGCTCGGGCATCGTGTCCTGATCACGTTCGAACGCAGCGTGGATTGGTGACCGTATACCAAGGCGCGGCTCGTGGAGCTGCGAGAAGCCTTCGACGCGACACCCGATCTGCGAATCGTCTGGATCATGTCCGAGGTACAGATCAACGAGCGCACGCGCGTCTTCATCGATGAACTCGGTTTGGCGCAGCGGATCCTCTTTCTGGCGGACCCGAAGAGTCGATTGATCAGCGAGCTTGGCATCTTGAAAGATAATCCGGAGGCCATTGAGATAGGGGTGCCGCACCCCACGACGCTGGTGTTGGATCGGTCCGGCACGATTCAATTCGTCGACGTTCGCGAGAACTACCATATCTGGCTCGATCCCATGGCGATGACTGACGTTCTTGCACGACTCGAATGATTCGTGTTTCAGATCACAATTGAAGTGAGTGAGCGGCCGACGACTCGAATCGGATCGCCGTGCCCCTTCGCGTCGTTTCGGCCGGTTGCAGGAGAGCCTCCGAGCCTCCATTATCTCTCCAGTCCGCACCATGGAGTGACCGGGCGAACGAAATAACAGAACAGAAAACAACACCAAAAACAACACCATAAAACGAGCGGGATCAAAATCAAGCAGGATCAAGATGAACGACGAGAGGGTCCGTGGCGCGAGAAGCGTGCAGCGACACTTGTCGTGGAGGCAACGATCAGGTCATGATGCGACGAATAACTACTTCGACAGATGAACGACAGGACACGCAAGGGATTGCGCGATGGATTCCGCTTTTTCTAGCGGTCTTGCTCGCGTTTGCGGCCGGGTGTGCGTCGACGCCAGAGCCGGCGGAAGAAACGGGAGACGCCGTCGATAGCGAGTTCGACGATGGCTCGAGTCGCGTGCCGGAACCCAGCGTCGGCGACACCAACGTTTCGAATCAGATGCTCGAGATTGCCCCGGTCTATTTCGATCTCGACCAGTTCGAGATTCGATCCGAATTCGAATCGGTCCTGACCAGCGCGGCGACGGCACTCAAGGATTCGGGTGCGACGGTCGTGATCCAGGGTCATTGCGATGAGCGCGGATCCGATGATTACAATGTTGCCCTCGGGGAGCGGCGGGCCGGTGCGGTTCGCAAATATCTCTACAACCTCGGCGTGCCCATGGGTCAGATGTCGATCGTCAGTTATGGCGAGGCGCGACCGGCCGTGAGCGGCTCGGGCGAGACGGCGTGGCGGCTGAATCGTCGCGCGCAATTCCAGGTCCGCTAGGGCGGAGTCGTTCGGTAATTCTGGATTCGCACCGACGAACACGATGACCGGCGAGCACCCTGGAGGTGCTCGCCGGTTTCGTCTTTCTGGAGCCCGGGAGGACGTTCGGTGACCGGCCGCGGACGCTCAATCACGCTTGTCTGTGGCGTGGTCGCGGTGATAACGTATGGCTCCGGGCCAACCCGAGTCCGGCGACCGGTTCTCGAAGATCGAGTTCGAAAGAGTTCATGAAATCCAGTTCAGCCCTGCACGGTCGATGCGCCTGAACGCAGAACGAAAAACACAGAACGGAGATCCCCGATGTCCCTTCACGGTGGAAAACTTGCGGCGAAGGCCCTCAAAGAGGCGGGCGTCGAAGTCATCTTTACGCTCTCTGGCGGTCATATCATGCCGCTCTACGACGGTTGCGTAGACGAGGGCATCAAAATCGTGGATGTTCGCCACGAGCAGGCCGCCGTGCACGCGGCTGATTCCTGGGCGCGCTGCAACCCCGGCAAGATCGGCGTTGCGGCCATCACCGCCGGCCCTGGCGTGACAGACGGCGTGACCGGTATCGCCAATGCCTGGCGAGCCAATTCCCCGATCCTGATCTTCGGTGGACAAGGGCCCTTCGAGAATCTGCGACGCGGCTCGCTCCAGGAGATGGATCATCTCGGCGTGGTTCGCCCGATCACGAAATTCTGCGACGCCATCTACCAGACCAAGCGAATTCCCGAATACATCGAGCTGGCGATTCGTCACGCCGTCTCGGGCATTCCGGGTCCCGCCTACCTCGAGATCCCAATGGACATCTTCATGGGCTCGGTCGAGGAGGAAGATGTCTTCATTCCGAAGATTCGAACGGAGCCGCCCCGCTTGTCGCCGGACAAGAACGAAATCAAGAATGCGATCGATGTCTTGCGAACGGTAGAGCGTCCGATGTTGATGGCCGGGACGAGTGTGAAATGGTCGAAGGCTGCACCCGAGATGAATCGCTTCATCGCCGAGACTCATATCCCGACGTTCACGAATGGAATGGGTCGCGGAAGCGTTCCTCCGGATTCGCCGGAATTCTTGAACCGCTCGCGTCGCGACGCCCTTTCGCGAATCGACTGCATCATCCTTGCGGGCACTCTGCTCGATTTCCGGATGCGTTTTGGGCAGACGATTCCCGCCGACGCGAAGATCATTCAACTCGAAATGGATCCGACGCTGATCGGTCAGAACCGCCAGACCGATGTTCCCCTGGTCGGCAATCTGGCGTGTAGTTTCGAAGCCCTTCTCGAAGAGATGAAGAGCCAAAGCGTTCAGCTCGACTTTTCTGGATGGCGCGATGAGCTTCGTGAGATCGAAGTCGCCGCCGAGAAGAAGGTGGAGGCCAATCTCAACAGCGATGAGACGCCGATCGATCCGCAGCGAATGTGTCGCGAAATACGCGATTGGCTGACGACGTTGAATGATCCGATCGTGATTGGCGATGGCGGCGACATCGTCGCGACGGCGGCGAAGATCCTGCCTGTCCGCAAGGAAGGTGCGTGGATGGACCCGGGGCCGCTCGGCACACTTGGTGTGGGAATGCCCTTCGCACTCGCTGCACAGCTGGCCCACCCGGACCGCGCCGTCGTGATCGTGTACGGCGATGGTTCGTTCGGCTTCAATGGCATGGAATTCGATACGGCCGTCCGCTTCGGCCTGCCGATCATCGGCATCGTTGGGAACGACGCCGCCTGGGGTCAGATGATGCGTCCGCAGGGCGCAATGTACGGCTGGGATCGGCTCGAAGGCGTGCTGCTCAATCGAACCCGCTACGACAAGGTCGTCGAAGCGCTCGGTGGTCACGGCGAACACGTGACCGAACCCGATCAGCTACGACCGGCGTTCGAACGCGCAAAGGCTTCGGGACTTCCGGCGCTGATCAACGTCGAAATCCGACAAGATCGCGAGTACAGCGGCGGGATCTACGTCTAAGCCACGAGCTTCGCGATCTCGAGATGCTGGTTGAGCGAGTGTCCAAGAGGGCACGCGAAATGGTGAGGGGAGGGGTCGGTCTTGGTGCTTCGGGTCGAGCGCCGTGATCCCTCTTCGCTCGGTTTCGCAACGCCTTCCTTTTCGGCGCTCCGCCCTTGGCTCGATGCCGTCGGTCCGGTCGCCGTAGTCGATCTCAAAACGACCGGTCTACCCTCGAGTCGTTCGGCAGAGATTCTCGAGATCGGCATTCTGCTGCTCGATCCCGACGAATCGACGGTCGGCGTCGCCAGCACGCTGCTGCGGCCACGGCTGGGTATCCCACCGGCCGTCAGTCGACTGACCGGGATCGTCGATGCGGATGTTCGGACCAAGCCGACCTTGTCGATGGTTCGCGAGGACGTTCGGGATCTACTCGGTGGACGTGTTCTGGTCGCCCACCAGGTCGATTTCGAGCGCAGCTTTCTCGAACGCGACATCGATTCGGGATTCGGCGCGCTCCACTACCTCGACACACAGGAAATTCTCGCCTTCACGCATCCGGATGCCCCGGATCTTCGACTCGAAACGTTTACGCGGCTCTTGCTGGGACGCGAGGAACGTCATCGCGCGCTCGAGGATGCGATCGACGTTGCATGTGTTCTGGCCGCCTTGGCGCAGGGCGCGCGCACCGGCGTCGCACGCTATTGCCAAGCCGGTCGGATCCTCGATCGACATCTGAACCACTCGCCATGGTGCGTCCTGCTTGGACAGGTGGCCGTCGCGAGCGACGCCGAAGATTTTGATTTCGTCGGTTTCGCTCGTCGCAGCGCACGGGCCCTCGTGGTCGGCGACTCCTCTAGAGAAGCCACGTCGGGAGAAGAAGCGAAATCGGACCCGCGCTTCCTGCAGATCGGGGAAAGCGATGAAGAACCGGTGCCCTTCGAGATCGATGCGATCGTCGAGGCCCTGTCGGATCAGGAACGCGGCGAGCGACACTTTCCCGCCTACCGCGTTCGCGAGGAACAACTCGATCTGGTTCGCGAGTTCGTACGTGTATTGGCCGACGGCGGCGTCGCGCGCCTCGAAGGTGGGACCGGGGTCGGGAAATCTCTCGCCTATCTCGCGGCAGTCATCCCCTTCGCGATGGCGCAGGAGGCGAAGGGCAGCCGGGAACCCATAGTCCTGTCCACGAGAACCAAGCTCTTGCAGGATCAACTGCTTCGAAAGGACATTTCGGCGGCCGCGCGCTTTCTCGGCTATCCGAGGCTGCGAGCGTTGTCGATCAAGGGGCGGGCGAACTACATCTGTGAACGACGTCTCGCGGCCTCGCTCGCGCAAGCGCGCGACCCGGCCTTGCAGGCTTCGATACGCGCGGATTACGCAATGCTCGAGGCCTGCGCACGGATCCGACCCCACGGAGAAGTCGGAACGATCCCGGCCGCTCTTCTGCGCCAGCGTCCGAGGCTCCGTGAGCTGTTGCGGGCGAGTGTGGCCGCACGTCCCGATCAGTGTTCTCGCGAGCAGTGCGCCTTCGAGCGCAATTGTCCCTTCGGGCAGCATCGAAAGTCCCTGGGCAAGGCGCATCTCGTCGTCGCGAATCACGATCTACTGCTGCGCTGGCCCCCCGACTACCCGAGTTTTTCACACGTCGTCATGGATGAGGGACATGAAGTCGGCAATGTGGCGGAAGAGGTCTATGCGCTGCGTGTGCGGCCGGAGGACGTCTCCGAACGGCTCGAGGAGCTGTTCGGTATGTCGGCTCGAGGGCCGCAGAGACGCCATGCGACGAGCGGGTTGGTCGCCGCACCGGCTGGACGAGGCGAAGAGAAGGCGTTGGGGCAGAATCGGCGGGACCTGATGCTCGAACTCTCCGGCCTGGGACGGACGATGGCGGATCGCGCCGACTCGTTCGGTTCGGCGGAGCTCCCGGATGGGGCAGGCGAGATCATTCCGAGGGCGGGCGAACTTGCCGAGACCGCGGCAACACGGCTCGAGTGGCTCGCGGCTCTCGCCGAGCGCGAAGGGCCGGCCCGTCGCATGGTCGTTGCGCAGGACGGAGAGGACGTTGAGGGCAAGCCCAAGCGTGATCGCGATGCCGAGGAAGAGGCCGGTCGGGTGATCGACGTTCATGGTGAGGCGCTTCGAGACGCCGCGGGTGCGCTACGGATCGCTTTCGGTTCCGACAACCCTGATTATGTCGGAGCCTTCGAGCGGCTCGAGACTCCCTATGATCGATGGTCTCTCGTCTTGCGACCGGTGGATCCGGGGGAGGCGTTCCGCGATCAATTTCTCGGTCGCGTCGAGGGTCTGGCCGTCGTATCGGCGACGCTCTTCGTAGGAGGCGACGATTTCGCTGCCTTGGGAGAAGTGGGACTCGGGCAGAGCGAACTCGCCGACAGCTGGAGTCACGCGGTCGGTTCGCCCTTTCCCTACGAGCATGCGATGCGAGTCATTGCGATCGAGAGTGATTCCGAGTTGGTCGAAGAGACGGCCCAGACACTCGCCACGCTTGCGCGCAGTCTCGGTGGGCGAACGCTCGGCCTGTTCACGAGTCTGGCGCGAATGCGGGAAACCGCGGATCGATTGAGCTCGCTGCTCGCGGGCGAGGGCATCGAGATCCTCCTCCCGCGTCACGCCGGTGATGATCCCGGGGCTTTGGTCGAGCGATTTCAGAACGCGCCGGGCGGCGCCGTTCTGTTGGGAGCTCGTCGCTTCTGGCAGGGGATCGATGTTCGAGGGGACGACCTTCAGGCGGTCGTGATCGAGAAGTTGCCCTTCGAGGTACCCACGGAATTGCGACGTCGGCGCGACACGCGCCTGCGGGAGGCGGGCGGGGATCCCTTCGTCCGCGCCTCGCTCGGGCGGATGCTGCTCAATCTCAAACAGATGGTGGGCCGTCTGATTCGCAGCGAAACCGATCGCGGGATCGTTGTGATCGTCGATGCCCGGCAAGATCGCGGCTATTTCAGACGCCTGCCGGACGCCCTGCCAGAGGGCACGAAGATCCAGATTGCGCCGCGCGAAGATCTGCCGCGAATTGTGAGTGAACTCGGCCTGGGTCGATGACGCCGATCCCGAGGCCCACGCGAGCCATTGAAACACAGATATGGGTCTTAATAACCACATAGCTGATTTTGCTGCGTTGACCTAGCCTGACTGCCGGTCATGCTTTGGCTCGGCGGTGAATACGCTTCGAGATTTTGCGAGAGATTTGCAATCGAGGATAGTCTCCACCGCTATTTTCTCACCCGAATCCCGCGCTTTGCGAGATCGCGTCCGGGTTCTTCGAGCGAGCGCACGGACCGCTGGGGGCGGACCGGGAAAGTTCATCGGGGTTCGGTCGTCGAGATCTGGGCGTTGGGTTTTAGAGGCGCGCCTTTTCAGGGAACGGATTTTCATCGAAAGTGAATCTTGAACGGATGAGTACGGCCGGCCCGTGAGGTCTGTCGACACTGCAGGCTTGGACACGGGAACTGGTTTTCCTCAATCCGCAAGAATGATCTGAAGGGGACTCTTTTGGCAACGAGCGATTTTCCGAGCAATGAGTGGGCGCTGATTCTGGGTGGCTCCAGCGGTTTTGGTTTGGCGACCGCCAAACGTCTGGCCCGTGGTGGGCTGAACATCTTGATCGTCCATCGTGATCGGCGGGGGGCGATGAAGAACATCCAACCTCATTTCGACGAGCTGGCCGAAATCGGAACCGGACTCCATATCTGGAACGCCGACGCGATCAGTGCGGACAAACGCACGCTCACGATCGATTCTATTGCCGAGGCGATCGGACCGGAGGGTCGAATTCGCGTCTTGTTACATTCGATCGCCTTCGGGAATCTCAAACTAATCGCTCCGGAGAAGAGAGAAGAGCGGACTGCGGGCCCGAATCTCGCTACTCGACTCGGTGTCGATCCCGCCAAACTGACCGAACTTGCGGATGAACTCTTCGAAGAGGGTGAAGATGGTCTGCACCCCCTCACGAGCGCTCCGATCTACCCCGACAGTTCCTACCTCGACGAGGAAGACTTCAGTCGTACGATTCTGGCCATGGGTACGAGTCTGCTCGGCTGGACGCAGGAATTGTTTGCACGAGGTCTCTTCGCTCCGGACACGCGCATCTTCGGGCTGACCAGCGAGGGCAATGAAGTGGCCTGGCGCGGCTATGCGGCGGTCTCGGCGGCCAAGGTTTCACTCGAGGCGCTCTCGCGTTCGATCGCCGTCGAGTTCGGCCCACACGGCATCCGCTGCAATGTGATTCAGGCGGGCGTGACCAATACGCCCGCATTGCGAGCCATCCCGGGTAGTGATCAGCTGAAGAGTCAGGCACGGCTGCGCAACCCCGGATGTCGCCTGACCACGCCCGAAGACGTTGCGGGTGTGATCTTTCTTCTCTCCCAGGACGAAGCGAGTTGGATCAATGGTGAAGTGATTCGCGTCGACGGTGGGGAGCACATTTCAGGAGCGACTCGCTGAACACGCATCGCACGAGGAGGCATCGTTGGCTTCCGACTCGCGACACGTGATCCAGCTTGGAGAATAGTCTTGAGCTTGAATCTTTTGGGATTGGGCCATTTCCATCCCGAGAACGAAATTACGAATCGATTCCTCGAAGAACTCGACATCGGCACCAATGACGAATGGATTCTCGAGCGAACCGGAATCCGCAGTCGACGGACGGCGCTCCCTCTCGACTATATTCGTGAAACCCGGAATCGAGATCCCCGCGAAGCCACGCAAGCCGCCCTGGTCTCGAATGCCGCGATGGGTGGGCGAGCAGCAAGGATGGCGCTGGATCGCGCGGGTGTATCCACGTCGGATGTCGGGCTCTTGATCGGGGGCGGATGCGCACCCGATACGGCGTCGCCGGCCGAAGCGTGCAATATCGGCGCGGAACTCGAAGTCGAGGCGGCCTGTCTCGACATCAGTTCGGCGTGTTCGAGTTTCATTGCGGGCATCTACATGCTTTCGTTGATGGACCCGGCCAAGCTTCCTGAAGTCGTCTTGTTGGTGACGGCGGAACCGATGACGGGAACCGTCGACTACAACGACCGATCTTCAGCGGTGCTTTGGGGAGATGGCGCGCTCGCGGCAGTACTCTCGACGAAACATCGCGGCCGGGCGGCTCTGCTGGGTCAAACACTGACCAGCGATCCCCGCGGTCATGGGAAAGTCGTGATTCCTCGCAATGGGCATTTCCGACAAGAAGGCCGAACGGTCCAGGCCTTTGCCATTCGCAAGACCTCCGATCTCTATTTGAAGACTCGCGAAGAATTCGAAGGGGATCAGCGAAATTTTCATTTCGTCGGTCATCAGGCGAATCTTCGAATGCTCGAATCCGTCTGTCAGCGCTGTGAAATCCCGGAAGATCGACATCATTTCAATTGTGAGTATTTCGGAAATACAGGCGGGGCGAGTTCTGGTGGTGTGATCTCCCAGGATTGGGACAAATGGACCCAAAACGATGATATTTGCGTCGTGGGTGTGGGTTCTGGGCTCACCTGGGGGAGTTATCTTATGCGTTTTCACGAGGACGACTGAACTGCAATGCTGACTCATGCTGAGTTTCTGGGGCGCGATTCTTTTTCGCAATCGGAGTTGCTCGCCTTTGCCTATGGCCGTTTGATCAAGGATCCGCCGGAGGGTTTTCGCGCGCGCTTGCCGCTACCGCCGATGTTGATGGTCGACCGGATCGACGAGATCAGCGCCGACAAGAGTCGCGGAAAGATCAGCGCGGCTCGTGATGTGCGGCTCGATGATTGGTTCTTTCATTGTCATTTCCTGGATGACCCGGTTCAGCCGGGATGTCTCGGCCTCGATGGTGTCTGGCAGCTGCTCGGTTTCTATTGCAATTGGCGAGGGGGCGTCGGGACCGGACGGGCACTCGGGTGCGGAGAGGTCGAGTTCTTTGGTCAAATCCGGCCGCACGACGGGATGATGCGATACGAGGTTCAGATCAAGCGCTACACCGAACTCAAGAAGGCGGGCGCGGCGATGGTGATCGGCGACGCGCAGGTGCTGATCGATGACGAGGAAATCTATACGATCAAGGGTGCTCGGGTCGGGCTCTTTCAAGGGATCGACTATCCGGACTACCCCTTCGAGAGCGAGAACGCCCATGGCGGAAGGACGGAACGATGAGTGATCAGCCGATCGCGTTGGTGACGGGAGGTGGAACCGGAATCGGTGCCACTTGTTGTCGTCGACTTGCCGGCGAGGGTTTTCGAGTGGGCATCCACTATCGCTCGAGCGAGGAAAAGGCCAAAAAGCTCGCCGCCGAACTCGATGGCGCCTTCACGATCCGGGCCGACCTGATGGAACCCGAAACCCTCGATGCACTCGTCAAGGAACTCAAAGAAGTTGCCGGACGCGTCGACGTCCTCGTCAACAACGCGGGCTACAACGAAAACGCGCCGATGCTCGCGATGAAACTCGACCAATATGATGCCGTCGCCAGTGTCGAGCGGGGAACCTGGTATCTCACGAAGTTGATCTTGCGTCGATTCATGTTGCGGAAGGGAACGGGGCGCATCATCAATATTTCGAGCGTGGTCGGACATACCGGGAATCCCGGGCAGGTTCCCTATACGATGGTGAAGGCGGGTCTCGATGCCATGACCAAGTCCGTCGCACAGGAACTCGCCGGCCGCGACATCCTGATCAATTCGATCGCGCCCGGGTTCATCGATACCGAAATGACCAAAGAGCTACCAGAAGAAGTCAAGGAAGCGATTCTGGCCAAGATCCCGATGGGGAGAATGGGCAATGCGGATGAGATCGCCGATGTCGTCGCGTTTCTCGCGACGCGCGGGAGTTACATCAATGGGACGGTCCTCCATGTCAACGGAGGCATGTACGGTGGGTGACACACTTTCGGTCGCCGAAGTCCTGGCATTGGTGCCGCAACAGGAGCCGTTTCGTTTCATCGACGAGATTCTCGAACTCGATGCCGACCATATCGTGGCGCGCCATACCTTCTCGCCAGAAGCCGACTTCTATCGCGGCCACTTCCCGGGCAATCCGATCACGCCGGGTGTCATCTTGATCGAAACCGCCGCGCAGGCGAGTGTCGTTGCGTTTGGCATTTACCTCTATGCGCTCCAGACTTCGCGGGAGGATGTCGGCAAGCTGCTCACGATCTTTACCGATTGCAACATTGATTTCTCGGGCGCCGTACGGCCGGGAGATCGGGTTCAGACGACCGGACGCGTGAAGTTCTTTCGCCGCAAGAAACTGCGTGCCACCTTTGAGATGACGATCGATGATGGGACGGTCGTTTGCTCGGGAGAGCTGTCCGGAATGGGAGTGCCACGATGAGTGGGAACCAGGAACGCAAGCGCGTGGTCATTACCGGCATCGGCGTCATCGCGCCGAACGGGAACGGCGTGGCTGATTTCGAGATGGCACTGCGCAAGGGTCACTCGGGCCTGCGACATCAGGAAGCGATGGCCGAAGCGAAATTCGGCTGCACGGTTGCGGGTACGCCCGAAGGTGTGGACGCGCTATGTGAAGAGACTTTTACCGAAGAACAGCTGATGGCGATGAATATGAATCATCGTTACGCGGGACTCGCGGCGATCGAGGCGTGGTTGGACGCCGGACTCGAACGTCCCGCCGAGGACTCTGACGAAGTGAATTGGGAAACCGGCGCAATCATGGGTACCGGGATCGGGGGAATGGATACGATCGCCGAAAAAGTCGTTCCTCTCACCAATGCTGCCAAGGTGCGGCGAATGGGCTCGGTCTGCGTTGAGCAGGTGATGGCCAGCGGAATTTCGGCGCGGCTTTCGGGGCTGCTGGCTCTCGGCAATCAGGTGACGACCAATTCCAGCGCTTGCAGCACGGGAACCGAAGCCCTCTCTATGGGAATGGAACGGATTCGTGCGGGGCTGGCCGATCGGATGCTCTGCGGCGGAGTCGAGGCGGCGAGTCATTTCATCTGGGCGGGGTTCGATTCGATGCGCGTCTTGAATCGCAATTCGAATGACGAACCTGAAAAGGCATCGCGGCCCTTGAGTGCGTCCGCGGGTGGTTTCATACCCGGTTCGGGTGCCGGCGCCGTCATGCTCGAAAGCCTCGAGAGTGCGCTGGCGCGAGGTGCGAAGATTCGTGCCGAACTCGCGGGTTCTGGCATCAATTGTGGCGGCCATCGAATGGGCGGCAGCATGACGGCTCCGAATCCGACCAGCGTTCAGCGCTGTATTTCCGACGCTCTCGCGGACGCCGGTGTTCGTCCCGACGAAGTCGATGCGATCAATGGTCATCTGACTGCGACCGGAGCGGATCCGAAGGAAGTCGATTCCTGGGCGAAGGCGTTGGGACGAGATCCCGGATCACTGCCGCCACTGACGGCAACCAAGAGCATGGTGGGACATGCGCTCGGAGCGGCCGGAGGTCTCGAAGCCGTCGCGTCGATCTTGATGGTCGAGCGTGGCTTCGTCCATCCTTCGATCAACTGTGAGGACATTCATCCGGAAATCGAAAAGCACGCGAAATCGATTCCGCATAGCATGATCGAAATGCCGGACCTCGAAGTACTCGTAAAGGCCGGATTTGGATTCGGCGACGTCAATGCCTGTCTCGTTTTCAAGCGCTACAAGGAGTAGCGCTCGCGAACGCATGCGTTCGTCGGAGATTCTTCCAACGAGCGAATGAGATTCTCATGAAGAAAAGACAGAAGTAACAAGAGCCAAGAAGAGGGAGTGAAGGATGGAACAGTCGGAAGTGATGGAGCGAGTCGTCAAGATTCTCACGCCGTGGGTCAAGGACGAAGCGGCATTGGGCCAGGTCTCGATGGAGACCAATATTCTGGACGATCTCAAAGTCAATTCGGCGCGACTCGTGGATGTCGTCATCGCCTTTGAAGACGATTTCGATATCGAGATTGCGGATGAAGACGTTGATCAGGTCAATACCGTGGGCGATGCCGTCAATCTCATTTCGGGAAAGCTCTGATTCGATTTCGAGAGACCTGCATATGCGAGTCCCGAAATGAATGACCAGATGACCGGCGCGGAGGACCATCGCTCGGATTCTCCGACCGTGGCGAGAGGGCCCGCTGGCGGGGATTCCCTGATGGTGCGCCGCCATGGGCGGCAGCGAATCGTGAGCATCTTGACCTCGCCGATCTGGCTAGGTCTGACGATCCTCGCGATGCGTTTCCATTTCCGATACCGGATCGAGAGAGTCACTTCGCTTCGTGCGGAGTACCAACGAATTCGGCGCCAATCGAACGCCCCGATGCTCATCTGTGCCAATCATCTGACCCTGGTCGATTCGTTCCTGGTCTCCTGGGCCTTGGGATCGGGCGTGTATTGGCTGACCCACCCCGACGAGATGGTCTGGAACACTCCGGAGAGCACGAATTTTGGGACGACGTGGACCTCGCGGATCATGATCTACTGGATGAAGTGCATTTCGATCACACGTGGAGGATCGCGCGAAGGCGTTGCCTCGGTCCTCGAGCGTGTTCGGTACCTGCTCTCGAGCGGCGAGACGGCCTTGCTCTTTCCGGAAGCGGGTCGAAGCCGATCCGGCCGCGTGGATGAAGAGGCCGCGGCCTGGGGTGTGGGTCGTGTCGTGGGTCGCGTTCCCCGCTGTCGCGTGCTCTGTGTCTATTTGCGCGGGCACAGGCAGACGTCCTGGAGTGATTTTCCCGAGAAGGGGGATGTCTTCGACGTTTCAATGGTCTGTATCGAACCGAAGAGCGACGCGCGCGGCGTGCGCCGTTCGCTCGATCTGTCGCGTCAGGTGACCCGTCAGCTCGCACATCTGGAAAGGGACTATTTTGATGCTCGGCAATGACGTCGTGGATCTCCGCGATCGCGACGCTCGCCCGGAGACCTTTCGGCCGGGCTTCGATCGACGCGTCTTTTCCGAGAGCGAACGACGTGCGATCGCGGAAGATCCGAATCCGCTCGCGAGACGATGGGCACATTGGGCCGCAAAGGAAGCTGCCTACAAGCTTGCGCGGCAGATCGATCCGACATTCGTGTTCGCGCCGCGGCGACTGATTGCATGTTATGCGCCGATGGCGAGCGAAGGCGCCGAAAAGCGCGAGCGCCGTGGAAGTCTCCTACTCGAATGGCCGGATATTGGCTTGGCGCCCGCGCCCGACTCTCGACCCGACTCTCGACCCGGGAAACGACGAGAGCCGCTCGAACTCGAATTGCGGACGGACGAGAGTTTGGAGCGTATCCATGTGATCGCGGCGCCGGCCAGGACGGATTGGGGCGGCGTCGACTTTGCCGTCGAGAGTCTCGGTCGCGAGCCGCAGGACCCGAATACCGCCGTTCGGGAACTGGCGATCCGCGAAATCGGACAAAGGCTGGGCGTCGCGGTGGAGCGACTCTCCATCGGGGGTCGCGGACGCATCCCGACCCTCGTCTTCGACGACGCCCCAACCGACCTGTCTCTATCGCTGTCGCATCACGGGAAATGGGTTGGTTATGCGATGGGCCTCGAATCGCATTCAGAGAAGGATGAGCGGTCTCTGGCAAGCCAGCAGTCCACGCGTCCCTCCGTCGTGACGCGAGTACGCACAGCATGACAAGCGCCAAGGGGATCCTACGAAGAATTGAGCGTCTTGCCATCGTGAATCGGGGCGAGGCTGCCGTTCGATGTCTGCGAACTGCCAAGAGCCTTCGTGAAGCCGAAGGGGGCGGTCTGGAACTGATCGCGCTCTACACGCCGCCGGATCGCGACGCACTCTTCGTGCGGCAGGCGGATCGGGCGGTGGCTCTTTCGGCGGAGAACGGAGCGGTCGCCGCCTATCTCGACCACGACGCCGTATTGGCCGCGTTGCGATCGGTCGGCGCCGACGCGGTCTGGCCAGGCTGGGGCTTTGTCGCCGAGGACCCGACCTTCGTCGATCGCTTGACCACCGAAGGCATCGTCTTCCTCGGGCCGAGTGCTAGCGCGATGAGATCACTTGGCGACAAGATCACTGCCAAGCTACTGGCAGAAAAAGCCGGCGTTCCTGTGACCAAATGGAGTGGTCGCGCGCTCGTTGACGAAGCGGATGCACTCGAACACGCCAAGCGAATCGGTTTTCCCGTCGTCTTGAAGGCGACGGCCGGGGGCGGGGGACGCGGTATTCGCATGGTCGACGAGCCCGCCCAACTGGCAGAAGCCTTTCGGTCGGCACAGTCCGAGGCCGGCTCGGCATTCGGGAACAATGCGCTCTTCGTCGAAGCGATGGTTCGCGATGGTCGCCATATCGAGGTGCAGGTCGCAGCGGACACTCATGGCTACGCCATGTCGCTCGGTTGTCGCGACTGTTCCGTCCAGAGACGCAATCAGAAGGTACTCGAGGAAGCGCCGCCGCCCGGTTTGTCCAAGGAATTGCTCGATCGATTGGAGGATGCCGCCGTCCGCTTGATCGAGCACGTGGGTTATCACGGCGTCGGAACGGTCGAGTTTCTGCTGACGGGCAGCGACTACTTCTTTCTCGAGGTGAATCCTCGTCTGCAAGTCGAACACGGAATCACCGAGATCATTACGGGTGTCGATCTAGTCGAACTCCAGATTCGCATCGCCCGCGGCGAGTCGATCGCCAAGGTTTCCATCCAACAAAGGGGCATGGCCCTCGAAGCCCGCATTTGCGCAGAAGATCCCGACGAGGGCTTTCTGCCCTCGCCAGGCCGCATAGCACTCTTCGAACCCGCGCTTGGACCCAATACCCGCGTCGACTCCGGCGTCGTGACGGGCTCGCTCGTTTCTTCGGATTTCGATTCACTGATCGTGAAGGTCATCTCGAACGGAGATGATCGAAACGACGTAATCGCGCGCCTTTCTTGTTCGCTGCGTGATCTAGAACTCGTGGTCGAAGGCGGCGCAACCAACAAGGGCTACCTGCTCGACGTTCTCGACAGTGATGATTTTCGAAAGGGTGGGGTCGACACGCGTTGGCTCGATCGATGGTCGGCATCACGCGCGAACGTCGTCCAATCGCATCCCGAAGTCTCTCGTGACGCGCTGGTGGCCGCGGCGATCCTGTCGTATCAGAGAACCCGCGCGACGCTGCGAACCGGAATCCTGGATGCTCGCGGAGGGGCAGATCGGCTTCCGTCTTCGGACGGTCAGCAAATCGACCTCACCTTTGGTGCTGAGAGCTATCGGCTCAAGGTCTATGCGATCGGCTCATGGCGTTACCGCGTTCATCTCGAAGGGATGGCCGTGGGCGCGACGATGCGAGAGGAAGGGGAGCATGCCGGTCGGCTGATCATCGACGACCGTGTTCGTCGGATACTTCACGATGCGAACGACCGCGGACTGAGACTCGAAGTCGACGGACATCCCTTTCGTTTCGGTTCGCAGACGGCGGGGCAAGTGCGATCGGGAACGCCCGCGGTGGTCGTCTCGATCCAGGTCGAGGTCGGCCAGAGCGTCGCCGCTGGCGAGCCGCTGGGTCTGCTCGAAGCGATGAAAATGGAGATCGGCTTCCAGGCGCCGGTCTCGGGAACCATCAAGGAAATTCTCGCTCAAAAGGGCCAGCAGGTTGCCGCCGGAGACCTGATTCTCATAATCGAGGAGCTCGATTCCGAATCCGGCGACGAGTCGGAGCGTGAGCGTCTTCGTCTGCCCGAGCAAATCGATCCGCTGGCCTTGCTCTTTCGACCGAAGGACCTTTCGGACGGTGTGCGGCAACTCGGCGAGCCCGATCTCGCCGCAGCAGACCGAGCGGACCTCGCATCCCGTCGCCTCGCGATCGACGCGGTGCGTGAAGAGATTCGCCGTGTGTTGCTTGGCTACGACGCGAACCCCGATCGCGCGGAATCCCTGGCGTCCTTTCTCGAGAGCCCGCTGCCGGAGACGATCTCCGAGAGCTTCAGCCGTGAGCTTGCGGAAATTCGCAATCAAGTGACGACGTTTGCCGACGTCGAGCTGCTTTCGATTCGCTCGCCGAGCGCTTCGATTTCCGGGCAATCGGGGCCCTCGAACAGTGCTCGCCTGCGCATGTACCTGCGTCGGATCGAAGCGGAAGGCGCAGGGATCGACGAGGTCTTTCTCGATCTCGTCCGATCCGCCCTGTCTCATTACGGCGTCGATGATCTGGCACCCAGCGATGCACTTCGCCGCGCCCTGCTGCGTATCCTGACTTGTCAGGTCGCCAAGACGCTTCGCCTCTCGCTCATTCTCGGAGTCCTCAGACGAATCACGGCTCTCGCGCAGAGTGGGATCTACATGGGGGACGATGATCGGCTGGCGCGCGCGCTCAACCGGATCGTTCGCATGCGTCCACAGGTAACGGACGCGGTCGCCGACGCCGCACTCGAATCGGCATACGTCGTATTCCAGCAGCCGGGCATCGAAGAACGTGCGAAACGATCATCTGGCACGGTGGAAGAGTGGCTGGCCGCCGCCGAGGTCGATTTGATCGCACCGCCCACCGGTGTGCTTCTGGAAGTCGCTTCGTCGCCGCGCCTCGTCTTCGAGCGGGTCGGTCGTTGGATCGGTGGTTCGGATACGAATCGCCGGGCGATCGCGCTAGCCGCTCATGTTCAGCGACGTTATGCGCCAAGTACGCCCGTGGCCTTTCGGCGTGTTCGCGTCGACGGCGAGCCGATTCACTGCGTCGAGTATCGCGGAAAGGGTGTCGTCCTTGCCGCGACCGGCGATGTCGCGCAAACGAGCCTATGGGTCGATCGGCTCATGCGAGGTGCGCAGTCGCTGCTCGAGCACGACCCGAAAACTCCTGTACTGGCACTCGAATACCTGATGCCGTTGGGCGAGGAATTCGATTGGGAAGCGACGCTCGGCGCCATTCGGGATACCTATCGCGACAGAGTATTCGCCTGGCGCTTGACGATCGGCGTCTTGACGCCCGATGGTGAAGGGGATGTCTATCGGACACTCGTTTGTCGGGGTGGCGAAATCGAAGTCGCGGTCGAACATTACGATCTGCATCCCGAAACCGCCGACAGGATTGATCTCCAGCGCTATCAGGCTTTCGACCTGGAGCGACTAAACGCCGAGGAGGGCATCTACGCTTTTCACGGGCGTGCACACGATGCCCCCGGCGACGAACGGGTCTTCGTCCTGGCGGATGCCCGAGATCGGTCGCCGGAGCCCGGTCGCGAGCTCTATCACCATCTTGCGACGTTCGAACGTGTTTTCAATCGCGCGGCACGGCGACTGCGAACGATTCTACAGACACACGATCCGCGAAGACGACTGCAATGGAATCGGATTGCCATCTTCGTCGCACCGTCGATCTTCGTCGACCCGGACGTCGCGACCGACATCGCCCGGCGACTCGCGCCCGCGACCCGACACCTCGGTCTCGAGAAAGTGCTCGTCCGGCTCAATCGTCTCGATCGAGAGAATCCCGACGAGCCGGCCGTGCCCTGGGAATTGATCATCACCGATACCGGGGAACAGCTGGAGGTCGTTTGGCGAGAACCGCACGACTCCGTCCTGGCTCCGACTCAGGAATATCAGCGCAAGGTCGTCGCCGCGAGGCGCCGCCGTCACATCTATCCGTATGAGATCGTCAGGATGCTGACGAGCGAATCGAAGGACGGTGCGGGCGCCGACGCGACGTTCGAAGAATACGAGCTCGATCCGGCAAGCGATGCGCCTCGTGCGATGAGTGTCGCCGATCGTCCTCACGGGCAGAATCGATCCGCCGTGGTCTTCGGGCTGATTCGGACGCCGACTGAAAAAGTGCCCGAGGGCATGCTGCGGGTCCTCGTCCTCTCGGATCCGACCATGGATATGGGTGCCTTGTCGGCTCCCGAATGCGACCGCATGATCGCCGCCTTCGATCTCGCAGAATCCCTTTGCGTGCCACTCGAATGGGTGCCCATTTCTTCGGGTGCGAGGATCGCGATGGATAGCGGCACCGAGAATCTCGATGCGACCGCCCGTGTCGTTCGCCGAATCGTGACCTTCACGCAGTCGGGCGGCGTCGTCCACATCATCGTTCAGGGCATCAACGTGGGTGCGCAGAGCTATTTCGACGCCCTTGCAACGATGCTGATGCACACGCGCGGCGTTTTGATCATGACGCAGAACGCGTCGATGGTTCTCACCGGTCGTGCGGCGCTCGAAGCCTCCGGTGCCGTCTCCGCGGAAGATGAAGTCGCGATCGGTGGCTTCGAACGGATCATGGGCCCCAATGGCGAGGCACAGTATTTCGCCCGAAACCTCGCAGACGCCTATCGAATTCTCTACGAGCACTACGAGTTTACCTACGTGGTTCCAGGCGAATCGCGGCCGCGACTGTTCGCAACCAGCGACAAAAAATCGCGATCGATCGGCGACACCCAGCTCAAGAATGGCGATTCCAACGGAATCTCGACGGTCGGAGAACTTTTCGACGTCGAAGCGAATCCCGGCCGAAAACGCCCCTTCTCGATGCGCTCGGTCATGGCGTCGCTGATCGATGTCGATGGGGGTCATCTCGAACGATGGAGCGCATGGGTGGGCGCCGAGACGGCGATCATCTGGGATGCCCATGTGGGTGGCCAACCGATTTCGCTCATCGGAATCGAGAGTCAGAACGTTCCTCGAGACGGCTACCACCCGATCGATGGTCCCGAGTCGTGGAATGGGGGCACGCTCTTTCCTCAATCGTCGAAGAAGGTTGCCCGGGCCATCAATGCTGCGAGCGGCAATCGTCCCGTCGTCGTACTGGCGAATCTCTCGGGTTTCGATGGTTCCCCGGAATCCCTTAGAAAGATCCAGCTCGAAAATGGTGCCGAGATTGCGCGATCGGTGGTCAACTTCGAAGGTCCGATCTACTTCGCCGTGGTCTCGCGTTACCACGGTGGCGCCTATGTCGTGTTCTCCCAGGAATTGAACGACAACATGAAGGCGGTCGCGCTCTCGGGTTCTTATGCTTCCGTGATCGGTGGCGGGCCTGCGGCCTCCGTCGTATTCACTCGGGAAGTTCGCGCACAGGCGCTCGATGATCCGCGCGTGAAGGACATGACCGAGGCCGTTCGGCGTGATCCTTCCGAGCTGAATCGAATCGCCCTCGACTCCGTGTTGCGCGAAGTAACTCTCGAAAAACAAGCGTCCATGGCGGTTGAATTCGATTCGGTGCATACGGTCGAGCGGGCACGCGACGTCGGATCGCTCAGTGAGATTTTCGAACCCGCCGAGTTGCGACCTCGCCTGATCGCGACACTGGAAGAGGCGCGCCGCGGCAATCCGAGCTGATGGTGGATGAGGCGAATCAGGAATCGGGCCCTTTGTCGCCGCGTACCCTCTCCCTGGCCGATCGAACTCTTCTAGGTCTCGCCTCCTTCTTGACCTTCGTCTTCGAGCGAATCCCGATCGATCGAAGTGTGGCGATGGGCGCCCTGGCCGGTCGGTGCTGGGATCGCATCGGTGCGCCACGGGCGGTGCGCGTTCGCGAGCAGTTGGGTCGCGCCCTGCCGGATGAAGATGCGGGGCGAAGAGAAGTCTGGGCCCGAGAGGTCTTCGAACATCTTGGTCGCGGTCTGGCCGAACTGATCGTCCTCCGCGGCCGTCGTCGAAGCGAATTGCTCGAACGGGTCTCGGTCGAGGGCCTCGAGCATGTCGAAGCGGCGGAGCGCGCGAGCCCGACCGGCGGACTCTTGATGGTGACCGCGCACTACGGAAACTGGGAAATCGCTTGTGCCAAAGTTGCGGAACTGGGCATTCCGATTTCCGTCGTCTACCGCGACCTCGGCCGGCCGGCACTCACGGAAATGATGCTCGGCCTTCGAGCTGCGTCGAATCGAGGCGGCGACGACGCGGACGCGCCGGCCCTCGAACAGATCCCGATGGGACGCGCGGGAATCCGGTTCGTTCGTGCGCTCGAGGCAGGCCGAAAAGTCCTTGTCCTGCTCGATCAGGACGCGCGCCGCGAGGAGGGCGTCTTCGTCTCCTTCTTTGGCCGACCGGCCAACACGCGCTCTGGGCCGCTCGCGCTCGCGTCCGCGCGGGGAATTCCAGTCCTGGCGGCCTTCGTGCGCCGAGCGCCCGACGGACGCAGCCATTGCCTACGGATTCAACCGGCACTCCAGCTCGCGCCCGGAGCTTCTGATGATGAAGAAATCCTACGGCGCAATGTCCAGCAGGTCACCGCCGTGATCGAAAGGGAAATACGAGAGTCGCCTGGCCAGTGGATCTGGACCCATCGGCGCTGGCGAACCCAGCCCAAGGGGTCTGAAGCGAACCGCGGGGTTGGGTAGGGAGTTCGTTCGGGCAGTCGGCCGACCTGATTCCCGAGGCGCTACCGGGGAATCACTTGCCAGAAAATCGACAGACAACCGGATTTTTTCGAATCAGCACGGCTCTGGTGCTCTCGACCATGATGGTCGGATGTGCTGGTCTCGAGCTGCCCTTCAATCCTTTTTCGAAGTCATCCGGCAGATCCAAATCGGATGAGCTCCGCGTCAATGTCGAACAAGCGCAGCGCTTTCGTGAAGCCGAGACCGAGCGCGCTGCGCAATTGATGCAAGAGATTTCGAGACTTCAGGCGGATCTTTAGACCGCGGAGGCCGCACTCGTCGAGGCCGAGTCGGGGTTGGCGGGTAGCCATGCCCGCGCCGACGCCGTCTCTTCGCTGGCGCCGACACGCATCCAGATCGAACGCGCAGCGTCGCGTGCGCCTTGGCGGGACGCCGAAATCGAGGATGCGCGAATCAAGCTCATCGAAGCGGAGCGCCAGGTCGACGAAGGTCGCTTTGGCGCGGCACTCTTTGTTGTCTATCGCGCGCGACGCGTTGCCGAGTCGATCCTCGACGAGGCCCAGGTCGTGGCGCGCGACGGAAGTGCTCGGATCATTCGTGGCGCCCGTGTCAACCTTCGCGCGGGACCTTCGACCAACGAAACCGTTCTCTCGGTTCTCACTCGGGGAACCCCCGTCTTCCCTCAGGTCAACGAGGGAGAGTGGGTACTCGTTCAAGTCAGTGGCGGTCCTGCCGGATGGATGCATCGAAAATTGATCGGTGGACTGGCTTCAATCGAGATCGGGAGTCCGGCAGCACCGAAGCCCTGATGCTCGCGGACGGAACGTTCCCGATCAGGCTTTCGAACTGACTATTGTTAGTCCGAGTCAGAAGCAGCAACGATCCGATTTCGTCCGGAGTCCTTCGCCTCGTAGAGCGCTGCGTCCGTTTTCGCAAAGAGATCCATGTGATCGTTGCGGTAGTCGGCAACGCCGATACTGACCGTCAACTGTTCCTTTTCGCTCGGAACATCCGTCAGGAAATTCTCTGCTTCGACGGCTTGGCGAACCTTTTCGCCGAGCGCCGTCGCGCCCTCTAGATCCGTGTTGAGCGCGATCAAGGCGAATTCTTCGCCGCCATAGCGTGTCAGGATGTCGGTTTCGCGAACCGACTGGTTCAGGACTTCGGCCAGACGTCGCAGGATTTCATCGCCGCCGGCGTGACCGAGTCGATCGTTCCATTTCTTGAAGAAGTCGATATCGATCAGAATCAGGGAAAGGGGCTCTTTCGAGCGCGCACACCGCTTGCATTCTCGCGCGAAGGCTTCCTGGAAATAGCGATGATTGTGGAGCTTGGTCAGGCCGTCGGTAATCGACAGTTGTTCCAGGACGAGATTCATGTTCGAGAGCTCAGCGTTCTTGGCAACGAGCAGTTCATTTGCAGACTCGACGGCTTGATTACTTTCTTCGAGTTCGAGGGCGTTTCGAGACAATCCGCGGCTCATTTCATTGAAGGTTCGCGTCAGTACATTGACTTCGTCCGAGGAGAAAGTCGTCTCGTCGATTTCGACATCACGCTCGCCTTCCGAGAGACGCTTGGCCGCCGCGGAGAGTTCACCGAGTGGTTTGACGAAGGATCGTGCGAGCCTCGAGGCGACCAGGCTGACCATGAGGACGATGGCGAGATTGAAGCCGGCAACGCGTCCGATCGAGGACAGCACCGGTGCAAAGGCATCATCGTAAGGTTGTTCGAGAACGAGCGTCCAATCAAATCGCGGAAAGGCGACTTGTGTCCCGACGACCCGAATGCCCTCTACGTTTTCGTAGTGCATGACTCCGAGGACGAAGGGATCCGCGCTGCGTCCGACCTCTCCATCGACCGAGAACCGGGCCCCGGCGTCCAATCCGTCGGGTGGATTCAAGAGGATATTCTGATCATCGATGATGAAGACGCGGGCCGTTTTGCCCAATTCCCCGCTCTCTAGAGTCGACGTGAGTCCGGCGAGATCGATCATCGCGAAAAGACGCCCGAGTGATCGATCGTCTGCGTCCTTCATCGGAACGGATGCGATCTGGACGAGTCTGCCACCGATTGGCCGGGCACGACTGATGACGCTCGTGTCCATCGCCGGAACCAGAGAGGCCAAGAGAACGGCCGGGAGTGGTTCGCCATCGCCGACCTCGTGTAGGCTCTGGCCCTCTGGTGTTGCGAGGACGAGTCGCTCGAATTGGGGAAAACTGTCGAGCACATAGCGCAGGTATTGATCCACCTCGTTTCGCGCGCGGGTTCCGCGCCGCCCCGGTCGGCCGAGGCTCGAGAGAGAATCCGAGAGGATCTTGCTCCCGGCGAAAACTTCGAGTTCCCTCGTGCGCAGCGCGTACCACTGGTCGAGCTCGCGAGAGATCCGGCTCGCCACCTGTGGAAAGCGTTGGTCGACCTTCTGGCGCAGAAACCCATCGAGCGATTGCACGGAGATCCACGACACGGAAAGCGCGCTCACGACGGTGGCGGCGAATACCAGCAAGATGATTCGGCCGGCGAGACTGCGCAGAGGGTTGTTCATCGGATCCTTTTCGAAGGAGGTGCCGGACAGCCGGCGAAATCCGACCGAAAAGCGGTGTTTGGGCGACGGGCGACGGCCCGAACGCCCAGCACTTTTCGGCTTCTTTCGGAGGCCGCTTGACGTATTGGCGGTCGCATTCCGTGTGTGATTCTTTGGCGTACCCGCGGGGCGAGTGGGGTTTCCGGGTTTTATCGTCCGACACCGGGGTGGTCCGTAGCGATTCGATTGCGGGCCCCCGGACCGCTGTGTGATGATTGCCGTGGCGTCGCCCGCCCCGGCTCTTTTGGAGACCCCATTGCCGACAGTCGATCTGGCCTCGTCGTCCTCCCCGCTTCGCGATTCGCGAAGCAGCGCGGACGCCGAGTTTCATAGTGATTCCCTCGCCTCGCCGGCAGATGCCGAGCGATGGGTTGCCGAGGTCATTTCCGGGAAGCCGCTCGAACGCGAGCGCGCGAACCTCCTGGCCGGTCGGCTCCAGGAAGACGAGATTCGACAAATCCTCTGCGAAGGTGCACTCGCGATCAAACGCGCCAGCACCGGCGATCGCGTGACGGTCTCTCGAAACCTGTTCATTCCGCTCACGAATCTCTGCCGCAATCGATGTACGTACTGCACTTTCGCGAAAATGCCCGACGACGAAGATGCCCATACCTACAGCCTCGAAGAAGTCGAGGAGACGATTCGGGGTGGCGTGGCGACCGGCTGTATCGAAGCGCTCATGTGCCTCGGTGACAAGCCGGAGATCGCTTACGGCAGCTACCGCGAGATGCTCGCGGGCCGCGGCCTCACGAGTACGACCGATCTTCTGGTCGAGGCCTGCAAGCGAACGGTCGAGACGGG